>NZ_CP151276.1:1371875-1726250 GCF_046736325.1 Paracoccus sp. ME4
GCGCTGGACACGATCTTGGACGCGCGGGTCGAGACGGCCGATGTCGGCGATGTCAACGGCCTGATCTTTCTGAACAACGTCAGCCTGGGCGCCTATCCGCAGATCCTGAAGACGCGGGAGGGGATCTATCGCCGCTGGGGGCGGTCGCGGATCGCGGCCTATTGGTCGGTGCTGGTCGCGCTGCGCCGCCTGCGTCGGCCCATGCAGCTGGTGGCCCGGGTGGACGGGCAGGAGAGCCGCTATACCAGCGCCCTGGTCTTTGTCGCCCGCAGCGCCTATCAGCTGGACAGCTTTGGTCTGGAGGGGGCGGAGGAGATCCGCCGGGGTGAGTTCGCCGTCCTGATCGCCAAGGCGAAGCGCCCGCTGCCGCTGATGCGCTCGGCCCTGCGCATGGCGATGGGGAAAAGCGCCAAGGACGATGATTTCGACCTGATCCTGACCGACAGCCTGACCATCGAGACGCCCAAGCCGCGTCAGCTGGTGGCGCATGACGGAGAGAAGACCACCTTGGAGAGCCCGTTCCGCTTCGAGGTCCGCCATGACAGGCTGCGCGTGCTGCTGCCGCGCGACGGCACCGACAAGACCGACCGGCCCGAGGCGTGATCCCTTGGCGCGCGTCCTGCATCTGACCGACCTGCATTTCGGCTTTCACCGCGAGGCCCTGATCGCCCCCCTGCTGGAGCGGATCGCCGCGCTGCGGCCCGATCTGGTCGTGGTGGGCGGCGACATCACCCACCGCGCGCTTCCGGTGCAGATGCGCAAGGCCCGCGCCTTCCTGGACCGGATTGAGGCGCCGGTGATCTGCATGCCGGGCAATCACGACGTGCCGCTGTGGAACCCGCTGGCGCGGTTCTTCTGGCCCTTCGCGGGGTTCCGGCGCCATTTCGGGCCGGTCCTGACCCCCGTCGCGCGGGCCGGGGAGGTGCGCGTCATGGCGCTGAACAGCACCGACCCCTATGCCTGGCAGCGCGGCAAGATCCGCGACGGAGAGATCGGGCGGCTGATCGGGAATGTCGATCCGCTGGGGACCAACATCGTGGCCCTGCACCATCCGCTGCAGCACCTGCCGCGGGTGACGAAGGTTCCGGCGCGGCGCGCGTCCGAGGCGCTGTATCGGCTGGAGGCGTCGGGGGTGCATGTGATCCTGTCCGGCCATCTGCACCGCTGGGCGGTGGACGCGCTGCTGGCCACGGGGCGCCATCCGCGGCTGCTGCAGATCCAGACCGGCACCGCGCTCTGCGCCCGCGTCAGCGACATGCGCAACGAGTTCGTTGTGATCGACGTGGACGGCCCCGCGCTGACGCTGGAGCGCCACGTTGCCCCGATGGAGAGCCGCGATTTCGACGCCCCCGAGATCGCCCGATACAGCCGCGCGTCGGGGGTCTGGCGACGCGTTTAGGCGTTGAGTTTTGCGGCGATCGGGGCTAAGGGAAGCCCAGTCAATGCGGCGACAGGGTCAGAACAGACCGCTTCTCATCGGGTCGGGCATCATGCCGCGACCCTTTGGCGTTGCCCCAAAGGCGTCATAAAGACCGGCGGAGCCAACCGTCAGGCCGGAAAACAGACACAAAGGATACTGAACACGTATGTGCGCTAAAGCGACCATGGAGGAATTCGAGGCCCTTCTGAACGAAAGCCTCGAGATTGACACCCCCGACGAGGGCAGCGTTGTCAAAGGCCGCGTCATTGCCATCGAGGCAGGCCAGGCCATCATCGACGTCGGCTACAAGATGGAAGGCCGCGTCGATCTGAAGGAATTCGCCAATCCCGGCGAGGACGCCACCATCAAGGTCGGCGACGAAGTCGAGGTCTATCTGGACCGCGTCGAGAACGCCCGTGGCGAAGCCTCGATCAGCCGTGAGAAGGCCCGCCGCGAGGAAGCCTGGGACCGTCTGGAGAAGGCCTACGAGAGCGAAGAGCGCGTCGAGGGCGCCATCTTCGGTCGCGTCAAGGGCGGCTTCACCGTGGATCTGGGCGGCGCTGTCGCCTTCCTGCCGGGTAGCCAGGTCGATGTGCGCCCCGTGCGCGATGCCGGCCCGCTGATGGGTCTGAAGCAGCCGTTCCAGATCCTGAAGATGGACCGTCGCCGCGGCAACATCGTCGTGTCGCGCCGCGCCATCCTGGAAGAGAGCCGCGCCGAACAGCGCGCCGAGGTCATCGCGAACCTGACCGAAGGTCAGTCGATCGACGGCGTGGTCAAGAACATCACCGAATACGGTGCGTTCGTTGACCTGGGCGGCGTCGACGGCCTGCTGCACGTCACCGACATGGCATGGCGTCGCGTCAACCACCCGTCCGAGATCCTGGCGATCGGCGAGACCGTCAAGGTCCAGGTCATCAAGATCAACAAGGACAGCCACCGCATCAGCCTGGGCATGAAGCAGCTGCAGGCCGATCCGTGGGATACCGTCGCGGACAAGTTCCCGATCGGTTCGGTCCATCAGGGCCGCGTGACCAACATCACCGACTACGGCGCGTTCGTCGAGCTGGAGGCCGGTGTCGAGGGTCTGGTCCACGTTTCGGAAATGAGCTGGACCAAGAAGAACGTCCACCCGGGCAAGATCGTCTCGACCTCGCAGGAAGTCGAAGTGATGGTTCTGGAGATCGACGAGGCCAAGCGCCGCGTGTCCCTGGGCCTGAAGCAGACGCAGCGCAACCCGTGGGAAGTGTTCGCCGAGACCCATCCGACCGGCACCGTCATCGAGGGCGAGGTCAAGAACATCACCGAGTTCGGTCTGTTCGTCGGCCTGGAAGGCGACATCGACGGCATGGTCCACCTGTCGGACATCAGCTGGGACACCCGCGGCGAAGATGCGATCCAGGACTTCCGCAAGGGCGATGTGGTGAAGGCCGTCGTCCAGGACGTGGACGTCGAGAAGGAGCGTATCAGCCTGTCGATCAAGTCGCTCGAGAACGAGAACATGGCGGAAGCCGTGGACGGCGTGAAGCGCGGCTCGATCGTCACCGCAGAGGTGACTGCCATCGAGGAAGGCGGGATCGAGGTCGAGTTCAACGGCGTCAAGTCGTTCATCCGCCGCAGCGATCTGGCCCGCGACCGTCAGGACCAGCGTCCCGAGCGCTTCAACGTCGGTGACAAGGTCGACGCCCGCGTCACCAACGTCGACACCAAGACCCGCCGTCTGGGCCTGTCGATCAAGGCGCGCGAGATCGCCGAGGAGAAAGAGGCCATCGACCAGTACGGCAGCTCGGATTCGGGCGCGTCGCTGGGCGACATCCTGGGTGCGGCGCTGAACCGCAACAGCTGATCGGACCCGTCCGATCGACCTTGGCCCGTCCCGGATCATCCGGGGCGGGCTTTTTTTTGCCGGTCGCCCCGTGCCGGTTCCGCTAGCGGCTTGCACGGCGCTGCCAAAGCTGGCAACGCTTGTGAAACCAATGACTTCTGTCGGGCGTTGGATCTGGCTGCACGGGACGCGTCGCGGCTCTGCAGGCGGTTCGCGGCCGGCAGGTGGGACCCGTCGATTTGGGGGAAGGCATGATCCGGTCGGAACTGATCCAGAAGATTTCGGACGAAAACCCGCATCTGTTCCGTCGTGACGTCGAGCGGATCGTGAACACCATCTTCGAGGAGGTCATCGACGCCATGGCGCGCGGTGACCGGGTCGAGCTGCGCGGCTTTGGCGCGTTCTCGGTCAAGAAGCGCGACTCCCGCACGGGCCGCAATCCGCGCACCGGCGAATCCGTCGATGTCGAGGAGAAGCACGTCCCCTTCTTCAAGACCGGCAAGCTGCTGCGCGACCGCCTGAACGGCGACGCCTGACCCACCGCCCTTTCCGATCCTGCCCCGGCGCGGGGCCGCCATCCGAGGAATCCCGATGCGCTTCATCCGTCTGATTTTCGTGGCCGCGCTGGCCCTGCTGCTGGTCGCCGTCGCCTTGGCCAACCGCGGCGTGGTCACGTTGAACGCCTTTCCGGCCAATTTCGGCGGCTATCTGGGCGGGACGTGGTCGGTCGAGCTGCCGCTGTTCCTGGTGATCTTCGTCACCTTCGCCTTGGGGATGCTGGCCGGACTGCTGTGGGAGTGGCTGCGCGAGTCGCATATCCGCCGCGAGGCGCGCCGCAACCGTGCCGCGGCCGCCCGGCTAGAGAGCGAGGTCGACCATCTGCGCGACCGCCACGCAGCCCCGCGCGACGAGGTTCTGGCGATCCTGGAGCAGCCGTCGCGTCCGGCCTCCACGCCCTCCGCGACCCTGCCGGCGGTTCGCTGAGCCGTGGCGGAGGTCAAGATCTGCGGTCTGACCGAGGCCGCGCATGTGGCCGCGGCGGTGGATGCCGGGGCGCGGTTTCTGGGTTTCGTGTTCTTTCCGAAGTCGCCGCGGGCGGTGACGCCCGAGCAGGCGGCAGTTCTGGCCGCCGATGTGCCGGTGGGCTTCGCGCGGGTGGGGCTGTTCGTCGACCCGGACGACGCGCTGCTGGACGAAGTGCTGTCCGCAGTGCCGCTGGACGTCATCCAGCTGCATGGGCATGAGACGCCGGATCGCGTCGCCGCCGTCAAGGCGCGCTGCGGGTTGCCGGTGATGAAGGCCGTCGGACTGTCGGGGCCGGAGGATCTGTCGCAGCTGATCGATTACGGCGTCGTGGCCGACATGCTGCTGGTCGATGCGAAGCCGCCCAAGGATGCGGTGCTTCCGGGCGGCAACGGGCTGGCCTTCGACTGGCGGCTGCTGTCGGGGCGCCGTTGGTTACGGCCGTGGATGCTGGCCGGTGGGCTGACGCCGGAGAATGTGGCTGAGGCGGTGCGGCTGACCGGCGCGCCCATCGTCGATGTCAGTTCGGGCGTGGAATCCGCGCCGGGCGTCAAGGATGTTGTGCGAATCCGCGCCTTCGTTGCTTCCGCGCAGGGGTGATTCCGGGCGGTGTTGCGCGGCGTCCGGTGAGGTGTTGCGCGGTGCAAGGTATTGTTTTCATGGGACAACGGCCATTCCGGGTTCGCCTTCAGGTTTAGTCGTTGACTTTGCGAACGGCCCAAGGTAGAACACTTACATGCTGGAAGAGGTGGGCAAGCGGCCAAGGGGGCAACCCTTGGGCCGCTTTTTTGCTTCTTGGCTCGTGCGGACAGGTCACGAGGCGGGGCAGATCGCATGAACGATATGGATTGGGGCGGGGTCGGGAAAACCGAAGGACCTTTCACGGCCGGCGCCTTGCCCGACAAGGCAGGGTTCCGGATGCCCGAAATCGCCGAGGGCGAGGACGAGATCGACGTCCTGCGCTGGCTGTTCTGGGACTATGTGAAGGACCTGCGGGGGCATCAGGCCGAGCTTGAGGCGCTCAAGTCGGGGGAGCTGGACCCCGCCAAGCTGAAAAAGGCCATGGAGACGGCGAAGACGGTCCGCGAGGCCGTCCAGCTGCTGATGGCGGAGAGGAGCAAGGTTGACAAACTTCGCAAGGACATCGCGGGCGGCGTCGGAGGGGGCAGCCTTGACCTCGGCGCCGCACGAGACGAGATCGGGCGCCGCCTGGCTTGCCTCCGCCGGGCCGGTTGAGGTCGAGGAGTTCCTGGGCGGGCTGTCGGAAAACGCGCTGATGAGCCTGCCCTGGCTGTTCGAGTTCTGGGCGCTGCCCCATCAGCTGCCCCCCGAGGGCGACTGGAAGAGCTGGGTCATCATGGGCGGGCGCGGCGCGGGCAAGACCCGCGCCGGGTCGGAATGGGTGCGCAGCTTGGTCGAGGGGCCGACGGCTGCGGCGCCCGGAAAGTGCCATCGCGTGGCCTTGGTCGGGGAGACCTTCGATCAGGTGCGCGAGGTGATGGTGTTCGGCGAGAGCGGCATCCTGGCCTGTTCGCCCCCCGACCGGCGTCCGGTCTGGGAGGCGGGGCGCAGGCGGCTGGTCTGGGCGAACGGCGCCACGGCCACGGTCTATTCCGCGCATGAGCCGGAGGCCCTGCGCGGGCCGCAGTTCGACGCGGCCTGGGTCGATGAGCTGGCCAAATGGAAGAAGGCCGAGGATGTCTGGGACATGCTGCAGTTCGCGCTGCGGCTTGGCGAGCATCCCCAGCAGGTCGTGACCACCACGCCGCGCAATGTCGGCGTGCTGAAGCGCATTCTGGGGAACGCCAGCACGGTTGTGACCCATGCGCCGACGGATGCGAACCGCGCCTATCTGGCGGAGAGTTTCCTGGCCGAGGTCGAGAACCGCTATGGCGGCACGCGCTTGGGGCGCCAGGAGCTGGACGGCGTGCTATTGGACGATGTCGAGGGCGCGCTGTGGACAACGGCGATGCTGGAGGAGGCGCGCGTGGCCGAGGTGCCGACCCTGGACCGCGTCGTGGTCGCGGTCGATCCGTCGGTGACGGGCGGGCGGGCCAGCGACGAATGCGGCATCGTCGTGGCGGGCGTGTCCATGCAGGGCGAGCCTAAGGATTGGCGCGCCTATGTGCTGGAGGATGCGAGCGTCCGGGGCGGGCCAACGGATTGGGCGCGCGCCGCCATCGCTGCGATGGACCGCCACGGCGCCGAGAAGCTGGTGGCCGAGGTGAACCAGGGCGGCGATCTGGTCGAGAGCGTGGTCCGCCAGATTGACCCGCTGGTGCCCTTCAAGGCGCTGCGGGCGTCGCGGGGCAAGGGGCTGCGCGCCGAACCGGTCGCGGCGCTCTACGAGCAGGGGCGCATCAAGCATCTGCGGGGCGCCCTGGGCGCACTGGAGGATCAGATGTGCCAGATGACGGTGCGCGGCTTTGAGGGCCGCGGCAGTCCGGACCGGCTGGATGCGCTGGTCTGGGCGGTGCACGAGCTGATGATCGAGCCTGCCGCCGGGTGGCGGCGGCCGCAGATGCGGCGGCTGTAGCGGCCGCGCGGACAGATGGACCACAGGCAAGGGCCGCCCTTTACGGGGCGGCCCTTTTGCATGGCCGAGGCATGGAGGCGAACATGGCGTTTCGATTGTTTTCGCGGGAGGAGAAGTCGTCCCCCGCACCGGAGAGGAAGGCCAGCGCGACCGGCCGGGTGGTGGCCTTTGCCAGCGGTTCGGGCCGCCCGATCTGGTCGGCGCGCGATACCGGCACGCTGACGCGGGCGGGCTTCATGGGCAACCCGGTCGGCTTTCGCAGCGTGCGGCTGATCGCCGAGGCGGCGGCGGCGGTGCCGCTGGTCTGCGCGGATCGCGATCGCCGCTATGAGGTGCATCCGGTGCTGGACCTGATGCGGCGCCCCAATCCGGGCCAGGGCCGGGCCGAGCTGTTCGAGGCGCTGTTCGGGCAGATCCTGCTGTCGGGCAACGGCTATCTGGAGGCGGTCGGCGCGGATGGCATGGGCGTTCCGGAGGAGCTGCACGTTCTGCGGTCGGATCGCATGAGCGTGGTGCCGGGTGCCGATGGCTGGCCTGTCGCCTATGAGTATGCGGTGGGCGGGCGCAAGCACCGCTTCGACATGACCGGCAGTCCCGATCCGATCTGCCACATCAAGGCCTTCCATCCGCAGGACGACCATTACGGGCTGTCGCCGATGCAGGCGGCCGCCGTGGCGCTGGACGTGCACAACAGTGCCAGCGCCTGGTCCAAGGCGCTGCTGGACAATGCGGCGCGGCCGAGTGGGGCGATCGTCTACAAGGGCATGGACGGGCAGGGGGTTCTGAGCCCCGAGCAGTACGACCGCCTGGTGGGCGAGATCGAGATGAACCATCAGGGCGCGCGCAACGCGGGCCGTCCGATGCTGCTGGAGGGGGGGCTGGACTGGCGCCCGATGGGCTTCAGCCCGTCCGACATGGAGTTCCACGAGACCAAGCTATCGGCGGCGCGCGAGATCGCGCTGGCCTTCGGTGTGCCGCCCATGCTGCTGGGGATCCCCGGGGATGCGACCTACGCGAACTATGCCGAGGCGCATCGGGCCTTCTATCGGCTGACGGTGCTGCCGCTGGTGACACGGGTCGCGGCGGCGGTAGCGTGGTGGCTGTCCGAGCATCAGGGCGCCGAGATCGAGCTACGCCCGGACCTGGACCAGATCCCCGCCCTGGCCGAGGAGCGCAACCAGCAATGGGCGCGCATCAGCGCCGCGGGTTTCCTGACGGATGCCGAGAAGCGCGCCCTGCTGGGCCTGCCGCCGCTGGACGGGGCGTGAGGCATGGAAGGGTCGCGTTTCGTCAAGGACGGGCTGTGGCACGACACGCGCCTTGAGGCGCAGGAGCGGATCATGGCGCTGCAGTTCGGCCAGGTAGAGAAGCGCCTCGAACGTATCGAGGCGCTGATCGAGGGGTTGGAGCGGCGGCTGTGGATGACGGTCTATGGCGTGGTCGCCGTGATCCTGACGCAGGCCGTCCAGGGAATTATCGAATTTGCGCCGAAGGGAGTGTGACGCATGGTTCCGGGACTTGAGGTGAAGTTCACGGGCGGGCCGCCGGTCCTGTCCGAGGGGCAGGTGATCGAGGGCTATGCCAGCCTGTTTGGCCTGACCGACCAGGGCGGCGACGCGGTCCTGCCGGGCGCCTTTGCCGCGTCGCTGGCGCGGATCGCGGCGCGCGGCGACAAGGTGCGGATGCTGTGGCAGCACGATCCGACCCGGCCCATCGGGGTCTGGGACGAGGTCCGCGAGGACGGCAAGGGCCTGTGGGTCAAGGGCCGCCTGCTGCCCGAGGTGGCGCAGGCCCGCGAGGCGGCGGCGCTGATCCAGGCGGGCGCGATCGACGGGCTGTCCATCGGCTATCGCACGCTGCGGGCCGAGCGCGACAAGACAGGCCGCCGCGCCCTGGCCGAGGTCGAGCTGTGGGAGGTGTCGCTGGTGACCTTCCCGATGCTGGCCGAGGCCAAGGTGGGCCGCAAGGACACGGACGAGCTGCGCGAGGTCGCGGCCCTGTTCGTGCAGGCGGCCGAGGCCCTGCGGGGCGCATGAGTTTCCGGACCGGGTGCGCCCGGTCCGTCCACGGGTTCGGACCTGCCCCGAGGGGCCGTCCGGCGACAGGGGCGCGGCCCCGATCACCAAACGAGGAGACGAGGATGACCGAGGTGAAGGCCGCGGGCGGGGGCGACATGCCCGCCGACCTGAAGGGGGCCATGATGGGGTTCGTCAGCGAACTCAAGGGCTTCCGTGACGACATTCAGACCAAGCTCAACGCACAGGAACAGCGCATGACCATGATCGACCGCAAGACCGCCCTGCGGGGCCGCGCCCCCCTCTCCGCCACCGCGGAGGTCGAGGTGCCCCATCAGAAGGCGTTCAACGCCTATCTGCGCAGCGGCGACGATGACGGGCTGCGCGGCCTGGCCATCGAGGAGAAGGCCCTGTCGGTGGCCAGCGACGGCGGCTTCCTGGCAGCGCCGCAGGTTGCGCAGACGGTGCAGAACACGCTGTTCTCGACCACCTCGCTGCGCCGCGTCGCCAATGTGGTGACGATCGAGGGCAGCGTCTACGAGGTGCTGGTCGAGAAGGGCGAGATGGCCTCGGGCTGGGCCACGGAGGCCGCCTCGGTCGAGACGGGCAATTCGCAGCTGGACCGCATCTCGATCCCGGTCCATGAGCTGTCGGCCATGCCCAAGGCCAGCCAGCGCCTGCTGGACGACGCGGCCTTCGATGTCGAGGGCTGGCTGGCCGAGCGCATCGCCGACCGCTTCTCGCGCGCGGAGGCCTTCGCCTTCCTGCGCGGCGACGGCGTGGACAAGCCGCGCGGCATTCTCTCCTATCCCACCGCGGCGGATGCCACGGTGGCGGCCGGGCAGATCGGCTTCGTGACCACCGGTGCCGCGGGCAACTTTGCCGCCGCCGCGCCGATGGATTGCCTGATCGACCTGATCTATGCCCTGGGTGCCGAGTATCGCGCGAACGCGTCGTTCCTGATGAACTCCAAGACCGCCGCCCGCGTCCGCAAGATGAAGGATGCCGACGGCCGCTTCCTGTGGACCGACCCGCTGACCGCGGGTCAGGTGCCGCAGCTCTTGGGCTATCCTGTCATGATCAGCGAGGACATGCCCGACATCGCGGCCAACAGCTTCTCGATCGCGTTCGGGGACTTCCGGTCGGCCTACACGATCGTCGAGCGGCCCGACCTGCGCGTGCTGCGCGACCCGTTCAGCGCCAAGCCGCATGTGCTGTTCTATGCCACCAAGCGTGTCGGCGGCGGGGTCACCGACTTCCGCGCCGTCAAGCTGCTGCGCTTCGCCTGATCCCGGCGGGGATCGGGTGAGGGACGGGACGCGCCAGGTGCCGGGCATTCCGATTTAGCAACTGTCCGCGCGCGCTGATGGCTGGCGCGGGGCGCGTCCCGGTTTTCCCCGGGGCCAGGATCGCAGGCGGGGCTCCGTTCGGGGGCCCCGCCCTTGGTGGAACATGCGGACGGCACGACGGGAGGTTCGCAACATGATGCTGATAGAGGAAACGGCGCCCGCGGCGGAGGCGCTGCCGGTGGCCGCCCTGCGCGCGCATTTGCGTCTGGCCCAAGGTTTCGACGGACCCGACGAGGCGGCCGAGACGGCGGCGCTGGCGGGCTTTCTGCGTGCCGCGATCGCGATGATCGAGGCGCGCACCGGCAAGGTGCTGCTGAAGCGGCGCTTCCGGATGCAGCTTGACGACTGGCGCGACAGGCTGGGCCAGTCGCTGCCTTTGGCGCCGGTCCATTCGGTCGAGGGCATCGAGATCGAGGACGGGGCGGGGCTGCGCACCCAGATCCCGGCCGAGAGCTGGTGCCTGGTGCCGGACATGCAGCGGCCGGTGATCCTGCCCAAGGGGGTCGTGCTGCCGCATGTGCCGCGGCGGGGATCGGTGACGGTGACATTCACGGCGGGCTTCGGCGACAGCTGGGCGCAGGTTCCGGCGGATCTGGCGCAGGCGGTGATCCTGCTGGCGGCCCGCTACTATGACGACCGCAGTCAGGACAGGGGCGGCCATGCGCTGCCCTTCGGCGTGAACGCCCTGATCGAGAAGTGGCGCGCCGTCCGCACGCTGGCCGGGCGCGGCAATCGGGAGTGGCGGTGATGGGCGTGCCCGACATGAACACGCGCCTTGCCTTGGAGACGCCCGAACGGCAGCCGGACGGAATGGGCGGTCACCGGACGGTCTGGCGCCCCCTGGGATGGCTGTGGGCGCGGCTTGAGGCGCGATCCGGACGCGAGCAGGGCAATGGCGTCGGCATGGTCAGCGTCGTTCAGTGGCGCGTGACGCTGCGCGCGGCGCCGGTGGGCGATCCGCGCCGGCCCCGTTCGGGTCAGCGCCTGCGCCACGGCACGCGGCTGTTCCTGATCGAGGCGGTGGCCGAGGCCGATGCCGGCGGCCGGTTTCTGGATTGCTTTGCCCGGGAGGAGGAGAGCGCATGAGCTATGGTGCGGGGGTCGCCTTGCAGGCGGCCGTCTATCAGCGTCTGCGGGCCGATGATGCGCTGGCGAACCTGGTCGGCGACGCCATCTATGATGCGATGCCGGTGACGGCGCCGAGCGGCATCTATGTGTCGCTTGGCCCCGAGGAGGCGCGCGACGCCAGCGACGCCACGGCGCGCGGGTCGGTGCATGACTTCGTGATCTCGGTGATGGCGGGCAGCGACAGCGGCGCGGGCTTCGGCGCGGTCAAGGCGGCGGCGGTGGCCGTGGCCGACGCGCTGGAGGCGGGCGGGCTGTCGCTGACGCGGGGACGGATGGCCGGAATGTGGTTCCTGCGCGCCAGTGCGCGCCGGATGAAAAGCGGTGCGGGACGTCAGGTCGACCTGACCTTTCGTGCGCGCATCGACATGAACTGAGGAGACAGGACGATGGCAGTGCAGAACGGGCGTGATCTTCTGATCAAGATGGACATGACGGGGGACGGCTCCTTCGTCACGGTGGCGGGCCTGCGCGCGACGCGCCTGTCCTTCAACGCCGAAAGCGTCGACGTGACCAGCATGGACAGCCCCGGCGGCTGGCGCGAGCTGCTGGGCGGTGCGGGCGTGCGCAGCGCGCAGGTCGCGGGGTCGGGTGTCTTCCGCGACGAGGCGACGGACGGTCGCGCGCGCCAGGCCTTCTTCGACGGCGAGACGCCGATGGTCCAGGTGATCATCCCCGATTTCGGCCGGATCGAGGGCCGCTTCCAGATCACCGGGCTGGAGTATTCGGGCAATCATGACGGCGAGGCGACCTATGAGATCGCGCTGGCCTCGGCCGGGGTGCTGAGCTTCGAGGCGCTGTGATGGCCAATCCGTTCCGCGGAGAGGTTGCGCTGATGCTGGACGGGCGCGAGCATGTGGCGCGTCTGACCCTGGGCGCGCTGGCCGAACTGGAGGCCGAGCTGGGGGCGGACGGGCTGACCGGTCTGATGGAGCGGATGGACGCCGGCCGCATCGCCAGCCGCGAGATCATGGCGGTTCTGGTCGCGGGGCTTCGGGGCGGCGGATGGTCGGGGCGTGCCGCCGATCTGGTCGCCGTCGAGATCGGCGGCGGGCCGCTGGAGGCCGCGCGCCTGGCTGCGCGGCTTCTGGCGCTGGCCTTTCGCGCGCCCGAATGACAGGCGGGCCGGGAAATACGCGCGGCGGGGGCGGTCTGGACTGGGCGGGACTGATGCGGGCGGGGCTTCAGGACCTGCGCCTGCATCCCGATCAGTTCTGGGCGCTGACCCCGGCGGAGCTGGCGCTGATGCTGGGAGTCGGTCCGGCCCCTGCGCGCATGACGCGGGACCGACTGGCGGACCTGGCGTCCCGATATCCCGACACGCCCGGTCCGCCGGGCGCGTCCATCGCTGAACCTGCGGGGGAGAAGACCGATGACGACACGAGACAGGGCCGAGCTGCTGGAGCAGATGGATGACGATCTGGGCCGCAATGCCCGCATGGCAGGCGAGTTCCAGGCGGAACTGGCCCGGCTGCGCCAGTCGATG
Source organism: Paracoccus sp. ME4 (assembly GCF_046736325.1). GTDB lineage: Bacteria > Pseudomonadota > Alphaproteobacteria > Rhodobacterales > Rhodobacteraceae > Paracoccus. The sequence goes on from NZ_CP151276.1 coordinate 1,384,655, forward strand.
ATGTTCACCACACGCGAGGTCGGCACGCTGTCCTCGGGGCTGGAACGCGGGCTGGGTCGCGCCGTGGACGGGCTGCTGCTGGATGGCGGCAAGCTGTCGGATGCGCTGAAATCCATCGGCCGGTCGCTGGCCGACACGGTCTATGGCATCGCCATGAAGCCGGTCGAGAGCGCCCTGGCGGGCACGATCGCCAGCGGGTTGGGCGGGCTTATGGGCGGGGTGATGCCCTTTGCCAAGGGCGGGGCCTTCTCCAGCGGGCGCGCGGTCACCGGGGGCGTGGTGGGCGGCCCGACCGCCTTTCCGATGCGCGGCGGTCAGGGCCTGATGGGCGAGGCGGGACCCGAGGCCATCATGCCCCTGCGGCGCGGACCCGACGGCAAGCTGGGTGTCGCGGCCGCGGGCGGCGGCGGTTCGGTTTCGGTGACCTTCAACATCCAGACGCCGGATGTGGCGGGATTCCAGCGCAGCCAGTCGCAGATCGCCGCCCAGATGTCGCGCGTCCTGGCGCGCGGCGAACGAAACAGCTGAGAGGAGACGGGCATGGCCTTTCACGAGGTGAGATTTCCGACGAACCTGTCCTTCGGCGCCATCGGCGGGCCCGAGCGGCGGACCGAGATCGTGACCATGGCCAGCGGCTATGAGGAGCGCAACACGCCTTGGGCGCATTCGCTGCGCCGGTTCGATGCGGGGATGGGGCTGCGGTCGCTGGACGATCTGTCGGCCGTCATCGCGTTCTTCGAGGCGCGGGCCGGGCAGCTGCACGGGTTCCGCTGGAAGGACTGGTCGGACCACAAGAGCTGCCTGCCCTCGGCGGCACCGACCTTCGAGGATCAGGTGATCGCGACCGGAGACGGTCAGACCCGCAGCTTTGCCCTGACCAAGGCCTATCGGTCGGGTGCGGTCCGCTATCAGCGTCCGATCACCAAGCCGGTTCGTGACAGTGTCCGCGCGGGCATCGGCGGCAACGAGGTCTTTCCCGAGATCAACTTCACGGTGGATCACCAGGCGGGGCGCATCATCTTCAACGAGGCGCCCGATGTCGGCGCCGACATCACCGCAGGGTTCGAGTTCGATGTGCCGGTGCGCTTCGACACCGACCGGATCGCGGTGTCGGTGGCGTCGTTCCAGGCCGGGCAGGTCCCGGACATTCCGGTGGTCGAGGTGCGGATATGACGACGACGACGCTGGCCCGAGCCTGGTCCGTGCGGCGCGCGGACGGGATGACCCTGGGCTTCACCGACCACGACATGCCGCTGGCCTTCGGCGGCATCGTCTTTCGTCCCGATCGGGGCCTCACCGCGCGGGCCGTCGTTCAGGCGACGGGCCTGTCGGTCGACAACACGGAGGCTGTGGGCGCGCTGAACGACGACGCCATCACCGAACGCGACCTGATGGCGGGGCGATGGGACAAGGCCGAACTGCGCCTGTGGGAGGTCGACTGGACCGATGTGAGCCTGCGTCGCCTGGTGTTCCGGGGGTCCTTGGGGGACGTGTCGCGTGGCAACGGTCAGTTCCGCGCCGAACTCCGGGGGCTGACCGACGCGCTGAACGCGCCGCAGGGACGAGTCTATCATCCGCGTTGCCATGCGCGCCTTGGCGACGGGGCCTGCCGTGTCGATCTGGGCCGCGAGACCGTTTCGGTCGAACGGGTGCTGCAGGATGTGACGGAGGGACGCGTCTTCACCTTCGCGACCTTTCCCGCCTATGACGCAGCCTGGTTCGAGCATGGTCGCATCGAGGTTCTGTCCGGCGTCGCCGAAGGCCTGCACGGCATCATCAAGAACGACCGCGTCCATCCCGATGAACGCCGGGTGTTCGAGCTGTGGTCGGCCCTGGGCATCGCACCGCAGCGCGGCGACCGCGTCCAGTTCACCGCAGGCTGCGACAAGGCCTCCGGGACCTGTCGTCTGAAGTTCGGCAATTTCATGAACTTTCGCGGTTTTCCTCACCTGCCGTCTGAGGATTGGCTGATGGCGCCCCAAGCTGCGGGAGGCCGTCGTGACTGACCCCGTCGTTGCGGCGGCCCGGCGATGGCTGGGCACGCCCTATGTCCATCAGGCGTCGGTGGCGGGCAGCGGCAGCGACTGCCTGGGCCTGATACGCGGCGTCTGGCGCGAGCTTCACGGCTATGAACCTGAGGCCCCGCCCGCCTACACGTCCGATTGGGCCGAATGCGGCAGCGCGGAAGTGCTGCTGGCGGCCGCGACGCGGCATCTGCTGCCCGTCGACCCTGCGACCTCCCTGCATCCGGGACAGGTGCTTCTGTTCCGGATGCGTCAGGGCGCCATCGCCAAGCATCTGGGCATCCTGTCGGAGGCCGGCGATGCCGCGCGGTTCGTCCATGCCTATACCTGTCACGGCGTCATCGAGAGCCCGCTGACGCCCCCTTGGCGGACGCGGATCGTCGCGCGGTTCCGCTTTCCCTGACCCATTCGAACGAAGGAGGCCCTCATGGCCACGATTGTCCTGTCTGCCGTCGGCGCATCGCTTGGGGCGGGCTTCGGGGGGGCCGTGCTTGGCCTGTCGGGCGCGGTGCTGGGACGCGCGGCCGGTGCGGTCCTGGGTCGGGTCATCGACCAGCGCCTGCTGGGCGGCGGTGCGAAGGCGGTCGAGACCGGGCGCATCGACCGTCTGCGCATCCAGACCGCGGGTGAGGGCATGGCGATCCCGCGCATCTGGGGACAGATGCGCGTGCCCGGTCACGTGATCTGGGCGTCCCCCCTGGAGGAAATCACCCGGACCGAGGATGCAGGCGGCGGCAAGGGTGCGCCGCGCGCCCAGGTCACGCAGGTCAGCTATCGCCTCTCGGTCGCCTTGGCGCTGGCCGAGGGCCATATCCTGTCGGTCGGCCGGGTCTGGGCCGACGGTGAGGAGATCGCCCAGTCCGATCTGAACATGCGCTTCTATCCGGGCAGCGAGACGCAGATGCCCGATCCGGCGATCGCGGCGATCGAGGGTGACGCGGCCCCGGCCTATCGTGGGACGGCCTATGTCGTGCTGGAGAACCTGAGCCTGGAGCGGTGGGGCAACCGCATGCCGCAGCTGAGCTTCGAGGTCACCTGCCCGGCGCGCGACGGCAGCGGTCTGGTGCGCGACGTGCGCGCCGTGGCGCTGATCCCCGGAACCGGCGAATACAGCCTGGCGACGACCGCGGTGACCGAGGGCGGTGATCTGGGCGAAAGCCGCAGCTTCAACACCAACACGCCGATGGGCGGCACGGATTTCAGCGCTTCGCTGGATATCCTGGGGCGCGAGCTGCCGAATGTCGGATCGGTCTCGCTGATCGTGTCGTGGTTCGGCAGCGATCTGCGCATCAATCGCTGCAAGGTGCAGCCGAAGGTCGAGTTCAAGGAGGTTGACGGCGCCGAGATGCCGTGGCGGGCCGGTGGCATCGACCGTGCCGGTGCCATGGAGGTGTCGCGCAAGGACGGGCGGCCGATCTATGGCGGCACCCCGTCGGATGCCTCGGTCATCGAGGGGCTGCGCGCCCTGACGGCATCGGGCCGCAAGGCGATCTTCTATCCGTTCATCCTGATGGAGCAGCTGGGCGGGAACGGACTGCCCGACCCCTATGGGGCCGCCGAACAGCCGGTCATGCCGTGGCGCGGGCGCATCACGACCAGCGTCGCCCCCGGCCGCGCGGGATCGCCCGACGGCACGGCGGCGGCGGCGGCCGAGGTCGCGGCGTTCTTCGGAACGGCGCAGCCCGGCCATTTCACGCGCGACGGGGCGACGATCCGATATGCGGGACCGGACGAATGGTCCTATCGCCGGTTCATCCTGCATTACGCCCATGTCTGCGCGGCGGCCGGCGGGATCGATGCCTTCCTGATCGGGTCCGAGATGGTCGCGATGACGCAGATCCGGGCGGCGGGCAACAGCTATCCCGCCGTCACCGCCCTGCGCCAGCTGGCGGCCGATGTCCGGTCGATCCTGGGACCTACGGTCAAGATCGGCTATGCCAGCGACTGGTCCGAGTATTTCGGGCACCATCCCGGCGACGGGTCGCTGTTCTTCCATCTGGACGCGCTGTGGTCGGACCCGAACATCGACTTCATAGGCATCGACAACTACATGCCGCTGTCGGACTGGCGCGATGGCGACGACCATCTGGACGCCCATTGGGGGCGGATCGACAACATCGACTATCTGCGCGCGAACGTGGCGGGGGGCGAGGGCTACGACTGGTACTATGCCAGCCAGGCCGATCGCGATGCGCAGCGGCGCACGCCGATCACCGATGGCGGCTACGACGAGGCCTGGGTCTGGCGCTACAAGGATCTCAAGGGCTGGTGGCAGAACCTGCATTACGACCGGCCGGGCGGGGTCCGAAAGGTAGAGGCGACGAGCTGGGTTCCCGGATCGAAGCCAATCTGGTTCACCGAGTTCGGTTGCGCGGCATTGGACAAGGCCACGAACCAGCCCAACAAGTTCCTGGACGCGATGTCGTCCGAGAGCATGCTGCCGCATTACTCGAACGGCACCCGCGACGATGCGATCCAGGCCGCCTATGTCGAGGCGACGATGGCACATTGGCGCGACCCGCAGAACAACCCGGTGAATGCCGATGGCATGCGGATGCTGGACCTGGGCCGGGCGCATGTCTGGTGCTGGGACGCGCGGCCCTATCCGGCCTTTCCGGGCCGGCAGGACCTGTGGTCGGACGGACCCGCATGGGAGCGTGGCCATTGGCTTAACGGTCGCGCGGGCGCGGTCACGCTGCGCGCGGTGGTTCGCGACCTCTGCCGCGCGGCGGGGGTCGAGGCGGTCGACGTGTCGAACATCTCCGGCATCGTGCGGGGCTATGCCCTGCAGTCGTCGGAATCGGCGCGGGCGGCATTGCAGCCCCTGATGCTGACACACGGTTTCGACGCGATCGAACGCGACGGCCGGCTGCGCTTCGTCGCGCGGAACGGTCTGGCCCGGGCGGCCATCGGGCCGGAGGATCTGGCCATGACCGGAGAGGTCACCGGTTTCGAGACCGTACGCCAGACCGAGGCGAGCAATGTGGGCATGCTGCGCCTGAGTCATGTCGCGGCAGGCGGTGACTATGCGGTTGCGACGGCCGAAGCGAGCCTTGCCGATATCGACCGGCGTGCAGTGTCGGAGAGCGAGTTCGCCATGGTGCTGACCCGGCCCGAAGGGCGGGCCGTGGCCGACCGCTGGATCGCGGAGGCGGAGGTCGCCCGTGATACGGCGCGGTTCGCCTTGGCACCGTCGCAGGCGGATCTCGGGCCGGGCGACGTGATCACCACGCGGATGCCCGGACAGGAGGTGCTGCGCTGGCGGATCGACCGTGTCGAGCGGGCGGGCGCCATCACGGTGGATGCGGTCCGCGTGGATGCGGGGCTGTACACGCCGCGATTGAACCACGAGGATCAGGGCGGCATCGGCGTCTATCGTCCGCCCATGCCGGTCTTTCCGGTGTTCATGGACCTGCCGCTGCTGCGCGGAGACGAGGTGCCGCATGCGCCTTGGCTGGCCGTTGCGGCGCATCCCTGGCCGGGCGCGGTCGCGGCCTATGGGTCAGCCGAGGTGGAGGGCGGCTTTGCGCTGAACCTGACGCTGCAACGCCGATCGCTGATCGGTCGGACGCTGACGCCGCTGGCGAAGGCGCGACCCGGCGTGATCGACCGCGGTGCGCCGCTGCGCCTGCGCCTGGTGACCGATCCGCTGCGGTCGGTGACCGAGCGGGCACTGCTGTCCGGCGCGAATGCCCTGGCGATCGGCGACGGCTCCATCGACCGGTGGGAGGTGCTGCAGTTCGCGCGGGCCGAACTGGTCGCCCCGAACGTGTGGGAGATCAGCCAGCGTCTGCGCGGGCAGGCGGGGACGGATGCGGTGATGCCGCAGGTCTGGCCGGTGGGCAGCCTTGTCGTGCTGCTGGATGGCGGTCCGCGGCAGCTGGACCTGCCGCCTTCGGCGCGGGGGGCGGAGCGGTTCTGGCGCGTGGGCCCGGCGCTGCGGTCGCCGGACGACGCCAGCTATCGCAGCCGCACCACTGTGGCGCCGGGGGTGGGTCTGCGTCCCTATGCGCCCTGCCATCTGCGGATGGACGGGCGGACCGTCACCTGGGTCCGGCGCAGCCGGATCGAGGGGGACGGATGGGACGGCGCCGAGATCCCGCTCGGCGAGGAGACCGAGCGCTATCTGCTGCGCCTCGTCCAGGACGGCGGCGTCGTGACCGAGGTCCAGACCGACAGTCCGGTCTGGACCATGCCGGACGGCGTCCGGTCCCAGCTGCGCGCGGGCGTCGTCACCGTCGAGCTGGCCCAACTGTCGCGGACCTTCGGTCGCGGCCCCTTTGCAAGGAGAGACTTCGATGTCCAGTGAAACCACCCGCCTGAAGATGGCGCTTCTGCAGCCGGCGCAGGCACAGAAGCACGTCACCGTCAACGAGGCCCTGATGCGTCTGGACGGCATGGTCAACCTGGTCCTGCAGAGCGTGTCGGTCACGACGCCGCCGGGTGCGGTCTTGGACGGTCAGTGCTGGGGCGTGCCGGTCGGCGCGCAGGCCGCATGGGCCGGGCAAGGGGGCAAGGTCGCGGTGGGCGCCAATGGCGGCTGGATCTTCCTGCCGCCCCAACGCGGCATGCGCGCCTTCGTCGCGGATCGCGGTGTCGAGGCGATCCATGACGGCATCGGCTGGTCCGTGGGTGCGATGAGCCTGGGCACCGGCGGATCGGGGCTGAGCGTCGGTATGGCCGAGGGCGAGGTCGTGCTGACCAGCGGAGCTACCGCCACGACCCCCGTCTTCATCCCGTCGGGCGCGATGGTCATCGGGGCGGTGGCGCGGGTGACGACCGCAATCACCGGGACCGCGACCGGGTGGCGCCTTGGCACGACGGGTGCGTTGAACCGGTTCGGTCAGGGACTGGGCAAGCAGCAGGGATCCTGGGCGCGCGGAATGCTGGGCTCTCCTATGACCTACTACGCGGCTGAACCGCTGATCGTGACGGCGGAGGGTGGTACCTTCACCGCGGGACGTATTGCGCTGGCGGTTCATTGGCTGGAACTGCGTCTGCCCTCCTGACAGGCTTTGGCCCGCCCATCTTTTCCAGCGGCGACCTTTATCCTATGTAGGAGGCTGGACAGATCGGGTGGGCCAGAATGAACATGCACCATACGGACAAGACTCCCTTGTCGCTGGACCGCGACGCGATCTGGGCGCAGCTGCGCGACGAAGGCCGGATGGCGGCCGCCTCCGAACCCCTGCTGGGTGCGCTGATCCATGCGGGGCTGCTGCATCACAGGAGCCTGGAGGCGGCGCTGGCGTTCCGTCTGTCGCTGAAACTGGCGTCGGGCGAGATGAGCGAGCAGATTTTGCGCGAGATCGCCGATCAGGCCTATGCCTCGTCCTCCGAACTGGGGGATGCGGCGCGCGCGGACCTGATGGCGGTCTATGACCGCGATCCCGCGACGCACCGGCTGATCCAGCCGCTGCTGTTCTTCAAGGGGTTCCAAGCGGTGCAGGCCTATCGGATCGCGCATTGGCTGTGGCGCGAGAACCGCCATGATCTGGCCTATTTCGTGCAGATGCGCTGCTCCGAATGCTTTGGCGTCGACATTCATCCAGCCGCCCGGATCGGCACGGGCATCATGATCGACCATGCCCATTCCATCGTCATCGGAGAGACCGCGACCGTCGGGAACGACGTGTCGATGCTGCATTCGGTGACTCTGGGCGGCACCGGCAAGGAGGATGGCGACCGTCATCCCAAGATCGGCGACGGGGTCCTGATCGGCGCGGGCGCGAAGGTCCTGGGCAACATCCATGTGGGCCATCACTCGCGCATTGCGGCCGGTTCGGTCGTCCTGCACGACGTGCCGTCCTGCAAGACGGTTGCGGGCGTGCCGGCCCGGGTCATCGGCGATGCCGGCTGCCCCGAGCCGTCGCACAGCATGAATCAGCTGCTGGGTGCCGGAGAGTACCGCTAGATCAGGTCGCGGCCGCGCGATCCCGTCAGCTCCGGCAGACTGATCCGTTCCCGGGCCAGTCGGTCGTCCAGCTGCTCGGCCAGGCGGGCAGGCAGGGACAGTCCCTGATAGATCATGGCCGAATAGATCTGTACCACGCTGGCCCCGGCCTGAAGCTTTCGCCACAGCGTCCCAATGTCCGATACGCCGCCGACCCCGATCAGCGGCATCGCGCCCTGCAATTCGCGGTGCAGCAAGGCCAGGACGCGGGTCGAGCGTTGGAAGAGGGGTCGGCCCGAAAGACCGCCCGCCTGTCCGGCATGCGGCCCACCGATTCCGTCGCGCGACAGGGTGGTGTTCGTCGCGATGATGCCGTCCAGCTGCGCCTCCCGCGCGACCGAGGCGATCTGGATCACCTCGGCGTCGGTGAGGTCCGGTGCGATCTTGACGAAGATCGGGACGCGTCGGTCCATTGCGTCGCGGGCCGACATGACCCGTGCGAGCAGCGCCGCCAAGGCGTCCCCGCCCTGAAGATCGCGCAGTTTTTCGGTATTAGGCGACGAGACGTTGACCGTCGCGAAATCCGCGCTGGATCCTGCGATCTGCAGGACGCGGGCGAAGTCCTCGGCCCGGTCCGCGCTGTCCTTGTTCGCCCCGAGGTTCAGACCGACCGGAACCGCAGCGTTCCGCGCGGCCATCCGCTGGCCGATGACCGCAGCCCCGTCGTTGTTGAAGCCGAAGCGGTTGATGATGGCCTGTTCGGCCGTCAGTCGGAACAGCCGCGGCTTCGGGTTGCCGGGCTGCGGACGCGGTGTGGCGGCCCCAACCTCCAGAAAGCCGAAGCCCGCGCGCGACAGCGGTCCGATGACGCGCGCATTCTTGTCATAGCCGGCCGCCAGTCCGATGGGATTGGCAAGCGGCATGCCGGCCAGTTCGACCTGCAGACGATCCGACGTGACCGGACCGCCATGCAGCGGCACCAATCCCCGCTCCAACGCCATGATCGACAGGTCATGCGCGCGTTCCGGGTCGAGACGGTGCAGGGCCTTCAGCCCCAGCTTCTCCCGAATGCTCATGCTAGATCACCGGTCTGATGGACGCCGTCCCGGACCGGAAGGTCCCGGACCCACAGGATGTCCGCCATCGACAGGGGCCGATAGAGATGCGGAAACAGCGCACCGCCCCGCGACGGCTCCCATTTCAGGTCGTCCGACAGCCTGTCGGCGTCGCAGGCCAGCAGGACCAGCCCCTCCGCCCCGGCAAAGTGACGCGACAGCGTTTCACCCAGCTGTTCGGCCGTGGAGAAATGCACATAGCCGTCGGCCAGATCCACGGGGGCGCCGCGGCTCTGGCCGTCCTGCTGCAACTGCGCCCATTCGTCGGCGCGAAAGACCTTGTAAATCTGCATGTCGGCATTTGCCGCGACCGGGTGCATGCGGTCAAGGCGTCTTCGCCGTGCCTCCATGGAACTGTCATGACGATTTGACCCCGTGCGATGCCTGCGCCAAGCTGCCCGGCGAGATCAACAGGGACACTAGGGGAATCGCGCATGAAACGACGCCTTCTTGCCGCCACGTCAGTCTTCGCCATGCTCGCAGGAGCGGCGCAGGCCGAGACGGTGCTGCACATCCTTCACACCAACGACGTCCACAGCCGGATCGAGCCGATCAGCGACCGCGACAGCACCTGCGACGCCGAGCAGACGGCAGCGGGCGAGTGCTTCGGTGGCATGGCGCGAATCGCCACGAAGATCAATGAGCTGCGCGACCGGATCACCGCCGAGGGCGGGAACGTCATCGTGCTGGACGCGGGCGATCAGTATCAGGGATCGCTGTTCTACACGACCTACAAGGGCAAGGAGGTCGTCGAGTTCATGAACGCCATCGGCTATGATGCGATGGCGGTGGGCAACCACGAGTTCGATGACGGCCCGGAGGGGCTGGCGGTGCTGACGGACGGGGTCGAGTTCCCCGTCCTGTCAAGCAACATCGACGTGTCGCAGTCGAACGTGCTGGCCGACAAGGTCGCCAAGCACGCCATCCTGGAGATCGGCGACCAGAAGATCGGCATCGTCTCGGCGCTGGCCATGGACACGCCCGAGACCGCGTCGCCGGGCCCGAACGTCATCTTCCAGGACGATGCCGACAGCCTGGCCGCCGCAGCGGCGGAACTGGCCGATCAGGGCATCGACAAGGTCATCGCCCTGACGCACGTGGGCTATCTGCGCGATCTGGAGCTGGCGGCCGAGGTGCCGGGGATCGACGCGATCATCGGCGGTCACTCGCACACGCTCTTGGGCGACATGGACGGCGCGACGGCGGCCTATCCGACCATGGTCGATGGCGCGGAAGGGGCGCAGGTGCCGGTGGCTCAGGTCTATGCCTATGGCAAGTATCTGGGGCATCTGACGCTGACCTTCGACGATGCGGGCGTGCTGACATCGGTCGAGGGCGAGCCGATCCTGCTGGACGCCTCGGTCCCCGAGGACGAGGCGATCGCCGCCCGCGTGGCCGAGATGGCCGAACCGATCGCGGCACTGCGCGAGGAGGTCGTGGCCAGCACCGCCGCGCCGATCAACGGCGACCGCGACGTCTGCCGGGCGCAGGAATGCGAGATGGGCAACCTGGTGGCCGACGCCATGCTGGACCGCGTCGCCGATCAGGGCGTGACCATCGCGATCCAGAACGGCGGCGGGCTGCGCGCCTCCATCGACGCCGGAGAGGTGACGATGGGCGAGGTCTATACCGTGCTGCCCTTCCAGAACGTGCTGGCCACGTTCCAGCTGACCGGAGCCGATGTCGTCGCCGCGCTGGAGAACGGCGCCAGCCAGTATGAGGAAGCGGCCGGACGCTTTGCCCAGGTTGCGGGGCTGAAATACGCCGTCGATCCGGCTGCGGCGGCCGGGTCGCGCATCAGCGACGTGATGGTCCAGAAGGACGGCGAATGGGTGGCCATCGACCCGGCGGCGACCTATGGCGTCGCCACCAACAACTACATGCGCGGCGGCGGCGACGGCTATGAGGTCTTCGCCACCAAGGGGCAGAACGCCTATGACTTCGGTCCCGACCTGGCCGAGGTCGTGGCGGCCTATTTGGGAGCGCAGGAGGGGGGATACACCCCCTATGTCGACGGCCGCATTACGGTGAAGTGACCGATCGGCGCCGGGCCTGCCGGGTCCGGCGCCCGCTTTCGCGCCTTGGCGCGCGTGCAGGGATGCGCTAATCGGGCGCCATGCGGACGGGCTTTCCCATCGCGCGGCCTGGCCAGCGCATCGGTCTTCTGGGCGGGTCCTTCGATCCCGCCCATGACGGCCACCTTCTGATCAGCCGTGTCGCGCTGACGCGCCTGCGCCTGGATCGGGTGTGGTGGCTGGTCTCTCCCGGAAATCCCCTCAAGACGCACGGCCCCGCGCCGCTGGACCATCGCATGGCCACGGCCCGGCATGTCGCCACCGATCCGCGCATCGTGGTCACCGACATCGAGGCGCGGCTTGGCCTGCGCCGGACGGTCGACACGCTGGCCGCGCTGCGCCGTCTCTATCCCGACATCCGCTTCGTCTGGCTGATGGGGTCCGACAATCTGGTGCAGTTTCATCATTGGGACCGCTGGCCGCGGATCGCCGCGACGGTGCCGATGGCCGTCATGGCCCGCCCCGGATCGCGCCTTGCGGCACGGCGATCGGTCGCGGCGGGAGTGCTGGAACGCGCGCGCCTGCCCGAATGGCGCGCGGCGCTGCTGCCGGACCATCCCGCCCCCGCCTGGACGCTGCTGAACCTGCCCATGTCGGCGCAATCATCGACCCTGCTGCGGGGGCGGGCATGACCGCGCTGACCCGCAGGCAGGCCCTCGCCATGACGCTGGCCGCCTTGGCCGCGCCCGGTCTGGCCGCAGGGCAGGGGCTGGACCGCCGTCCCCTGCCGCGTCCCGCGCCCGATCCCCGCGACATCCTGGCCCGTGCGGCGCTGCCCGGTCGGGTGGCCTGGGCGCTGTCCGACGGCCTGGAGCCGCTGTCGCTGCGGCAGGGGGCGGTGCCGCTGGCCCCGGCCAGCACGATGAAGTCGATCACCGCGCTTTACGCATTGGACCGGCTTGGCCCCGCGCACCGCTTCTCCACCCGGGTGATCCGCGATGGCGACACGCTGATCCTGGCGGGCGGGGGGGACCCGGTCCTGTCCACCGACGACCTGGCGCGGCTGGCGCAACAATTGGCGGACATGAAGACCGCTCCGCCCACCCGCTTCATGGTCTGGGAGGGCGCGCTGCCGACGCTGGCCGAGATCGCGGACGAGCAATCGGACCATCTGCCCTACAATCCCGCCGTCTCTGGGATGATCCTGAACTTCAACCGCGTGCATCTGGGCTGGAGCCGCGTCGGCGTCGACTATCAGCTGAGCGTCGAGGCGCGTGCCGCCGCGAACAGCCCGCGGGCCTACAGCATCACCGCGATGCCGGGCGATCATGCCGATCTGTTCACCTATCGCCACGACGAGGATCGCGAATACTGGACCGTCGCCCGCAGCGCGATGGGCCGCTCGGGCAGCCGCTGGCTGCCGGTGCGCCTGCCCGCGGTCTATGCGGGGGACGTGTTCCAGACGCTGTGCCGCGCGCGCGGTCTGGTGCTGCCGGCGCCCACCGTCGCGCAGCGCGCGCCGCAGGGTCAGGTGCTGGCCCAGCATGACAGCCCGCCGCTGAGCGAGCTGGTGCGCGACATGCTGCGCTGGTCCACCAACATCACGGCTGAGGTGCTGGGCCTGCAGGCCAGCGGCGCGAAGGACCTGCCGGCCTCGGCCGAGGCGATGCGGCTGTGGCTGGGCGGTCTGGGGCAGGGGATGCGGCTGGCCGACCATTCCGGCCTGTCCGAGGACAGCCGCATCTCGGCCTTCGCGATGACGCGCATCCTTTCGGGTCCGGGGCGCGAGCTGAACCTGTCGCCGCTGCTGCGCGCCGATCCGCTGGAGACCGGGGCGGCGGTCGCGGCCAAGACGGGAACGCTGAACTTCGTGTCGAACCTGGCGGGCTATGTGCGCGGACCGTCGGGGCGCGAGGCGGCCTTTGCGATCTTCTGCGCCGATCCGGCGCGTCGCGCGACCAGCATCGGGCAGGAGATGCCCGACGGCGTCGCGACCTGGACGCAGGCGGCGAAGGGCCTTCAGGCCGACCTGCTGACCGCCTTTGCAGCCCGGCTGGCCTGACGCGGGCTAGAGCGTCATGTGCCGCACGCGGGCCGACAGCTCGATCGCGGCGGCATGCAGGCGGCTGATGTTCAGCTGATCGCGAATCTCGGCCAGCATCACCACCTCCCCCTCATAGAGGCGGCCGTCGGCGGCGCCCACGTCGCAGGCCAGCGCATAGGCGGTCTCGTAGAGCTTCTCGGGCAGCGCGTCGCGGATCAGGCCGAACAGCGCGTCCACGCCGTCCTCCTCCTCGAACAGCGTCATCACGGTCTGGCTGATCGGGCGGATGCGGTCGTCGTCATAGGCGGCGAAGACCGGCGCGTGATCCACCATGCGCTGGATCGCCACCAGTTCGGCCGTGCGGATCGTGCTGTCCGAACAGGACACCGCCACCATCACCGCGACCAGCGCGTCGCAGGGGGACAGGGAAGGCAGGTCGATGGTCATGGGGCTCTCCGATTGGGTCAGGCGCAAATTATTGACGATGCACGACGCTTTCAATAAGCCATCCGGACCCATCACAGGAGAACCCATCATGACCACCCTGCGCGATGCCGCGATGACCTCGAAGGCCTGGCCGTTCGAAGAGGCACGCCGGGTGCTCAAACGCTATGAGAAGGCGCCGCCCGAAAAGGGGTACGTCCTGTTCGAGACGGGCTACGGCCCCTCGGGCCTGCCGCATATCGGCACCTTCGGCGAGGTGGCGCGCACCACGATGATCCGCCGGGCCTTCCAGGAGCTCAGCGACATCCCGACCCGGCTGATCTGCTTCTCGGACGACCTGGACGGCATGCGCAAGGTGCCCGAGAACGTCCCGAACCAGGACATGCTGAAGGGCCACCTGCAGTTGCCGCTGACCTCGGTGCCCGACCCGTTCGAGCAGTTCGACAGCTTCGGCGATCACAACAACGCCATGCTGCGCCGCTTTCTGGACACGTTCGGCTTCGACTACGAATTCGTCAGCGCGACGGAATTCTATCGCTCGGGCCAGTTCGACGCCGTGCTGCTGCGCGCGGCAGAGAAGTACGACGAGATCATGGAGGTCATGCTGGCATCCCTGCGCGAGGAGCGTCAGCAGACCTATTCCTGCTTCCTGCCGATCAGCCCCAAGACGGGCCGCGTGCTGTATGTGCCGATCAAGCATGTCGATGCCAAGGCCGGCACGATCACCTTCGACGAGGACGGCGAGGAGATCACCCTGCCGGTCACCGGCGGCAACGTGAAGCTGCAGTGGAAGCCCGATTTCGGCGCCCGTTGGGCCGCGCTGGACGTCGATTTCGAGATGTACGGCAAGGATCACAGCACCAACACGCCCATCTATGACCGCATCTGCGAGATCCTGGGCGGGCGCAAGCCCGAGCATTTCACCTACGAGTTGTTCCTGGACCAGCACGGCCAGAAGATCAGCAAGTCCAAGGGCAACGGCCTGTCGATCGACGAATGGCTGACCTATGCCTCGACCGAGAGCCTGTCTTATTTCATGTACCTGAAGCCCAAGACGGCCAAGCGCATGTATTTCGACGTGATCCCCAAGGCGGTGGACGAATACCACCAGCAGCTGCGCGCCTTCCCCGACCAGACGCCCGAACAGCAGGCCGCCAACCCGGTCTGGCACATCCATGGCGGCAACGTTCCGGCCTCCGACATGGTAGTGCCGTTCCAGATGCTGCTGAACCTGGCATCGGTCGCGGGGGCCACCGGCAAGGAGGGGCTCTGGGGCTTCATCCGCCGCTATGCCCCGGAGGCCAGCCCCGAGACCCATCCCGGCCTGGACCAGGCGGCGGGCTTTGCGCTGCGCTACTTCACCGATTTCGTCGCCCCGACCCGCGCTTTCCGCGCTCCCACGGACGTGGAGCGTGCCGCGATGCAGGATCTGGCCGACCGGCTGGCCGCGTGGGATCAGCCCGCCGACCCGGAGGCGCTGCAATCCATGGTCTTCGCGGTGGGCAAGGATCACGGCTTCGAGCCGCTGCGCGACTGGTTCGCGGCCCTCTATCAGGTGCTGCTGGGCGCCGATCAGGGGCCGCGCTTCGGCGGCTTCATCGCGCTTTACGGCGTGGACGAGACCCGCGGACTGATCGCGGATGCGCTGGCCGGCAAGCTGACCGCGGCCCAGGGCTGACAGGCGCGATCCCCGGCGCCGTTGCGCCGGGGGGCGTTGCGGCGCGCGCCCGGTTCAGGCGGCGTTAACCTTTCATCAACTATTCCTTTCCGCATCACGGCGGGCTTTGCGGGGCCTGCCTTTCATGCCGATACGGAGGGATGACCGATGAACATTGCGATCACCAACGGGCTGCTGCTGTCGCCGCCCGCCTTCAGGGCGGGCCTGGGCGTCTGGTCGCGCACCGATGGCAGTTCGGGCAGCCCCACCTGGGATCAGGCGGCCAACGCGTCGCTGGTGCCGGCGGACCAGGATTTCGGCGCCTGCCTGGAGATCGTCAAGCAGCAGACAACGACCAGCATCCGCTTCATGGGCGAGACGCCGATGATCCCCGGCGTCTATCTGCGCGTCTCGGCACGGGTCAAGATCGTGGCGGGCGCGCTGGCCAGCGTGCGCATCGCGGGGCGCGCGGGCGACGGGTCGCGCAACACCGTGCCGGGCCTGGTCACCACCGGCACGACGGTCGCGCTGCGCAACTATGGAGAGGTGGTCGAGGTCAGCGCCATCGTCGGCATCGGCAACCGCGCGGGCGTGGACATGCCCTGGGGCACGGTCCCGATCTTCGGCAATTTCGGCCTGGACCTGGTGGGGGCCAATGGCGGGGCGTTCCGCATCGAATCGATCCGCATCGACGACGTGACGGCGGCTTTCGTGCCGTCGCTGCTGGACTGGGTGGACGTGCGCGACTTCGGCGCGCGCGGCGACGGGGTCACGAACGACCGCGCGGCGTTCCTCGCCGCCGATCAGGCGGCGGCGGGACGCTCGATCGTGGTACCGGCCGGGACCTTCTTCGTGTCGGGCGATCTGTCGATCAACAGCCGCATCCGGTTCCAGGGCCGCCTGGTGACGCCCGCCGCGACGCGTGTGTCATTCCTGCGCAGCTTCGATTTTCCCACCTATGCGGACGCCTTCGGCGACGAGACGCTTGGCCTGAAGAAGGCGCTGCAGGCGCTTCTGGGCTATACCGACCACATCTCGCTGGACCTCTGCGGGCGGCGGGTCGACTTGGACGAGCCGATCCTGCTGGCGCAGGTCGCGCCCACGCTGGAGGGGTTCTCGAACCGCCGCGTGATCCAGAACGGCGCAATCCAGGCCAAGCCCGGCCCGGCCTGGACCACCGGCCGCACCAGCAGCAGCGCGACCTACAACCCCGCGCAGGCCATGATGCTGAGCAACGTGGCCAACGTCGCCGCCATCGAGATCGGCAGCCGCGTCGTGGGCAGCGGCGTCGGCCGCGAGGTCTACGTGAACGGCAAGAACGTCGCCAACGGCACGCTGAGCCTGTCGCAGCCGCTCTACGGCGGGGCGGGCACGCGGGTCTACTCGTTCGAGCGCTATCGCTATCTGCTGGACTTCGCGGGGGTGAGCGAGCTGAGCCGCCTGAACTTCCACAAGGTCGATTTCGGCTGCGACCGGGTCGCCAGCGGGGTGATGCTGCCGCCCAAGGGCGAGATGATCCAGTTCAGCGACTGCTATTTCACGCGCCCGCTGGACCGGGGCATCACGTCGATCGGCCGCGGCTGCCAGGACCTGCTGGTCGACAACTGCCAGTTCCTGTCCAACGACATGGACCTGCCCGCCCAGCAGCGCACCACGGTGGCGATCAACGTGAACGCCAACGACATCAAAGTCCGCAGCAACCGTTTCGTCCGTTTCGCGCATTTCATGGTCGCGAACGGGGGCGGTCACATCATCAGCGGCAACCACTGGTTCCAGGGCGACGGCTCGGGCGAGGGGCTGCGCTATGCGGGGCTGGTGCTGACCCAGCCCAACGTGCAGACCACCGTGTCGGGCAACTATGTCGACAACGCCTCGATCGAGTGGACGAACGAGCACAGCGCGGTGCCGAACTTCACCGGGTCCGAGTTCAGCTTCGGCGGGCTGACCCTGACGGGCAACACCTTCCTGTGTTCGAACACCGTGCCGTGGTTCACCTGGATCACCATCAAGCCCTATGGCACCGGCCATTTCGTCCACGGGCTGAATGTGGTCGGCAATGTCTTCAAGGCGCTGTTCGCCAATGTCGAGCGGATCGACCGGGTGGACACCTCGATCGCCGACCTGAACTACAACAACATGCGCAACATCCAGTTCGAGGCGAACACCTTCAACGGCATCAACACCTATGTGTCGAACCCGCTGATGGTCCAGATCACCCAGAACAGCGTCTCGTCCAGTTGGACCTCGGTGGCGCTGACCGGTCTGCCGTTCCAGGCCTGGGCCAAGTCGGTCCAGTCGGTGGTGACCGAGACCAGCCTGCTGACCGCCGGCGGCGACCGCGTCGATGCCAGCCCCACCGTCCAGGTCGAGTTCGGGACCGCCCGGCGACAGATCCGGCTGAACTGGGCGCAGGCCCTGCGCGGGCGGGTCTGCGTCTATGCGCGCATGGACCGACCGCAGTAGCGCCCACGTCACGCGCATTGGCCGGGCCGGGTGATCCCCGTCCCGGCCCATGCGGCATTCTGTCAATCGTTGACAGGATGCGCAGCGTATCCGTCAATTTGTTTACAAAATTATCGTTATAAAAAAATGGTTTAACTTTGATTGCGGCATGTGATTAACATTCTCTCAAAGGCTGATCGCCCCGCTCGGGCGCTTCGGCGACGACGATGACAAGGGGGATGTCATGACCGCTGAAAACATTCGGAAACACGCAATTCCTGCGGGTCTGGAGAATGCCCATGCGGGACCGGGCGACTATGCGCGGCTCTATGACGAATCGCTGGCCGATCCCGAGGCGTTCTGGGCGCGCGAGGGTCGCAGGCTGGACTGGATCACGCCCTACACCCGCGTGAAGAACACCGACTTCACCCTGGGTCAGGTCAGCATCAAGTGGTTCGAGAACGGGGTGCTGAACGCCTCGGTCAACTGCGTCGACCGCCACCTGGCCACCCGCGCCGACCAGACCGCAATCATCTTCGAGCCGGACGATCCGCAGACGCCCGCCCAGCACATCACCTATGCCCAGCTCTCCGAGAAGGTGAACCGCTTTGCCAACGTCCTGCTGAGCCAGGGCGTGATGCGCGGCGACCGCGTGGTGATCTATCTGCCGATGATCCCCGAGGCCGCCTATGCGATGCTGGCCTGCGCGCGGATCGGCGCGATCCATTCCATCGTCTTTGCGGGGTTCTCGCCCGACGCGCTGGCCAACCGCATCAACGATTGCGGCGCCAAGGTGCTGATCACCGCCGACACCGCGCCGCGCGGCGGCCGCCGGACCGCGCTGAAGTCCAATGCGGACGCGGCGCTGCTGCACTGTTCGGACAAGGTGCGCTGCCTGGTGGTCAAGCATACCGGCGACCAGACCACCTGGATCGACGGGCGCGACATCGACGTCAAGGCGCAGATGGAGCAGGTGGCCCCCGACTGTCCGCCCCGTCCGATGGGCGCGGAGGACCCGCTGTTCATCCTCTACACCTCCGGATCGACCGGCAAGCCCAAGGGGGTCGTGCACACGACCGGCGGCTATCTGGTCTATGCGGCGATGACGCATCAGTACACCTTCGACTATCACGACGGCGACGTCTTCTGGTGCACGGCGGATGTGGGCTGGGTCACGGGCCACAGCTACATCATCTATGGCCCGCTGGCCAACGGCGCGACCACGGTGATGTTCGAGGGCGTGCCGACCTGGCCCGATGCCGGCCGCTTCTGGGAGGTCTGCGCCAAGCACAAGGTCACCCAGTTCTACACCGCGCCCACCGCGATCCGCTCGCTGATGGCCAAGGGCCCCGAGCCGGTCGAGGCGCATGACCTGTCCTCGCTGCGCATCCTGGGCACCGTCGGAGAGCCGATCAACCCCGAGGCCTGGAACTGGTACAACGAGCATGTCGGCAAGGGGCGCTGTCCCATCGTCGACACCTGGTGGCAGACCGAGACCGGCGGCCACCTGATCACGCCGCTGCCGGGCGCGATCGAGACGAAGCCCGGATCGGCCACGCTGCCCTTCTTCGGGGTGCGCCCGGTGATCCTGGACGCGGCCACGGCCGAGGTGCAGCAGGGCGACCCGGCCGAGGGGGTGCTGTGCATCGCCGACAGCTGGCCCGGCCAGATGCGCACGCTGTGGGGCGATCATGCCCGCTTCGAGGAGGCCTATTTCCAGCAGTATCCCGGATACTACTTCACCGGGGACGGCTGCCGGCGGGACGAGGACGGCTATTACTGGATCACCGGCCGGGTCGATGACGTCATCAACGTCAGCGGCCACCGCCTCGGCACGGCCGAGGTCGAATCCGCGCTGGTCGCCCATGAGAAGGTCGCCGAGGCCGCGGTAGTGGGCTATCCGCACCCGATGAAGGGGCAGGGCATCTATGCCTATGTCACCCTGATGAACGGGGTCGAGCCCTCCGAGGAGCTGCGCGCCGACCTTGAGAAATGGGTCCGCACCGAGATCGGCCCCATCGCCAAGCCGGACCTGATCCAATGGGCGCCCGGCCTGCCCAAGACCCGATCGGGCAAGATCATGCGGCGCATCCTGCGCAAGATCGCCGAGAACGACCACGCGACCCTGGGCGACACCTCGACCCTGGCGGAACCCGAGGTCGTGGACGAACTGATCGCCAACCGCATGAACGCCTGAGGATTTCGTCCCGGCGCGCGACCTGCGCCGGGACGCAACCCGCGGCCGCATGGTCCTGGAGGAGGGATCGGCCGCGGGACGACCGCCGCGGGGGCCCAAGGCCCCCCGGCGCAACGACAAGAGGATGCGATGCCGGCCCCGCGCCCGCATCGTTGATCTGACCCAGCACGGGCCAAGCCCGGCACCACAGGAGGAGGAGGCCTATGGCCGACATCACAACGAACGCCGTCGAACGCGCTCGTCCCATGACCAGGGAGGAGAAGAAGGTCATCCTGGCGTCATCCGCCGGCACGATCTTCGAATGGTACGACTTCTATCTCTACGGCTCGCTGGCCTCGATCATCGGCGCGCAGTTCTTCACCGCGTTCCCGGAATCGACGCGCAACGTCTTCGCGCTGCTGGCCTTCGCGGCGGGCTTCCTGGTGCGTCCCTTCGGTGCGCTGGTCTTCGGCGCCCTGGGCGACCTGATCGGCCGGAAATACACCTTCCTCGCGACGATCCTGATCATGGGCGTCTCGACCTTCATCGTGGGCCTGCTGCCCGGCTATCAGAGCTGGGGCATCGCCGCGCCCATCATCCTGATCGTGCTGCGCATGCTGCAGGGCCTGGCGCTTGGCGGCGAATACGGCGGCGCGGCCGTCTATGTGGCCGAACACGCGCCGCAGGGCCAGCGGGGCTACTTCACCTCGTTCATCCAGACCACGGCGACCATCGGCCTGCTTCTGTCGCTGATCGTGATCCTGATGGTGACCTCCTATGTCAACGGCAACTACCCGCCGGTGCCGCAGGTCAACCTGGACGGATCGCCCATGCTGGACGCGACCGGTGCGCAGGTCATGCTGGAGCCGTTCCGGGCCTGGGGCTGGCGGATCCCGTTCCTGGGGTCGATCTTCCTGCTGCTGATCTCGCTCTACATCCGCCTGTCGATGAACGAATCGCCGGCCTTCAAGAAGATGAAGGAAGAGGGCGCCCAGTCCAAGGCACCGCTGCGCGAGGCCTTCGGCAACTGGAAGAACGGCAAGATCGCCCTGATCGCGCTGTTCGGCCTGACGGCGGGCCAGGCGGTCGTGTGGTATTCGGGACAGTTCTACGCGCTGTTCTTCATCCAGAACGTCGTCAAGGTCGATCAGTTCAGCGCGAACGTCTTCGTCGCCTGGTCGCTGATCCTGGGCACCGCGGGCTTCATCATCTTCGGCCGCCTGTCCGACCGCATCGGCCGCAAGCCGATCATCCTGGCGGGCTGCGCGCTGGCGGCGGCGACCTACATGTTCGTCTTCCCGCTGCTGACCAAGGTCGCGAACCCGGTCCTGTCGGCGGCCCAGCAGACCGTCGTGACCGTCACCGCCGATCCCGCCGACTGCTCGTTCCAGTTCAACCCGGTCGGCACGGCCAAGTTCAACAACAGCTGCGACATCGTGAAGGCGCTGCTGTCGCGGTCCTCGGTCAACTCGACCACGGTCGATGCGGCCGCGGGGTCGGTCGCGACCGTCCAGGTCGGCGACACGCTGATCAACGGCTATGACGGCAACACCCTGACGGGCGAGGCCCTGGCCTCCGAGAAGGCCCGCTTCGAGAGCGAGATCAACGCCGCCCTGACCCAGGCCGGCTATCCCCTGGTTCCGGGCGAGAACACCAGCGTCGCCCGCGCCGACCACTTCTTCGACATCTTCAATGCGCAGAACATCTCGATCGTGCTGATCCTGACCTATCTGATCGTGCTGGTCACGATGGTCTACGGCCCGATCGCCGCGCAGCTTGTCGAGCTCTACCCGACCCGGATCCGCTATTCGGGCCTGTCGCTGCCCTATCACATCGGCAACGGCTGGTTCGGGGGCCTGCTGCCCGCGACCGCCTTCGCGATCTCGGCGCAGACCGGCAACATCTATGCGGGCCTGTGGTATGCCATCGTCATCGCGGTGATGACGGTGATCATCGGGACGCTGTTCGTGCCCTCGAACAGCCACAAGCGCGACATCTTCGACGACCGCACCTGACCGACGGGCCGGGCCGGGGTCAGCCCCGGCCCGCACCCAGCGCCGAACGGAGGACCCCGGCCACGGCCAGGGCCACCGCCACGAAGACCAGGTTGACGCCGATCCCGGTCGCGATCTGCAGCCAGATCGGCGCCGCCACCGTCCCGCCCTGCGTCAGGGGCACGATCACGGCGACGAACAGGACACCCGCCGCCAGAGGCAGCACCGTTCCCGTCGCGGCTCGCGTGCGGAACATTGTCACCACCAGCGCCACGATCAGGCCGATGCGGAACACGTCCGTCGCCTGCGCCTGTATCAGTTCGGTCACCATCGCCCCATGTCTCCCTGCTCATGCGTCCCGATCGGACGCGACCTTAGCAACCCTGTCGACGGCGTCCAGCGCCGCGACCCGCCCGCAGGAGGCCCCCATGGCCGACATCCTGGTCATCGAGGACGAGGACAACATCGCCGTCGCGCTGGATTTCCTGCTGACCCGCGACGGGCATCGCCCCGCCCGCATCGCCACCGGCCGCGGCGCGGTGGAACGCATACGCCGCACCCGGCCCGATCTGGTCCTGCTGGACGTGATGCTGCCCGAGGTCTCGGGCTATCAGATCATGGAGGATCTGCGCGCCGATCCCGACCTGGCCCATGTGCGGGTGCTGATGATGACCGCGCGCGGCTCGGTGCTGGAGCGGCGCAAGGGGCTGGCGCTCGGGGCGGACGGGTTCGTGGCCAAACCCTTCGAACTTGCCGAACTCAGGGCCGAGATGGCGCGGCTGCTGGCCTGACGGATCAGGCGGCGCCCATCTGCAGGCTCTGCGCGTGGCGCAGGCGATAGCTTTCCCAGGCCTCGTTCAGGCGGCGCGTGCGCGCCTCGGCCAGGCGGATAGCCTCGGGGGGCAGGCCGCGGCCGATGGCGTGGTCGGGATGGTTTTCGCGCAGCAGCTGGCGCCAGCGGCGCTTGACCTCGGGCAGGGGCGTGTCGGGGGCCACGCCCAGCACCTCGCAGGGCGGACAGTCCGCGCCCCGGTCGTGGCGGCGCCGGATCGCGGCGATCTGCTGGGGCGCCAGTCCGAAGATGCGGCCGACCTCGTCCAGGAAGGCGATCTCGGCGGGCTGCAGCGCGCCGTCGGCCACCGCGATGACGAACAGCCCCTCCATCACGTCCAGCAGGACCGGGTCGCCGGGGCGGAACATGGACGCTATCTTGCGCGCCCAGGCATCGAAACCAGCCACATCCTGACGCGCGAGGTCGAAGACGCGGGCGGCGTTGCGCTCCTCCGACCGGGGGATGATGAAGACCCGGCGGAAGGCCGCGACCTCGGACCGGGCGACGGTCCCGTCCACCTTGGCCAGCTTCGCGCCAAGCGCGATGACCGCGATGGTGAAGGCCACCGACCGCTCGCCCGGCGTGGCCGGGCGCGAGGTCCACAGAAAGGCCACGATTCGGTCGGCCATGCGCTGCCAGAAGCTGCGGGGCCTGGGCAGGGCGGGGCAGGGTCCGGTGCAGGTGTCGGGCGTGGTGCAGCAATCCATGCGACAAAGGTTAGCGCCGAAACAGGACCGGCGATAGGGGCGCTTTGCCCCAGGGCTCGCCTCTCAGATCGAAAGGTCGCGTCCCATCAGCACAAGATCGTGAAAGTGCCCGAATTTCCAGCCCGCCGCCGGGATGCGGCCCCATTGGGCATAGCCCATCGCGGCGTGAAAGGCGACCGACGCGGTGTTCGACCCGGTGATGCCGCCGATCAGCAGGCGATGGCCGCGCGCGCGGGCGTGATCCTCCAGCCCGCGCAGCAGGACGCGCCCCTGTCCGCGCCCGCGCGCCTCGGGCGCCAGATAGATGGTGTGCTCCTGGCTGCGGGCATAGCCCGCGCCGCCGCGGAACTGGGCATAGGTGCCGAAGCCCGCGATGCCCCCGTCCTCCAGCACCAGGAAGGCCTGGCCCGCCGCCTGCCGTTCGACGACGATGGCGGCAATCTGGTCGTGGCTGCGTTCGGTGGGCCAGAAGGTGATGGTCGTGTCGCGCACGATCGGGTTCCAGATCGCGGCGATGGCCGGCACGTCGCCCGGCATGGCGTCGCGCAGGATCACAGCACGACCGTCCCGTCCGGACCCTGCAGCGTCAGGCTCATCGGCGTGCCCGCCCCGGTCAGCATCAGGCGGCGGTCGTCCAGCTCCAGCCGTTCCAGCGGCAGCGTCAGGCGCGTCATCCGCCAGCCCCGGTCGGGCAGCCGGTCGGAGGGGTGCGGCCCGCCGCCCCAATCGATCCGCATGGGCTGCGCACCGTCGCGGGGCATCTGTCCCGCCAGCGGCAGGGTGATGCGCCAGGACAGATCGCCCCGCCGCGCCTGCACGGTGCGCGTGCCCGCAGGCGCCTCCAGCGGATCGGCGCGCATGACCCAGCCCGCCAGGCGCGGCGGGCCGTCGAACCCGTCCAGCCCGAACCAGCAGGGCCGGAAATCGCCCTCGGGATCGGGCGCGATCAGTTCCAGATACTCGCCTGGACCAAGCGACATCAGGCGGTTATGCGTGCCCATGCCCGGATGGCGGCCGCCCGGCTCGAAGGTCAGGCCGCGTTCGGCCAGCCAGGCCGCGCCTTCCTCCAGGCTGCGGGCGGCGATGGCCGCATGGTCGAAGGCCAGCCTCACCCGCGATGCGCCCCGGCGGCCAGGTCGCGGACGAAGTCCAGAATTTCGGGGACGGGGCGGCCCTCGCCGATCAGCTTGACGATGGCACTGCCCACGACGCAGCCATCCGCGACCGAGGCGATGGCCTGCGCGGCCTCGGGCGTCGAGATGCCGAAGCCCACGACGACCGGCAGGCCCGCGGCCGCGCGGATGCGGGCGACCTCGGGGGCCACGTCGGCGGCATTGGCGGCGGCGGCGCCGGTGATGCCGGTGACGCTAACGTAATAGACGAAGCCCGTCGTGTTCGCCACGACCGCGGGCAGGCGGCGGTCATCGGTGGTGGGCGTCGCCAGGCGGATGAAGTTCAGCCCCGCGGCGGTCGCCGGCACGCACAGCTCGGCATCCTCCTCGGGGGGCAGGTCCACGACGATCAGCCCGTCCACCCCCGCCGCGACCGCGTCAGTCAGGAACCGCTCGACCCCGCCCTGCCGCGCATAGATCGGATTGTAGTATCCCATCAGCACGATGGGCGTCGTGGCATCCCCCTCGCGGAACGCGCGCACCATGTCCAGCGTGCGCGTCACGCTGCCGCCCTGGGCCAGGGCGCGCTGGCCCGCGGCCTGGATCGTGCCGCCATCGGCCATCGGGTCGGTGAAGGGCATGCCCAGCTCGATGATGTCCACGCCCGCCTCGGGCAGGCCGCGCATGATCTGCAGGGCGGTGGCGTCGTCGGGGTCGGATGCCATCATGTAGGCCACGAAGGCCTTCCTGCCCTGCGCCTTGAGTGCCGCAAACCTGTCGTCGATTCTGGTCATGTCCGCCCCTGCATTTCGTGGGCTAATCCCTAACCCGCATGGGGGGGTGTGTGCAATCACCGGGCGGGGGCGCGGGCCGAGGCTGGACTTGGACGCGCCGGGCGCGTAACAGGCGCGGGATATTCTGACGGGAAAGGGTGCTGTCATGGGCTTTCGCATGGGGATCGTGGGCTTGCCCAATGTCGGCAAGTCGACGCTGTTCAACGCGCTGACGAAGACGGCCGCGGCGCAGGCGGCGAACTTTCCGTTCTGCACGATCGAGCCGAACGTGGGCGAGGTCGCGGTGCCCGATCCGCGGCTGGACGCCCTGGCGGCCATCGCGGCCAGCAAGCAGATCATCCCGACGCGCATCACCTTCGTCGACATCGCGGGTCTGGTGAAGGGCGCCAGCAAGGGCGAGGGCCTGGGCAACCAGTTCCTGGCCAACATCCGCGAGACGGACGCCATCGCCCATGTGCTGCGCTGCTTCGAGGATGGCGACATCACCCATGTCGAGGGCCGTGTCGATCCGCTGGCCGATGCCGAGGTGATCGAGACCGAGCTGATGATCGCCGACATGGAATCGATCGAGCGTCGCCTGGCCAACCTGTCGCGCAAGCTGAAGGGCGGCGACAAGGACGCGCTGGATCAGGACCGGCTGCTGCGTCAGGCGCTGGCCGCGCTGGAGGCGGGGCGGCCCGCCCGCACCGTCGCGGTGGCCGATGACGACCGCCGGGTCTGGGACATGCTGCAGCTGCTGACGGCGAAACCGGTGCTGTTCGTCTGCAACGTCGCCGAGGACGAGGCCGCGAACGGCAACGCCCTGTCCGAGAAGGTCCGCGAGATGGCCGAGGCGCAGGGCGCGGGCCATGTGGTCATTTCGGCCCGGATCGAGGAGGAGATCAGCCAGCTTGACGCCGAGGAGGCGGAGATGTTCCTCTCGGAGATGGGGCTGGAGGAGCCGGGCCTGGACCGGCTGATCCGCGCCGGATACGCGCTGCTGGGCCTTCAGACCTATTTCACCGTGGGCCCCAAGGAGGCGCGCGCCTGGACCATCACCAGGGGCACTCTGGCCCCGCAGGCGGCCGGCGTCATCCATGGCGATTTCGAGAAGGGGTTCATCCGGGCCGAGACCATCGCCTATGACGACTACATCGCGGGCAAGGGCGAGGCCGGGGCGCGCGAGGCCGGCAAGCTGCGCGTCGAGGGCAAGACCTACGAGGTTAAGGACGGCGACGTCCTGCACTTCCTGTTCAACGGCTGACGGGAGAGGGCGGGCCGGGCGGCCCGCCTTCGTCCTTCAGTAATAGGTCAGGTCGGTCGCCTTGCCGCGGAAGACCGTGTAGGCCAGCACCGAATAGGCGATGATGACCGGCAGGACGATCAGCGCGCCCACCAGGATGATGGTCAGCGCCTCGGGCGCGGCGGCGGCCTCATAGATCGTCATCCGCTCGGGCACGACATAGGGATAGAAGCTGTAGGCCAGCCCCCCGAAGGCCAGGACGAACAGCGTCGTGGTCAGGGCGAAGGGCGTCCAGGCCATGCGGTCGTCCTGCATCGGCAGGGCGTGCAGGACGCGCCACAGCGTGACGATCAGCACCGCCGACAGGATCGGCAGGGGGGCCAGGATCGCGACCTCCGGCCAGCTGAACCACCTGTCCCAGATGCGCGCGCTGACAAGGGGCGATGCGGCGGATATCGCGGCGATGCCCGCCACCAGACCCCAGATGCCGCGACGAGCCCAGAGGATCGCCTTGGCCTGCAGGATGCCCTCGGCCTTGCCGATCAGCCAGGTCGCGCCGATGACGCTGAACCCCACCGTCAGGAACACCGCCGTCAGCAGCGCGAAGGCGATGTTGGCCCAGCTGGCCTGCAGCCCCGTGACATACATTCCCAGCATGAAGCCCTGCGCCAGGGTCGAGGCCAGGCTGCCCGCGAAGAACGCCCGGTTCCACGCGGAGCGGTGCCGGGTCGGGGCCTTGGCGCGGAACTCGAACGCGACGCCGCGCAGGATCAGGCCGATCAGCATGACCGTCACCGGCAGGTAAAGCGCGGTCAGGATCACCCCGTGCGCCACCGGGAAGGCCACCAGCAGCAGGCCGATGGCCAGAACCAGCCAGGTCTCGTTCGCGTCCCAGAAGGGACCGATCGAGGCGACCATGCGGTCGCGCTCGGACGGGGTGGCGAAGGGGAACAGCAGGCCCACCCCCAGGTCGAAGCCGTCCAGGACGACATAGATCAGGATGGAGAGGCCCATCAGCATCGCGAAGACGAAGGGCAGCCAGATGAACGGATCACCGAAGAGGTGCATGATCTACTCCGCAAGTTGCAGGGCGCGCACGCCCGCGTCGGGGGTGGGCAGGTCGGGGGTCAGCGGATCGTGGCGCGCGGCGCGGCGCGCCATATAGGTCAGCGTGCCCATATAGGCCGCCATCAGGACCGCATAGACCAGAAGGTAGGCGACCAGGCTGGAGGCGACCATGCCGCCGTTGACCGGGCCGACCGCCTCCTTGGTGGTCAGGACGCCCGTGACCAGCCAGGGCTGACGCCCGATCTCGGTCACGTACCAGCCCGCAAGCGTGGCGATCCAGCCCGAGAAGCCCATCGCGACGAAGGCATGGATCCAAGGGCGCGGCAGGCCTTCGACCCCGCGGCCGCGGCGCATGAACCACAGGGCCGACCAGGACAGGGCCAGCATCGCCATGCCCATGCCCACCATGATCCGGAAGCTGAAGAAGACAGGGGCCACGGGCGGGTGTTCGGGGGTGCCGTCGGCGGCCACGAAATCGTTCAGGCCCGGCACCTCGCCGTCCAGGCTGTGCGTCAGGACCAGGGATGCGACGTTGGGGATGGCGATCTCCATCCGGTTCTCGCGCGCCTCCTGATCGGGCAGGGCAAAGAGGACCAGCGGCACGTTGCCCTGCGTCTCCCAGTTGCCCTCCATCGCGGCGACCTTGGCGGGCTGGTGTTCCAGCGTGTTCAGGCCGTGCATGTCGCCGGCATAGATCTGCAGCGGGATCAGCGCCGCGCCAAGCGTCGCGCCGAAGCGCAGCGTGGCCCGCACCTCGGCCCCCCGGTCGCCCCAGATCCAGCGCAGTGCCGAGATGCCCGCGATGAGGAAGGCCACCGTCAGCCCCGAGGCCAGCAGCATGTGCGTCAGGCGGTAGGGCAGCGACGGGTTGAAGATGATCGCCATCCAGTCGGTCGCGTGGACCACGCCGTCGATCACCTCATAGCCCGCGGGCGTGTGCATCCAGCTGTTCAGGACCAGGATCCAGAAGGCCGACAGCGTGGTGCCGAACGCCACCAGGAAGGTCGCGGTCGTGTGCAGCCAGCCCGGCACGCGGCGAAAGCCGAAGAGCATGATGCCCAGGAAGGCGGCCTCGAGGAAGAAGGCGGTCAGCACCTCATAGGCCAGCAGCGGCCCGGCGATGTTGCCGACGCTTTCCATGAAGCCGGGCCAGTTGGTGCCGAACTGGAAGGACATGGTGATGCCCGACACGACGCCGAGCGCGAAGGACAGGGCAAATACCTTCACCCAGAAGCGATAGGCGTCCATCCATTTCTCGTCGCCCGTGCGGTTGAAGCGCAGCTTGAGGAACAGCAGCACCCAGCCAAGCGCGATCGTGATGGTCGGGAACAGGATGTGGAACGAGATGTTCGCGGCGAATTGAATCCGCGACAGGATCAGCGGGTCCATGGCTCAGCCTTTCTTGTCGGTTCTGCGACGGATCGGGATCAGCTTGCCCGCCCCGTCGACCAGGCGCCCGAGGCGGGCGCCCATGTTCATCAGCGCGATCAGGCGCTCGGTCTCGAAGCGGGCCAGATCGTCGTGAAAGCGGGTCATCTGCTCGATCAGCTCGCGCAGCTCGGCGATGCGGGCATGGGCGGCGCGGTCGGACGGGTCCGGCTCGGCCATCGACAGCTCGCGCAGCTTGGTCAGGGTCGGGTCGATCTCACGCTTGCGGCGCTCATCGACCAGGGTGCGCACGATCTCCCAGAGGTCGTCCGGCGTGGTGAAGAATTCGCGGCGGTCGTCGGGGCGATGCTTGAGCCGGACCAGGTTCCAGCTCTGCAGTTCCTTGAGCGCCATCGACACGTTCGAGCGCGAGAAGCCGAGGGCGCCCACGATGTCGTCCGCGCAGAGCGGCGCATCCGCCAGGAACAGCAGGGCATAGACCTGACCGACGGTGCGGTTGATGCCCCATCGCGACCCCATTTCGCCGAAATGAAGGATGAAGTCCTGACGCAGACCCGAGAGTGACATTCGCGTGTTCCCGTAATTTCAGAAATTTCTGAAATCAATGTATCGCGGATGCGGGATGCCGGGATCAGGCGTGATGTCGCAGGGTGGATGGGGAGAGGGCGGTGCCGGGCGGGGACGGTGATGATGCGGAGGCTGTCCTCGGGAACGCATGCAGCCGCGCCCGGATGGGGCGCGGCTGTGGGCGGGCAGGGTCAGTTGCCGATGACGGAGCAGGGTTGCGAGCGGCTGCGCATGCGTTCGCAGGCCAGTTCGGCATGGCCCTTGCTGAGGTTGCCGAAGCGCGGCTCGAACCCGCGATTGGTGTTGGCGACCTGGCGCGAGGCCGCGCCGAACAGGTTGCCGTCCTGCAGCGCCAAGCCCAGCAGCAGGCGGTCGGCCTCGGTCTGCGACGTATAGGTGCCAAGCGACACGCCCCAGTTGCGGCCGCTGTCGGTGGGGCGGCGCACCACCTCCAGCGGTTCGGGGCCGCCCAGGTCGCCCTCGCCCATGGCGGCGAGGATCACCGTCTCGGACCGGGGCTTGGGTGCGGCGGAACTGCCAAGCGACAGGGTGCCCGCCTCGGCCCGGGCCTGCGGTTCGGCCGCCGGGGCGGGTTCGGGCTGCGCGACGGCGGCGACGCTGGCCGAGCGGCGCGGCGAGGGGGCGGGGCGTGCCGATCCGGCCAGGGCCGAGGCCGCGAGGCTGGCCTGTGCCGCGACCGGCGCATCGGAGGCCACCGCATTCGCCACGGCTTCGGCCACCGCCTGCGCGGTCGGCGCCGCGCTGCCGGGACGGGCGCGCGGGCGCGCGCTGCTGGCCAGCGCGACGCCGGGGGCCACGGGCGCCGTGGCACCGGCGCGGCGCAGCGCCTCGGTTAGATCGACGGGGGCTGCGGGCGCGGCGGCGGCGACCAGGCTGGAGGCGGCCGCAGGACGGGTCGCGGGCGGGGGCGATGCCTGCAGCACCAGCCGCTGCGGTTCGGCCTGCGTCGCGGCGGGGCTGGGGGCGACCTGCGCGCGGCGGGTCGTGGCCTGCACCAGCATGCGCGGCTGGCTGGGCCGCACCTCGCGCACGCGGTCGGGAATGCGGGTGAAGCTGCTGTCCAGCAGTTCGGCCATGACCTGGTTGCGATGCGCGGTCGAGGTTCCGCCGAAGACCGTGGCGATCAGCCGCTTGTTGCCGCGCTGTGCCGAGGCGGTCAGGTTGAAGCCCGCGGCGCGCGTATAGCCGGTCTTGATCCCGTCCGCGCCCTGATAGGCGTCGAGGAAGCGGCGGTTCGTCGAGGAGACCTGCGCGATGCCCGCATCGGCCGAGCGGCGCGAGAAGAGGTTATAGTACTGCGGAAAGTCGTAGAACAGATGCCGGCCCAGCACGCTCATGTCATGCGCGGTCGAGAAGTGCCCCTCGGTCGTCAGGCCGTGCGCGTTGCGGAACTGGCTGTTGTTCATCCCCAGGGCGCGGGCCATCTGGGTCATCTGCTGGGTGAAGGCCTCCTCCGACCCGGCCAGACCCTCGCCGATGGCGGTGGCGGCGTCATTGGCCGACTTGATCGCCGCGGCGCGCAGCAGATAGCGCAGTTCGATCTGCTGACCGGCGCGCAGACCCAGCTTGGAGGGCGGTTCGTTCGCGGCCTTGCTGGACACGGTGAAGCGCGAATCCAGCCGCACCTGCCCCCGTTCGATGGCCGAGAACGCCATGTAGAGCGTCATCATCTTGGTCAGCGAGGCCGGGTGCAGCCGCGTGTCCGAGTTCTGGCGGTAGATGGGCTGACCGGTCCGGGCGTCCATCACATAGGCCGCGAAGGGCGCGGCCGCGACCGGAAGGGCCAGAAGGACCACGGCCAGGACGGCATGACACGTCAGCCGGAAGGCGTTCACGATTGGGATCACTGTCGCTGTCTCTCTGCCTCAAGCGGACATGTCGTTGATCGCATGCCCGTCGTTAATGAACCGATAATAGCACGCGGTTTTTATCCTTGAAACCGGGCAATCGACTTTAATTCGACCTGATCCCGGCGCCGGTCCCGGCCTGCGGCGGATCGCGTCCCGGCGGGGGGCTTTCATCCGGGCCGGATTGCGCTATATTTCCAGGATCACGGGGCGCGCGCGGCGCGCCCCCGTCTCACCGCAGCATTCGCAGCATTCAGGAACGACCGCAGCCCGATGACGCACTGGATGACCGCACCCGACAATCCCGACGACCAGTCCGACCTTGCCGTCAAGCCGCGCGCCAAGTCGCAGCGGCCACCGATGTACAAGGTCCTGCTGCTGAACGACGACTTCACGCCGATGGAGTTCGTCGTGCACGTGCTGGAACGGCTGTTC
Organism: Paracoccus sp. ME4; assembly: GCF_046736325.1. Taxonomy (GTDB): domain Bacteria; phylum Pseudomonadota; class Alphaproteobacteria; order Rhodobacterales; family Rhodobacteraceae; genus Paracoccus. The sequence continues at coordinate 1,416,453 of NZ_CP151276.1, forward strand.
CACATGACGCATGCCCAGGCCATCGAGATCATGCTGACCGTGCATCGGCGCGGCGTGGCGGTGGTGGGCGTCTTCTCTCACGAGGTGGCCGAGACCAAGGTCGCCCAGGTGATGGAGCTGGCCCGGCGTCAGCAGCATCCCCTGCAATGCACCATGGAAAAAGAGTAATCGCGTGACCCAATCACGACTGGACCTGGCCTTTCCGGACGGCCATCCCGGAGGCCGGGTGCTGTTCGTCGGCGCAACCGCTGCCGACCACCTGTTCCCGCTGGACCCCGCCCGACTGACGATCGTGCAGGGCCATGCCCCCGATCACGACGCGCTGGCCGAACGCGGCCTTACGGTGGCCCCCGCGGCCGACGGGCGCTTTGATCTGGCGATCGTGCGCCTGCCGCGGGCCAAGGCCGCGGCGCGTGCGCGCATGGCGCTGGCGGCCGACCATCTGCCCGAAGGCGGCACCCTCTGGGTGGACGGCCAGAAGACCGACGGCGTCGATTCGCTGCTGAAGGAGCTGCGCGGGCTGGCCCCGGTCGCGGACGTGATCAGCAAGGCTCATGGCAAGATCTTCCGCGTGACCCTGCCCGAGGGCGGGCTGCCCGCGGACTGGCGCGCCGAGGCCCGCGAGGTCGAGCCCGGTTTCCGCACGCTGCCCGGCGTCTTTTCGGCCGACGGGGTCGATCCCGGATCGCGGATGCTGGCGCAGCATCTGCCGCCCAAAATGCCGACGCGGGTCGTGGACCTGGGCGCGGGCTGGGGCTGGCTGTCGGCGCAGGCGCTGGCGCGTCCGGGCATCGCCGAGATCCACCTGGTCGAGGCCGATCACGCCGCGCTGGAATCCGCGCGGATGAACGTGACCGATCCGCGCGCCCGCTTTCACTGGGCGGACGCGCGCGGCTTCCGGCTGCGCGAGCCGGTGAACGGGGTCATCATGAACCCGCCCTTCCACGAGGGCCGTCAGGCCGATCCGCGCCTTGGCGCGGCCTTCATCGAGACCGCCGCCCGCATCCTGACCGGGGCGGGCCGCCTGTGGATGGTCGCCAACCGGCACCTTCCCTACGAGACCGTCCTGGCCCAGCATTTCGGGCAGGTCCACGAGATCGGCGGCGACACGCGCTTCAAGGTGATCGAGGCCACCGCCGCCGGCAAGGGCGCGGCCCGGGGGGCGCGGCGATGACGCTGTCGATCCAAGGCAAGACCGCCATCGTCACCGGGGCCGCGCGCGGCGTGGGCCTGGCCATCGCGCGCCATCTGGCCGAACGCGGGGCGCATGTGATGATGGCCGACAGCGACGAGGCCGCGCTGCAGTCGGTGATGGACGACTATGCCGACGACCAGACGCAGCTGCGCCATTTCGTGGGCAGCGTCTGCGAGCGGCTGGACATGGCGAACCTGCTCTCGGCGACGCTGGACGCCTTCGACCGGGTGGACATCCTGGTCAACGCCCACCGCTTCGTGCGGGGCAGCGATCCGCTGGACACCGACATGGACGCGCTGGAGGAGATGCTGCGCCAGAACATGCTGGCCGGTCTGCGCCTGTCGCAGATGGTCGCGAAACGCATGATCCGGCAGGCGGAGAATGACGCGGCCTCGGTCCAGAACGGCGCCATCGTGAACATCTCGACCCTTGCGGCGCGGCGGCCGATCCCGTCGATGCTGGGATATTCCATCGCCTGCGCGGCGCAGGAACAGGCGACGCGGGGGCTGGCCCTGGCCCTGGCGCCGCACCGCATCCGCGTGAACGGCGTCAGCTTCAGCAGCGTCATGTCGCATGAGCTGCAATGCGCACTGCGCGATCATCCCGAACAGCGCGCGCAGGTCATCGCGGGCACGCCCCTCGGCCGCATCGCCCCGGCGGACGAGCTTGCCGAGACGGTGCATTACCTGTGCAGCGACGGGGCGCGCTTCGTGACCGGTCAGATCATCACCGTGGACGGCGGGCGCAGCCTGGCCGATCCGGTGACCTCGCAGGTGCTCTAGGCCTCTTCGGGATAGGCGGCGCGGCAGGCCGAGACCGCGGCCTCCGCGCCGCGCGCCAGCGTCGCCTGACGGGCCTTCAGCCCGTCGCGCTTGCGGATCTCGGCGGCGGGGTCGATGGGCACGCGGTAGGATTCCGTGTCCACATAGTCGCGCCAGCAGCCATAGGTAGTGATCTGCGCCTTGCCGTCCTTGTCGCGGAACACCCGCTCGCATTGCGCGAACCGGCTTCGCACGACCTGACGCTCCTCCCAGGCATAGCCGCGCGACAGATTGCCCTCGACCTCGGCCAGAAGGGCGCTGACGGTGCGGTATTCGCTGGTGTTTCGGCTGATGCAGCGTTCCTGGGGCGTGCCGCAGGCGGCCAGCACCAGGGGCAGGGTCAGCGTCAGGGCAAGGGCGGTGTTGCGGCGCATGGCGGCTCTCTTTAGATGTCCGGGCACGCTAGCCGCAAGGCGGGCACCATTGCAAATCACGAATGAGGTCCATGATGGACGACCAACGTCGCCGCGCCGCCCAGTGGTTTCACGCGTTGCGCGACCGCATCGTCGCGGCCTTCGAGGCGCTGGAGGATCGCGGCCCCGGCGACGCTCCCGCCGGCCGCTTCGAGGTGACGCCCACCGCGCGGGGCGAGGATGGCGGCGGCGGGCTGATGTCGGTCATGCGCGGCGGCCGCGTCTTCGAGAAGGTCGGCGTCAACTGGTCCGAGGTCCACGGCATGCTGGCGCCGCGCGCGCAGGCCGCGATGGCCGCCCGCGGCGTGCCGGGCATGGCCGATGACCCGCGCTTCTGGGCATCGGGCATCAGCCTGGTCGCGCATATGCGCAACCCCCATGCGCCGGCCGTGCACATGAACACGCGCATGTTCTGGACCCCCGGCGCGTGGTGGTTCGGCGGCGGCACCGACCTGAACCCCTGCATCGAATACGTGGACGACACCGCGCATTTCCACGACGTGCTGCGCGCGGCCTGCGCCCCGCACGGGCCCGACTATTACGACCGGTTCAAGGCCTGGGCGGACGAGTATTTCTTCGTCCCCCATCGCGGCCGGGCGCGCGGTGTGGGCGGGGTCTTCTACGACGACCTGAACAGCGGCGATTGGGAGGCCGACTTCGCCTTCACCCAGGCCGTGGGCGAGGCCTTCCTGCCCGCCTTCCTGCCCCTGGCCGAGGCGCGCATGGCCCAGCCCTTCGACGATGCGGACCGCGACGCGCAGCTTATCCACCGAGGACTCTATGCGGAATACAACCTGGTCTATGACCGCGGGACCAAGTTCGGGCTGGAAACCGGCCACAATGCCGATGCCGTGCTGATGAGCCTGCCGCCGCTGGCCAAGTGGGTCTAGACCCGTCCGCTCAGGCCCGCGCGCCCCACAGGATCACCGCCGCCCCGGCGATGCACAGTCCGGCCCCCAGCAGGTCCAGCCTGCCGGGGGCCTGCCCCTCGACCAGCCACAGCCAGGCCAGCGACGCGGCGATGTAGATGCCGCCATAGGCCGCATAGGCGCGGCCCGCGAAATCGGCCTGAACCTGCGTCAGCAGCCACGCGAACAGTGCCAGCGCCGCCACGCCCGGCACCAGCCACAGCACGGACCGGTCCAGCCGCAGCCAGGCCCAGAAGGCAAAGCACCCCGCGATCTCGGCCAAAGCGGCCGCGACGTAGAGGCCGATGGCCGGGATCACACGTCCAGTTCCTCGACGAAGCGGGCGTTCTCCTGGATGTATTCGAAGCGCAGCTCGGGCTTTTTGCCCATCAGGCGTTCGACCAGATCGCCGGTCTCGCCGCCTTCGTCATCGTCGATGCTGACGCGGATCAGCTTGCGCGTCCTAGGGTTCATGGTCGTGTCCTTGAGGTCCTTGGCGTCCATCTCGCCCAGACCCTTGAAGCGCTGGACGTCGATCTTGCCCCGCCCGCCCAGGCCCTTCTGCATCATCCGCTCCTTCTCGGCATCGTCGGCCACATAGAGCCGCTGCGCCCCCTGCGTCAGGCGATACAGCGGCGGGCAGGCCAGATAGAGATGCCCTCGGTCGATCATCGGCCGCATCTGCGTGAAGAAGAACGTCATCAGCAGGCTGGCGATATGCGCGCCGTCCACATCGGCGTCGGTCATGATGATGACCTTGTCATAGCGCAGGTCGTCCACGTTGAACTTGGAGCCCATGCCCACGCCAAGCGCCTGGCAGAGGTCGTTGATCTCCTGGTTCGCGCCCATCTTCGACGATGCCGCGCCCAGCACGTTCAGGATCTTGCCGCGCAGCGGCAAGAGCGCCTGATTGGTGCGGTCGCGCGCCATCTTGGCCGATCCGCCCGCCGAATCGCCCTCGACGATGAACAGCTCGGTTCCCTCGCGGTTCGTGGCGCTGCAATCGACCAGCTTGCCGGGCAGGCGCAGCTTTTTCGTGGCGGTCTTGCGGGCGGTCTCCTTCTCCTGCTTGCGGCGCAGGCGCTCCTCGGCGCGCAGGACCAGGAAATCCAGGATCGCGCCTGCCGATTTCGTGTCAGAGGCCAGCCAGGTGTCGAAATGGTCCCGCACCGCGCCCTCGACCAGGCGCGCGGCCTCGGTCGTGGCCAGGCGGTCCTTGGTCTGGCCCACGAATTCCGGTTCGCGGATGAAACAGCTGACCAGCGCGCAGCCGCCCGTGCCCAGATCCTCGCGGGTGATGTTGGCGGCCTTCTTGTTGCTGACGCGCTCGCCATAGGCGCGGATGCCCTTCAGCACGGCCGCCCAGAAACCCATCTCATGCGTGCCGCCCTCGGGGGTGGGGACCGTGTTGCAATAGGACTGGATGAAGCCGTCGCGGGCGGGGGTCCAGTTCACGGCCCAATCGACCTTGCCCGGCACGCCGAACTTGGCGTTGAAATCGACGCTGCCCGCGAAGGGACGCTCGGCATAGGTGCTGGCGCCGGTCAGGGTCTCGGTCAGATAATCGGCCAGGCCGCCGGGGAAATGGAAGGTCGCCTCGCGCGGGGTCTCTCCGTCGTCGATCTCGGTCTTCCAGCGGATCTCGACGCCCGAGAACAGATAGGCCTTGGACTTGACCATCTTGATCAGCCGCGCGGGCTTGAAGCGGTGATGGCCGAAGATCTCCTCGTCGGCGTGGAAGGTCACGGTGGTGCCGCGCCGGTTCGGGGCCGCGCCAATCCGGGCCACCGGCCCCTGCGGGATGCCGCGCGAGAAACGCTGCTCGAACAGCTCCTTGTTGCGTGCGACCTGCACGACCATCAGGTCCGACAGCGCGTTCACGACCGACGCGCCCACCCCGTGCAGCCCGCCCGATGTCTGATAGGTGTCGCCCGAGAACTTGCCCCCCGCATGCAGGGTGCACAGGATCACCTCCAGCGCGGACTTGCCCGGGAACTTGGGGTGCGGGTCGATGGGGATGCCGCGGCCGTTGTCGCGCACCGTGACGCTGAAATCGGCGGCCAGCTCGACCTCGATCCGCGTCGCGTGACCCGCCACGGCCTCGTCCATCGAGTTGTCCAGGATCTCGGCGACCAAGTGGTGCAGCGCGCGCTCGTCCGTGCCGCCGATATACATGCCGGGGCGCTTGCGCACGGGCTCCAGCCCCTCCAGCACCTCGATCGAGGCTGCGGAATAGGCGTCGCTGGCGGCATTGCCGGAAAGAAGGTCGTCGGCCATCGGTCGTCTCGTCGCTTTGGGATCGGGACCGCTTATCTCACGCGCCGGGGGCGGGCGGCAAGGGGTAGTGGCCCCCCGCTGCCCGGACCCCACCGATTGCGGCGTCTCAGGCCGGTTCGGCCATCCGCGCGGCCCACATCGTCTTGAAGGCCGGACGGTCCTGACAGGCCGTCAGCCAGGCGCTGATCGCGGGGTGGCGCGCCATCAGCGCCGCGTCGCCCTGGGCATAGCGGATGATCTCGGCCAGGTTCAGGTCGGCCACGGTGAAGCGGCCGCCCACCAGATAGGCATGCGTCGCCAGATGCTCCTCCACCACGGCCAGGGGCCGGGCCAGACGGGCCGCGGCCTCGGCCACGATCTCGGCGTCGTCGGCGGACTGGCCCAGCATCAGGATGGTCAGCGCGTCCGGCTCGATCGCGGTCGCGCCATAGAGCGACCACTGCGTCATCAGCGCGTCCTCGGCATAGTCCTGCGGACCGGCGGGGCCGCCATGCTTGCGCGCCAGATGCAGCGTGATGGCCAGCGATTCGGACAGCACCAGCCCCTCGTCCTCGATCACCGGGATCGCACCCGCGGGGGACAGGGCCAGGAAATCGGGGCTCTTCGTGTTCGCGGGCGCATCGGGTGCCTCGGCATTGCCGATGCGATAGGCCTGGATGACCGGCACCTGCCGGAAGGGCAGGTCCAGTTCGTGGCAGAGCCAGATGACGCGCGATGCGCGCGAGCGGGTGACGCCGTGGATGGTCAGCATGATGGCCCCCTTTGGGTTCGTTCGGAGGGCACCTTGCGGCGCACCCGCGCGCCCCGCAAGCCCCCTCAGCGCAGCCCGGCGCGCGCCGCGGCGCGGTCCACGGCGTCAATGATCGCCTGCGGATCGCCATGCTGGGGCATGTGGCCCTGATCGGGCAGCAGGGTCAGGGCCGCGTCGGGCAGCCGCTTGACCAGCTCCATCCCGTGCATTCCCGCCGGAACCAGCATGTCCTGCTGGCCGTGGATCACCTCGACCGGCATGTCGAGGCGCGGATACAGGTCCTGCATGACCCGCAGATAGGGGCGCAGATGGCTGATCTGCGCGGCATTGGCGCGATAGTTCTGCCGCCGTGCGGCCAGGCCGATGCCGATGTAATCCGCATATCCGGGCGGAACGGCCTGCGGGGCGAAGATGCCCTCCATGATCCGCTCTCCCAAGGCCACGGGGGCCAGGGCGGTCAGCATGGGCGGGCCCACGCGGTCGCCAAGAGGCGTGTCGATGAAGGCGTACCAGCCGGTCATCTGGCCCTCCCACGGCATCGTGGCCCCCGACACGATGACCAGCGCCGCCGTGTCGGCCGGCGCGCGCAGGCCCCATGCCAAGGCCACCGCGCCGCCATAGCTGTGCCCCAGCACGATCGGATCGCGCACGTCCAGCTGCGCCGCCGCCCGTTGCAGCAGATCGGCCTGCGCGATCGGGTTGTCGGTCTGATCGCCGATCGGGTCGGTCCATCCGAGACCCGGGCGATCGAAGGCGATGACCCGGTATCGCGGAGCCAGCCTGTCGGCCAGATCGAAGGTGAAGTCGCGGCTGCTGCCGCTGGCGCCATGCAGCAGGATCAGGTCCGGCCCCTGGCCCCTGATGTCCACATGGACGGTCGTGCCGTCCACCTGCAGCAGCTGCCCGGTCGGCGGGAACTGCGCCTCGAACGTGGCCTCGCGTGCGGTGGCGCGGGCATCGACCAGCCTGCCGCAGCCGCCCAATGCCGCGCCCGCCGCCGCCAGTGCCGCCATGGTGAACGCCCGTCTTCTCATCGCCCGCTCCTTCGCGTCCCGCAGGGGATTTCCGCCCGTCTGGCAAAGCGGTGATTTGCATGACGGGTGGCGTGCGGGTAACTGGAAGCGCCGTCCTTGCCAAGGTGTTCCGCCCATGCCGCTGCGTGCCGCAACCGCCACCGCCCTGCTGCTGAGCCTGCCCGAAGGCGCGCTGGCCCATCCGCATGTGTTCATCGACGCGGCGCTGTCGCTGGATTATGCCGATGGCGGCGCGCTGCGCGAGGTGGCGGTCGAATGGGCCTATGACGAGTTCTATTCGCTGCTGATCATCGAGGATCTGGGCCTCGACCCCGATGGCGACGGGGTGCTGACCGAACCCGAGATGACGGCCCTTCAGGGCTTCGACGCGGAATGGGAGCCGGGCTTCGACGGGCGGCTCTATCTCAGCGTCGACGGCGCGCCGGTCGCGCTGGAGGGCCCCCGCGACTTTTCCGCGCGCTATGAGGACGGGCGGCTGGTCTCGCGCCATGTCCGCCCCGTGGCGCAGGAGGTGGGCGCGGAGGCGCCCCTGCGCGTGCAGGTCTATGACCCAGAATACTACGTCCAGTTCAGCCTGCCCGAACCGCCGGCGATCCAGGGCGCGGAGTGTCGCGTGGACCTGCGCATGGGCGATCCCTATGCGGCGGCCGATGCCTATGCGCGCGCCGTGGCCGACGCGCTGGAGGAGGATCAGGACGCCAGCGTCGATCAGGAGCTGCTGATCGTCGACATCGGTGCGACCGGTGCCGACGAGGCGCGCATTGCCTGCGGGCCGGGCGCATGAGGCGCGCGCTGGCCCTGACCGGGCTGATCGTCGCGGCGGCGCTTCTGGCGCTGTGGTGGGGCGGGGGCCTGGCCGGGATCGAACGGTGGGCCGCCGATCAGCAGCGCGCCACCCAGAACGCGATGGCGGGCGCGCTTCGCGCCCTGCGGGCGGGTCAGCCGGGTGCCGTCGCGTCGCTGATGGCGCTGTGCTTCGCCTATGGGGTGGCCCATGCGGCGGGTCCGGGCCACGGTAAGATCATCATCGGCAGCTACGGCTTCGGCGCGCAGGTGCCCTTGGCGCGGCTGGCGGGGCTGTCCATCGCCTCGTCCCTGGCGCAGGCGGTGACGGCGGTGCTGCTGGTCTGGGGCGGCATCACGGTCTTGGACCTGGGGCGCGAGACGCTGACCGACCTGTCGGAGACCGCGATGGTGCAGTTCAGCACCGCACTGGTCGCGATGGTCGGGCTGTGGCTGGCGTGGCGGGGCCTCACCATGCTGCGCGCTCAGGCCGCCGCGCCGGGGCATCACCACCACCATCATCACGATCACGCCTGCGGTTGCGGCCATGCGCATGGGCCGACGCCCGAGCAGCTTGCGCAAACGCGCTCGCTGCGGGATGGGCTGCTGGTCGTGGCGGGGGTCGCGATGCGGCCCTGCACCGGGGCGCTGTTCCTGCTGATTCTGACCTGGCGCATGGGGATCTTTCCCATGGGCATCCTGGGCGCGCTGGCCATGGGGCTGGGCACCGCGGTCGTCACCGTCGCGGTGGCCGGGCTGGCGGTCTGGGCGCGCCGGGGCAGCTTTGCGCTGATGCCGCAGAGCGGGCCCTTCGCGCGGGCCGGGCGCTGGCTGCCGGGCAGCCTGCAGCTGGGCGCGGGCCTGCTGATCGCCGCGATCTCGGTCGCGGTGCTGCTGCCCTAGGCGGGGATCAGGCGGGCCAGCAGGGCCGTCATCTGCAGACCCATCGCCGCGCGTGCCGCGAACAGCGTCGCCTGAGAGCGCAGGATCGGCTCCTCCTCCAGGATGCGCAGGTTGTTGGCGCGCAGCGTCTCGCCCGAGGAGGTGATGTCGGCGATGGCCTCGGCGGTCTGGTTGGCGACCGTGCCCTCGGTCGCGCCCTGGCTGTCGACCAGCTGATAGTCGGCGACCTCATGGGCTGCCAGCCAGGCCCGTACCAGGCGGTGATACTTGGTGGCGATGCGCAGCCGGAAGCCGTGTTCGGCGCGGAAGTCGCGGGCGATGGCGGCCAGGTCGTCCAGATCGCGGCAGTCCTGCCAGCAGGCGGGAACGGCCAGGATCAGGTCCGCGTGGCCGAAGCCCATCGGTGCGACCTCGGTCACCAGATCGCGCCATCCGGCCAGCTTCTCGCGCACCAGATCGGTGCCGGTCACGCCCAGCTCGATCCGTCCCGCGGCCAGTTCGCGCGGGATCTCTCCGGCCGAGAGCAGCACCAGCGACACACCCTCGACCCCCTCGACCCGGCCCGCATATTCGCGGTCCGAGCCTGCGCGCGACAGGCGCACGCCCCGGTCCGCGAACCACTCGAACGTCTGCTCCATCAGCCGTCCCTTGGACGGCACCCCAAGCCGGATCATGCCTGCGCCTCCAGTTCGGCCACCAGGCCCGGACGGATGATCCCGCCCACGGCCGGGATCTCGCGTCCACGTCCCAGCACCCGCGTCAGCGCGTCATAGCGCCCGCCCGAGGCGACCGGCGGCCAGCCCGCGCGCCCCGCACCCTCGGCCAGGAAGCTGAAGGTGAAGCCGTCGTAATATTCCAGCGTCGTGCGCCCGTGGCTGGCGTCGAAGGTCACATGGCCCAGGTTGATGCCGCGCCGGGCGATGGCGTCCATCCGCGCCGCGATGCGCGTCACAGCGGGCACGATGGCGGGCATGTCGCGGGCCAGCGCCTGCAGCGCGGGCAGCGCCTCGGGGACCGGGGCGCGCAGGGTGAACAGGCGATCCAGCCGTTCGGACCAGACCGGGGGCAGGGGCGCCACCGCCGCATCCGCGTTCAGCCGGGCGATGCGGCGCACCATCTCGGCCTCGTGGCGCAGGCCCGCCCAGGGCGCGTCCGTCTGCACCGGGCTGCGCGCCAGGGTCGGGCGGGAGAAGCGATCCAGCAGCCGGGCAAAGCGCCCGGGACGCCAGATGTGGTGCATCAGCGCCTCCGCCCGCGCGGGCGGCAGGGGCAGGCCGCGCACCGCGTCCAGAAGCAGGCTCATGTCGCCCGTCTCGGCCCGCAGCGCGTGGGGCGCCAGCGCGTCGTGGAACAGCGCAAAGACCTCGGCATCGGCATCCGGGTCACGGGTGAACAGCTCGAACCCGCATTGCAGATATTCGGTGTCGCGCGGGTTGGCGGGATGGGTGTCGCCCATGTCCTGCTTGCGGAAGACCTCGCCCAGATAGCAGTAGCGGGCGGGCTCTGCCCCGCCCGACATATGCGCCTGCACCACCGGGACGGTGAAGTCGGGGCGCAGCATCATCTCGCCCCGGATCGGGTCCTGGGTGACATAGGCGCGCGCGCGGATGTCCTCGCCGTAAAGATCCAGCAGGTCGCCCGCCGGCAGCAGCAGGTCCGGCGCGATCTCCTCGGCGCCCGCGTCGCGGAACCGCGACAGCAGGCGCTGGCCCACCGCCTGTTTGGCCTGCTTGGGGATCATGACAGGATGCGCCGCACTTCGGCGACCAGGTCCGCGACCGCGACCTCGGTCTGGGCAGGCTGGGATTTCCATTCCTCGACAGAGGCTTCGGCCGCGATCTTCGCGCCCAGGATGAGGTCCTTGACCTGCACGACGCCGCGCGCCGCCTCGTCCGCGCCCTGGATGACCGCCACCGGCGCGCCGCGCTTGTCGGCGTATTTCAGCTGGTTGCCGAAGTTCTTGGGGTTGCCCAGATAGACCTCGGCCCGGATGCCCGCGGCGCGCAGATCGGCGGCCATGGCCTGATAGTCGGCCATCCGGTCGCGATCCATGACGGTCACGACGACCGGCCCCGCGGTGTCGGCCCCGGCCAGGCCCTTTGCGCGCAAGGCGGCCAGCAGGCGGTCCACGCCGATGCTGACGCCCGTCGCGGGGACCTTCTGGCCGGTGAACCGTTCGACCAGCCCGTCATAGCGCCCGCCGCCCGCGACCGATCCGAACTGCCGCTTGCGGCCCTTCTCGTCCAGGATCTCGAAGGTCAGCTCGGCCTCGAAGACCGGGCCGGTGTAATAGCCCAGGCCCCGCACGACCGAGGGGTCGATGACCGCGCGATCCTCGGCCACGCCCATCGCGGCCAGCATCGCCGCGATCTGGCGCAGCTCGTCCACGCCCTCGGCCCCGATGGCCGATGCGCCGACCGCCCCGGCCAGGTTGTCCAGCGTCGCGGCATTGTCCGCGCCCTTGGCCTCCAGGAAGGCCAGGACCGGGGCGGCCTGGCCCTCGGACAGGCCCACGCCGTCGATGCGCGCGCCGCTGTCGTCCAGGCGGCCCGTGGTCAGCAGGGCCAGGACGCCCTCGCGGCCCACCTTGTCGAACTTGTCGATCTGGCGCAGCACGTCCTCGGCCTGATCCTCGCGGACCTCGGCCGCCTCCAGCACGCCGTTCAGGACCTTGCGGTTGTTGATCCGCACCAGATAGTCGCCGCGCGCGATGCCGACGCCCTCCAGCGCATCGGCCAGCATGCCGCAGATCTCGGCATCCGCCGCGACCGACGCCGACCCGACCGTGTCCGCATCGCATTGATAGAACTGCCGAAACCGGCCCGGACCCGGCTTCTCGTTGCGCCAGACCGGGCCCATCGCATAGCGCCGATAGGGGCTGGGCAAATCGTTGCGATACTGCGCCGCGACGCGGGCCAGGGGCGCGGTCAGGTCATAGCGCAGCGCCAGCCAGTCGCCTGCCGTGCCGCCGCCGGGAACCGCCTCCTCCTGCCAGGCGAAGACGCCGGCGTTGGGGCGGTCCACATCGGGCAGGAACTTGCCCAAGGCCTCGACGGTCTCGACCGCGCTGGTCTCCAGCGGGTCGAAACCGTGGCGATGATAGATGGCGGCAATGCGGTCCAGCATGTCGCGACGCTCGGTCACGTCGGCGCCGAAGTAATCGCGGAACCCCTTGGGCGTCTCGGCCTTGGGGCGGGGCTGCTTCTTGTCTTTTGCCATGGTATCAATCGCCTTTTCGGGCCCATATTCAGGCGCCGCTGTAACGGAAGGTGACGACATGGACAAGGATCAGGAACGCGGCGATCAGGACACCCGCCTGTGCGCGCTGGAGGAGACGGTGGCCCACCTGACCCGCCTGACCGAGGACCTGTCCGAGGTCATCGCCCGCCAGGACCGCGACCTGTCCCGCCTGACCGCCCGCGTCGAACGCCTGACCCTGGCTGAGGCCGAACGCCAAGCCGACGCCCCCGGCAGCGTCGCTCTGGCCGATCAACGCCCGCCGCACTGGTAAGGCCCGCTTCTTCTTCACTAAAAATATCCTCTGGGGGTCCGGGGGGCGAAGCGCCCCCGGCCATCGCCCCTGGCAAGGCCCGGACAAAGCGGCTTTCCCCGCCGCCTCCGATGCGTTAATGCCGGGGCGAAAAGAACATCGGACAACGAAAAGGATCGCTCATGGCCAATGTTGTGGTTGTCGGAGCCCAGTGGGGCGACGAGGGCAAGGGCAAGATCGTCGACTGGCTCTCGGAACGCGCCGATGTCATCGCGCGCTTCCAGGGCGGTCACAATGCCGGCCACACGCTGGTCATCGGCGACAAGGTATTCAAGCTGTCGCTGCTGCCCTCGGGCATCGTGCGAGAGAACAAGCTTGCCGTGATCGGCAACGGCGTCGTGCTGGACCCCTGGGCGCTGTTCTCCGAGATCGACAAGCTGGCGGGCCAGGGCGTCGCCATCTCGACCGAGAACCTGATGATCGCCGAGAACACGCCGCTGATCCTGCCGCTGCACCAGGACCTGGACAAGCTGCGCGAGGAGGCGGCCGGCAAGGCCAAGATCGGCACCACCGGCCGCGGCATCGGCCCGGCCTACGAGGACAAGGTCGGCCGCCGCACGATCCGCGTGGCGGACCTGGCCGACGAGGAGACGCTGGACGCGCGCCTGGACCGCCTGCTGGCCCATCACGACGCGCTGCGCGCGGGTCTGGGCGCCACGCCCATCGACCGTGCCGAGCTGAAGGCCAAGCTGATGGAGGTCGCGCCGAAGCTGCTGCCCTTCGCCCAGCCCGTCTGGAAGATCATGGCCGATGCCCGCAAGGCCGGAAAGCGCATCCTGTTCGAGGGCGCGCAGGGCTCGCTTCTGGACATCGACTTCGGCACCTATCCTTATGTGACGTCGTCGACCACGACCTCGGGGGCAGCGGCCAGCGGAACGGGCATGGGGCCGGGTGCGATCGGTTTCGTGCTGGGCATCGTCAAGGCCTATACGACCCGCGTGGGCGAAGGCCCCTTCCCGACCGAGCTGGAGGATGCCGACGGCCAGCGCTTGGGCGAGCGGGGCCACGAGTTCGGCACCGTCACGGGCAGGAAGCGCCGCTGCGGCTGGTTCGACGCGGTGCTGGTGCGTCAGACCTGCGCGATCAGCGGCGTGAACGGCATCGCGCTGACCAAGCTGGACGTGCTGGACGGGTTCGAGACGCTGAAGATCTGCGTGGGCTATGAGATCGACGGGGTCCGCTACGATTACCTGCCAACCGCCGCGGCGCTGCAGGCCAAGGTCACGCCGATCTATGAAGAGATGGAGGGCTGGCAGGAATCGACCGCCGGCGCCCGCAGCTGGGCCGAGCTGCCCGCAGCGGCCATCAAGTATGTGCGCCGCGTCGAGGAGCTGATCCAGTGCCCGGTCGCGATGCTGTCGACCAGCCCGGAACGCGACGACACGATCCTGGTGACCGACCCCTTTGCCGACTGATGGCGTCCCGCGACGGTGCGGGGGACATCCTGTCCCCCGCACCCCCTGGGGCCTTCGCGCGCCCCGCCCCGGAAAGGCCGTGACCGCATGGAACTTAAGACCCGCAAGCGTCTGTCGATCCTGATCCTGGTGGTCGGGATGCCGCTTTACGTCGTGGCGGCGGTGACGATCATGAACTGGCTGGATGCGACCTATGGCCGCCAGCCGATCTGGATCGAGCTCGTGATCTATATCGTGCTGGGCATCCTCTGGGCGATGCCCTTCAAGCGCGTCTTCCGGGGCGTGGGCAAGGGGTGAGCGACCGGCCGGTCCGCGATGCGCGCGGCGTCACCGTCATCGGCGGGGGTGACGTGGCGGGCGCGGACCTGGAGGCGGCCCTGGCCGTCGCGCCGGTCCTGGTCGCGGCGGACGGGGGCGCGGATCGCGCGCTGGAGCTGGGGCAGCCGCCCGATTGGGTGATCGGCGATCTGGACAGCATCTCGGACCCCGCGCGGCGGCTGATCCCGCGCGAGCGGGTCATCGGCGTCGCCGAGCAGGACAGCACCGATTTCGGAAAGTGCCTGGAGCGGATCGAGGCGCCGCTGGTCCTGGCCGTGGGCTTTGCCGGACGGCGGCTGGATCACACGCTGGCGGCGCTGAGCCTGCTGGTGCGGCCCGGCGCGCCGCGCGTGGTGATGATCGCGGCCGAGGACGTGATCCTGGCCTGTCCGCCGCGCCTGACCCTGCCCTTGATGCCCGGCACGCGCGTGTCGCTGTTTCCCATGGGGCCGGCGCGGGGCACGAGCCAGGGGCTGGACTGGCCCATCGACGGCATCGATTTCGCCACGGGCGGGCGGATCGGGACCTCGAACCGGGCCAGCGGGCTGGTGACGTTGCGGATGGAGGGGCCGATGCTGCTGATGCTGCCCCGCGACTGCCTGGGCACCGCGATCACGGCATTGCGCGGGGCCTGAGGGGCGGGCTGCGGCGCGGGGGCGGTTGTCGCGCCGGGCCCTATGGCTTATCTGATGGAGCGAACCCCCGGAGGCTTCCCATGTCGCTGAACCCGATCCGTCCCTGGCGCAACATCGAGCGCCGCAAGTCGCGCCAGATCATGGTGGGCAACGTCCCCGTGGGCGGCGACGCCCCGATCAGCGTGCAGACGATGACCAACACCAACGGCCATGATGTGCGCGCCACGCTGGACCAGGTGATCGCCTGCGCCGAGGCCGGCGCCGACATCGTCCGCATCAGCGCCCCGGACCAGGAGACGACCCGCGCGCTGCGCGAGATCTGTCGCGAGAGCCCGGTGCCGATCGTGGCCGACATCCATTTCCACTACAAGCGCGCCATCGAGGCGGCCGAGGCGGGCGCGGCCTGCCTGCGCATCAACCCCGGCAACATCGGCGACGAGAGCCGCGTGCGCGAGGTCATCAAGGCCGCGAAGGATCACGGCTGTTCGATCCGCATCGGGGTGAACGCGGGGTCGCTGGAGAAGCACCTGCTGGAGAAATACGGCGAGCCCTGCCCGGATGCGATGGTCGAATCGGGGCTGGATCACATCAAGATCCTGCAGGACAACGACTTCCACGAGTTCAAGATCAGCGTGAAGGCCAGCGACGTGTTCCTGTCGGCGGCGGCCTATCAGCAGCTGTCGGAGGCCACCGACGCGCCGATCCATCTGGGCATCACCGAGGCGGGCGGCTTTGTCGGCGGCACGGTGAAATCGGCGATCGGGCTGGGCAACCTGCTGTGGATGGGCATCGGCGACACGATCCGCGTCAGCCTGTCGGCCGATCCCGTGCAGGAGGTCAAGGTCGGCTTCGAGATCCTGAAATCCCTGGGGCTGCGGACGCGGGGCGTGCAGATCATCAGCTGCCCCAGCTGCGCGCGGCAGGGGTTCGACGTGATCCGCACCGTCGAGGCGCTGGAGCAGCGGCTGGAACACATCAAGACGCCGATGTCGCTTTCGATCATCGGCTGCGTGGTGAACGGGCCGGGCGAGGCGCTGATGACCGATCTGGGCTTCACCGGCGGCGGGGCGGGGTCGGGCATGGTCTACATGGCCGGCAAGCAGAGCCACAAGATGTCGAACGACCAGATGATCGACCATATCGTGCAGCTGGTCGAGGAGCGCGCCGAGACGCTGGCCCGCGCAGCGGAGGCGGCGGAGTAATCTTGCGTCCCGCGGTGGCCGGGGGCGCTCGCGCCCCCCGGACCCCCCGCCCGGCACCTGACCGTCAGCCGCCCGTATGGCTCATGTGGCGGGTCATCTGGCCCGCGACGGCCTGACGGGAATAGTCGAAGTCGTGACCCTTGGGTTTGCGCGCGATGGCGGCGCGGATCGTCTCGCGCAGCGCCGTGTCGTCGGGGCTGGCGCGGAGCGGCGCGCGGAGGTCGGCATTGTCCTCCTGGCCCAGGCACATGAACAGCTCTCCGGTGCAGGTGACGCGGACGCGGTTGCAGCTTTCGCAGAAATTGTGGGTGAGCGGGGTGATGAAGCCGATCTTCTGCCCGGTCTGGGCCAGACGGACATAGCGGGCGGGGCCGCCGGTGCGTTCGGCCAGGTCGATCAGGGTGAAGCGTTCCGCCAGGCGCGCGCGCAGGTCCGACAGCGGCCAGTACTGGTCCAGCCGGTCCTCCTCGCCCAGATCGCCCATGGGCATGACCTCGATGAAGGTCAGGTCGTGGCCCTCGTCGCCGCACCATCGGACCATGTCGAACAGCTCGGCGTCGTTCACGCCCTTGAGCGCGACGGCGTTGATCTTGACCCTGAGGCTCGCGGCACTGGCGGCGCGGATGCCCTCCAGCACCTGCGGCAGGCGCCCCCACCGGGTGATCGTGGCGAAGCGGTCGGCGTTCAGCGTGTCCAGCGACACGTTCACGCGCCGCACCCCGATCTCGGCCAGCTCCGCGGCATGACGGGCCAGCTGGCTGCCGTTGGTGGTCAGGGTCAGCTCATCAAGGCTGTCGCCCAGATGGCGCGCGACATTGCGCATGAAGCCCATGATCCCGCGCCGGACCAGCGGCTCTCCGCCGGTGATGCGCAGCTTGCGCACGCCCAGACCCACGAAGGCGGTGCAGAGGCGGTCCAGCTCCTCCAGCGTCAGCAGGTCGGCCTTGGGCAGGAACTGCATGTGCTCGGCCATGCAATAGACGCAGCGGAAGTCGCAGCGGTCCGTGACCGACACCCGCAGGTAGGTGATGGGCCGGGCGAAGGGGTCGATGAGCGGGGCGTGCTGGGTCATTCCCTCTATCTAGGCGCGGCGATCCCCGCTCACAAGCCGGACATGTCGGCGCGCGGCGGTGGACGGCGCGCACGGGGCGTGCCACTCCTGTGCAAAAGCCTTTCGAAGGAGACGTCGATGCGCCTGACACCATTCGCCATTCTTGGATTTGGACTGGCCCTTGCCGGATGCAGCCAGATGGCCGGCACCACCACCCGGACCGAACGGCCGGCCGCCACGGCCGCGCAGACCTCGGCCGCGACGGAGGTGACGCGCGCGCCCGCGCCGCGCCCCGCGGCCCGTGCCACACCCGCGCAGCTGGACACCACGACGCCCGAACAGCGCGCCGCCGCGGCACAGGCGCCCGCCGCGGCAGAGGAGCGCCTCGGCACCACAGTGGCCTCACTGGGCAACCCGGCCGAGGGCGGGTTCTGGGTTAAGACGCCGCTGGTCGACGCGCCCGCCCAAGGGCGCATCGTCAACCCGGCCACGGGCAAGTCGGCCAAGGTCGAGCTGCGCCCCCTGACCGGCGGCGGCACCGGCAGCCAGGTCTCGCTGCCCGCGCTGCAACTCTTGGGCGTGCCGCTGACGGCGCTGCCGACGCTGGAGATCTACCGCTCCTGATCGTCGGGCGCGGGGTCGGCCTCCGGGTGCGGCTCCGCTACCCGCGCGGCCTCGGCCACGGCCGCGTGCCAGGCGGCGATCCGGTCGGGGTCGCGCTTGGCCAGATCGCGCGCCCAGGTCTGCGCGGCCTGGCGCACCGCGCCGTTGCGGTCCGCCGCCAGCCGCAGCGCCAGGTCCAGCACCCGCTCGCGGATGGCCAGATCGTCGGGCTTGGGGTTGTTCATCTTGGCCCAGGGCAGGGTCGCGGTCAGCAGACCCCGGCGCAGCCACGGGTTGCGCGACGCGGCCCAGGGCGCGATGCGGTCCAGCCGCGCGGGATCGGCCATCAGGCGGCGGCCGGCCGCGGACATGACCGCATCGCCGATCTCGGCCCCGTCGATCTCATCGGCCCAGTCCAGGATCGCCTCCCAGGCCGCGTCGTCGGGCTGCATCCGCGCCTGCACCAGCAGCCGCGCCGCGACCAGACGCGCATCGTGGACATTGCTGTCCCAGAGGGCGCGGGCCAGGGCGGTGCGGGCCTCGGGCTCATGCGCCGCGCGCCATTCGGCCGCGATCTCGTCGATGGCGGCGGGGGTCAGGCCAAGCGTCTCGCGCCCGGTCTTGTGGCGGGCGGCGGCGCGGGCCGCGCGGTCGGGGTCGGCCAGGGCGCGCAGCCGGTCCAGCTCCTGCATGGGGATCTCCTGTGATGCAGCCCCCCTTCTAGGCCAGCGGTCGTCCTGCCTCAAGACGCCCCGCGGCCCAAGATCGTGGTGGAAGCGCGCGCCTGCGCGGGCTAAAAGACCCCGCAAAAGCAAAAGGTCACGCCCATGTCGCATTCCGCCGAACCCCGTCCCATGACCTCCCGCCGCGGCGGCCCCCTGCGGGGCGAGGCGCGCGTGCCGGGCGACAAGTCGATCAGCCACCGCGCCCTGATCCTGGGCGCGATGGCGGTGGGCGAGACGCGCATCACCGGCCTTCTGGAGGGCCAGGACGTGCTGGACACGGGCCGCGCGATGCAGGCGCTTGGCGCGACGGTGATCCAGCACGGTCCCGGCGACTGGTCGGTGCATGGGGTGGGCGTGGGCGGCTTCTCGGAGCCCTCCGAGGTGATCGATTGCGGCAATTCCGGCACCGGGGTCCGGCTGATCATGGGCGCGGTCGCGACCACGCCCATCGCGGTCACTTTCACGGGCGATGCCAGCCTGTCGCGCCGCCCGATGGCGCGGGTCACCGACCCACTGGCGCTGTTCGGCGCACAGATCACGGCGCGCGAGGGCGGGCGGCTGCCGATCACCGTCGAAGGCTCGGCCGATCCGGTGCCGGTCACCTACCGCACCCCGGTCGCCAGCGCGCAGATCAAGTCGGCGATCCTGCTGGCCGGGCTGAACGCGCCGGGGGAGACGGTGGTGATCGAGGCCGAACCCACGCGCGATCATTCCGAACGCATGCTGGCGGGCTTTGGCGCGCAGATCCGGACCGAGACCACGCCCGAAGGCCATCGCATCACCCTGACCGGCCGCCCCGAGCTGCGCCCCCAGCCCGTCGCCGTGCCGCGCGACCCCTCCAGCGCCGCCTTCCCGGTTGCGGCTGCGCTGATCGTGCCCGGCTCCGAGATCCGCGTGCCCGGCGTCAGCCGCAACCCGACCCGCGACGGGCTCTATGTCACGCTGCTGGAGATGGGCGCCGACATCACCTTCGAGAACCCGCGGGAGGAGGGCGGAGAGCCGGTGGCCGACCTGCTGGTCCGCCACAGCGCGCTGAAGGGCGTGACGGTGCCTGCGGATCGCGCGGCCAGCATGATCGACGAATTCCCGATCCTGTCGGTCATCGCCAGCTTCGCCGAAGGAGCCACCGTGATGAACGGCGTGGCGGAACTGCGCGTCAAGGAAAGCGACCGCATCGACGCGATGGCGGTCGGCCTGCGCGCCAATGGGGTCGAGGTCGAGGACACGCCCGGCAGCATGACCGTCCACGGCATGACCCGCGTGCCGGGCGGCGGACGGGCCGTCACCCATTTGGACCACCGCATCGCCATGAGCTTCCTGGTCCTGGGCCTCGCGACCGAAAGCCCGGTGCAGATCGACGATGCAGGCCCGATCACGACCTCCTTCCCGGATTTCGTGCCGCTGATGACGCGCCTCGGGGCCAGCCTGGACTGAGCCCTTCTTCTTCAGAAAAATATCCCGGGGGGAATCCCGGAACGGGATGGGGGGCAGCGCCCCCCTACGCCGCCCCGACGGGATAGCCGACCCCGGCCAGCGCGCCCCGGATCTCGTCCAGGATCGCGGGGTCGTCGATGGTGGCGGGCGCCTTGACCGCCTCTCCATCCGCGATCTTGGCCATGGTCGCGCGGAGGATCTTGCCCGATCGCGTCTTGGGCAGCCGATCCACCACGCAGGCGGTCTTGAAGGCCGCGACGGGTCCGATCCGGTCGCGGACCATCCGCACCACCTCGGCGGTGATGTCCGCAGGGTCGGCCGTCACGCCCTTCTTCAGGCACAGAAGGCCCAGGGGCGCCTGTCCCTTCAGCGCATCCGCCACCCCGATCACGGCGCATTCGGCGACCGCCGGATGGCTGGCCAGGACCTCCTCCATCGCGCCAGTGGAGAGGCGGTGGCCCGCCACGTTGATCACGTCGTCGGTGCGCGCCATGATCCAGACATAGCCGTCCGCATCGACATAGCCCGCATCGCCGGTCTCGTAATAGCCGGGGAAATGCTCTAGATAGGCGCGGCGGAACCGCGCCTCGGCGTTCCACAGCGTGGGCAGCGTGCCGGGCGGCAGGGGCAGGCGGATCGCGATGGCGCCAAGCGTGCCGGGCGCGACCGGATGGCCGGCCTCGTCCAGGACCTGCACGTCATAGCCGGGCATCGGCACGGTGGGGCTGCCCTTGCGCACGGGCAGCAGCCCGACGCCCAGGGGGTTCGCGGCGATGGGCCAGCCGGTCTCGGTCTGCCACCAATGGTCGATCACCGGAACCTTCAGGCGATCCTCGGCCCAGGTGACGGTGTCGGGGTCGGCGCGCTCTCCGGCCAGGAACAGCGCCTTGAGCGAGGACAGGTCGTGGCGTGCGACCAGCGCGCCCTCGGGGTCCTCGCGCTTGACGGCGCGGATGGCGGTGGGCGCGGTGAAGAAGGACTTGACCCTGTGATCCGCGATCACCCGCCAGAAGGTGCCCGCATCGGGGGTGCCTACGGGCTTGCCCTCGAAGATCACCGTGGTGGCCCCCGCGATTAGGGGCCCATAGACGATGTAGCTGTGGCCCACGACCCAGCCCACGTCGGAGGCGACCCAGAAGACGTCGCCCGCCCCGATGCCGAAGATGTTCGGCACGCTCCAGGCCAGGGCCACCAGATGCCCGGCGGTGTGGCGGACCACGCCCTTGGGCTGACCCGTCGTCCCGGAGGTGTAGAGGATGTAGGCCGGATGGTTCCCCTCGACCGGCACGCAGTCGGCGGGCGCGGCAGCAGCCACGGCCTCCTGCCAGTCCAGATCGCGTCCCGCGACCATGTCGGCCGTGCATTCGGGGCGCTGGAACACGATGGTGAGGTCGGGCTTGTGCGCGGCCTCGTCGATGGCGCGGTCCATCAGCGGCTTGTAGGGCACGACGCGCCCCGGCTCCAGCCCGCAGCTGGCGGCGATGATCGCGCGGGGCCGCGCGTCGTCGATGCGCACAGCCAGCTCATGGGCGGCGAAACCGCCGAAGACCACGGAATGGATCGCGCCGATCCGCGCGCAGGCCAGCATCGCCTGCAGCGCCTCGGGGATCATCGGCATGTAGATGATGACCCGGTCGCCCTTGCCGATGCCGCGCGCGACCAGCACGCCCGCCAGGCGCGCCACCCGGTCCTGCAGCTGGGCATAGGTCAGGCGGCTGGTGCTGCCGGTCATCGGGCTGTCATGGATGACCGCGATCCGGTCGCCGTGACCCGCCGCGACATGGCGGTCGATGGCGTTCCAGCAGGCATTGACCATGCCGTCCGCGAACCACTCGCCCGCCGGTCCCTGATCGAAGAAGGCGCGGCTGGCCGGGCGGTCCCAATCGATCGCCGTGGCGGCCTCGGCCCAGAACGCCTCGGGGTCGTCGCGCCAGCGGGCGTAAAGCTGATGATAGGACATGGCCCCTCCCTCCCAGAAGATGAGGGATTGTTACGCAGGGCTGGGGGCTTCGCGCAACAGTGTTAGCGTCCGATGCGGGGCAGGATTAGCAATAATCTCCGCCCCTCGTTTGCAAAACGGACGGCGCCGCAAACACGGGGTTTGCGGCGCCGCAGCATTTGCAAAGCGATGGGCGAATCAGCCGTAATGCGTGACCGGCGTCCCGGCCAGCACCGACATGTTCAGGAGCCCCCGCGTGGTGATCGAGGGCGTCACGATATGCGCGCGGTTGCCCATGCCCATCAGGATCGGCCCGACCTCCAGGCCCTGGGCGCGCATCTTCAGCGCGTTCCTGACGCCCGATGCCGCGTCCGTGCCGGCAAAGACCAGCACGTTGGCCACGCCCTGCAGCCGCGATCCGGGGAAGATCCGCTCGCGCAGCTCGGGGTCCAGCGCCGCGTCCACATGCATCTCTCCGTCATACATGAAGTCCGGCTCGCGCGCGTCCAGCAGGGCCAGCGCCTCGCGCATCTTGCGCCCCGAGGGGCTGTCGGTGTTGCCGAACTGCGAATGGCTGCACAGCGCGATCTTGGGCGTCAGGCCGAAGCGGCGGACATGGCGCGCGGCGCCCATCACCGTCTCCATCACCTGCTGCGGAGTGGGGTCGTTGTGGCACTGCGTGTCCGCGATGAACAGCGGGCCGTCCTCCAGGATGATCATGGACAGGGCGCCGACCGGGTGCAGCCCGCCCTGGGCCAGGATCTGGCGGACATATTGCAGGTGCCAGCTGTATTGCCCGAAGGTGCCGCAGATCAGGCTGTCGGCCTCGTCCCGATGCACCATGACCGCGCCGATGGCGGTGGTGTTGGTGCGCATGATCGCGCGGGCGATGTCCGGGCTGACCCCGCGCCGGGCCATCAGCCCGTGATAGGTCTCCCAGTAATCGCGATAGCGCGGGTCGTTCTCGGGGTTCACGATCTCGAAGTCGCGCTCGGGGCGGATGGGCAGGCCCGCGCGTTCGGCGCGCATGGCGATGACGTCCGGGCGGCCGATCAGGATCGGCACGTCGGTGGTCTCCTCCAGCATGGCGTTGGCGGCGCGCAGGACGCGCTCATCCTCGCCCTCGGCGAAGACGATGCGGCGGGTGACGGTGGCCGCGGCCTCGAAGACCGGGCGCATGATCAGCGCAGACCGGAAGACCGAGCCGTCCAGCTTCTGCTTGTAGGCCGCGATGTCCTCCAGCGGGCGGGTGGCCACGCCCGTCTCCATCGCGGCGCGGGCGACGGCGCTGGAGACGACGCCCATCAGGCGCGGATCGAAGGGCTTGGGGATCAGATAGTCCGGGCCGAAAGTCAGCGTCTCGCCGCGATAGGCGGCGGCGGCCTCGGCGGCGGTGGTCGCGCGGGCAAGGGCCGCGATGCCCTCGATGCAGGCGATCTTCATCTCGTCGTTGATCGTGGTCGCGCCTACGTCCAGCGCGCCGCGGAAGATGAAGGGGAAGCACAGGACGTTGTTGACCTGGTTCGGAAAGTCGCTGCGGCCCGTGGCGATGATCGCGTCGGGGGCGATGGCGCGGGCGGCCTCGGGGTCGATCTCGGGGTTGGGGTTCGCCAGCGCGAAGATGATCGGGCGCGGGGCCATGCGGCCGACCATCTCGGGGGTCAGGACGCCGGGACCGGACAGGCCCAGGAACAGGTCGGCGCCGTCGATGACCTCGGCCAGGGTCCGCTTGTCGCTGGCCTGGGCATAGGCGGCCTTCTGCGGGTTCATGTCCACTTCGCGGCCCTCATGGACCAGGCCGTGGATGTCGCAGAGCCACACGTTCTCGCGCTTGACGCCCAGCTTCAGCAGCATGTTCAGGCAGGCGATGCCCGCCGCCCCGCCGCCGGTGGACACGATCCTGATGTCCTCGAACCGCTTGCCGGCGATGCGCAGCGCATTGGTTGCGGCCGCGCCCACCACGATGGCGGTGCCGTGCTGGTCGTCATGAAAGACCGGGATGTTCATCCGCTCGCGGCAGATCTCCTCGACGATGAAGCAGTCGGGGGCCTTGATGTCCTCCAGGTTCACCGCGCCGAAGGTCGGCTCCAGCGCGCAGACGATCTCGGCCAGCTTGACGGGGTCGGGCTCGTTCACCTCGATGTCGAAGCAGTCGATATTGGCGAATTTCTTGAACAGGACCGCCTTGCCCTCCATCACCGGCTTGGAGGCCAGCGCGCCGATATTGCCCAGGCCCAGGACGGCCGTGCCGTTCGAGATGACGGCCACCAGGTTGCCCTTGGTTGTATAGCGCGCGGCGGTCGAGGGATCGGCCTTGATCTCCAGGCAGGCCTCGGCCACGCCGGGCGAATAGGCGCGGGCCAGGTCGCGGCCGTTGGCCATGGGCTTGGTCGCGCGGATCTCCAGCTTACCCGGACGCGGGAATTCGTGATAATCCAGTGCGGCCTGTCTGGCGCTGTCCTGCCTGCGGTCTTCCATCTCTCGCCCCTCAAGTTTCGGAATTGGTTTACCGTTAAACCAATCTGACGCCGGGGAACAGCGGGCTTCTGCGCGCGGCGCCGTGACTTGCACAAGACCGCCGGCGCGCGCAGATTGACGGCAACGATCACGAAGGAAAGACCCGGATCATGTCTCTGTTGGATGCGGCGCGCGACGTGCGCGAGCGGGCCTATGTGCCCTATTCGAAGTTCAAGGTCGGCGCGGCCATCCGCGGGGCCTCGGGCACCATCTATCGCGGCTGCAATGTCGAGAACGTGGCCTATCCCGAGGGCACCTGCGCCGAGGCCGGGGCCATCGCCGCCATGGTCGCCGCCGGAGAGACGCAGCTGATCGAGGTCGCCGTCATCGCCGACAGCCCGACCCCCGTGCCCCCCTGCGGCGGCTGCCGGCAGAAGCTGGCCGAATTCGGCGCGGGCGACGTGCCGGTCCTGCTGGCCACCACCGACGGGGCGCAAATGCACACCACCATCGGCGATCTGCTGCCCGGCCGCTTCGACGCGGGCCACATGGCGCGCACATGACCGATCCGCGCCCGGTGATCGCCGCGATCCGCGACGGGCGCGGCCTGGACGGGCCCGGCGCCGCGCTGATCGCGCAGGGGCTGGCCGACGGGTCGGTCAGCGACGCGCAGGCGGGGGCCTTCGCCATGGCGGTGCTGACGCGGGGCACGGGGCAAGCGGGTCGCGTCGCGCTGACGCGCGCGATGCGCGATTCGGGGCATGTGCTGCAATGGGACCTGCCGGGGCCGGTGGTGGACAAGCATTCGACCGGGGGTATCGGCGATACCGTGTCGCTGGTGCTGGCACCGCTGCTGGCCGCGCGAGGCTGTTTCGTGCCGATGATCTCGGGGCGGGGCCTGGGGCATACCGGCGGCACGCTGGACAAGCTGGAGGCGATTCCGGGTTATCTCTGCGACCAGCCGGAGGAGGAGCTGCGCCGCATCGTGCGCCAGGTCGGCTGCGCGATCGTCTCGGCCACGGGCGACGTGGCCCCCGCCGACCGCAGGCTTTACGCGATCCGCGACGAATCGGGGACGGTCGAATCGATCGACCTGATCACCGCCTCGATCCTGTCGAAGAAGCTGGCGGCGGGGCTGGACGCGCTGGTGCTGGATGTGAAATCCGGCTCGGGTGCGATCCTGAAGAAGCCCGACAGCGCGCAGCGCCTGGCCCAGGCCCTGGTCGAGACCGCGAACGGCGCGGGCTGCCGCACCACCGCCTTCATCACCGACATGGACCAGCCCCTGGCGCGCAGCGCGGGCAACGCGCTGGAGGTGCTTGAGGCCATCCGCTGCCTGCAGGGCGAGCCCGGTGCGCTGCGCGAGCTGACCCTGGCGCTGGCCGCCGAATGCCTGGCGCTGGCCGGACGCCCGGCCGAGGGGCTGGAGGCCACGCTGGACAGCGGCGCCGCGGCCGAGATCTTCGGCCGCATGGTCGCGTCCCAGGGCGGCCCGCGCGACCTGATCGACCGCCCCGAGGCACATCTGGCCCGCGCCCCCGTCATCGTGCCCGTCCCCGCGCCCGAAGGCCGGGTGGGGCGCATCGACGTGACCGCGCTTGGCCATGCGGTGCTGGCGCTTGGCGGCGGCCGGGTCCGCGCGGGCGAGGCGATCGACCCGCGCGTGGGCCTCGACCGGCTGGCCAAGCTGGGCGATGCGGTGGGCGAAGGCGCGCCGCTGGCCATGGTCCATGCCGCCGACGACACCGCCGCGCAGGTGGCGGTGGCCGCGGTGCAGGCGGCCTATGCCCTGGGCGATGGCGCGCCCGGGTCCCTGATCCGCGACCGGATCGCACCATGAGTCGCGCCTTCCTGATCGTCATGGACAGCGTGGGCATCGGCGGCGCGCCCGATGCGCACGCCTTCTTCAATGATGGCCGCCCCGATACGGGCGCGAACACCGTGGGCCATATCGACGCCGCGCGGCCCCTGTCCATGCCTGTTCTGGACGGGCTGGGCCTGGGCGCGGCACTGCGGCTGGCCTCGGGGATCGAGCCGCGCGGGCTGACCGCCACGCCGCAGGGCCTCTGGGGCGCGGCGACCGAGACGTCGCGCGGCAAGGACACGCCTTCGGGGCATTGGGAGATCGCCTGCGTGCCGGTCCCCTGGGACTGGACCTATTTCCCCGACACCGACCCGGCCTTGCCGCCCGAGGTGCTGGCCCGCATCCGCGATCTGGCGGGCACCGACGGCACGCTGGCCAACACCCATGCCTCGGGCACCCAGGTCATCGACGATTTCGGGGCCGAGCACATGCGGACGGGCTGGCCCATCTGCTACACCTCCGCCGACAGCGTGCTGCAGATCGCCGCGCATGAGGAGGTCTTCGGCCGCGACCGGCTGATCGCGCTCTGCCGCGACCTGGCGCCGATGCTGCATGCCATGCGCGTGGGGCGCGTCATCGCGCGGCCCTTCGTCGGCCAGCCCGGCGATTTCCGCCGCACCGGATACCGGCGCGACTTTGCCATCGCGCCGCCGGGGCGCACCATCCTGGACATCGCGCAGGCGGCAGGCCGCATCACCCATGGCGTGGGCAAGATCGGCGACATCTTCAGCCATCGCGGCATCACCCAGCTGCACAAGGGC
The DNA here is from genome assembly GCF_046736325.1 of Paracoccus sp. ME4. Classification (GTDB taxonomy): domain Bacteria; phylum Pseudomonadota; class Alphaproteobacteria; order Rhodobacterales; family Rhodobacteraceae; genus Paracoccus. The sequence goes on from NZ_CP151276.1 coordinate 1,443,492, forward strand.
GCCGATGACGCGGCCCTGGCCGAGCATCTGATCCGCCTTGGCGTAGAGGCCGAACCGGGCAGCCTGACCTTCGCCAATTTCGTCGAATTCGACACGAATTTCGGCCATCGGCGCGACATTCCGGGCTATGCGGGCCAGCTGGAGTGGTTCGACGGCGTGGCGGGGCGCTTCCTGGCGCAGCTGTCGCCCGGCGATCTGGCGATCTTCACCGCCGATCACGGCAACGACCCGTCCTGGACCGGCACCGACCACACCCGCGAACGCGCGCCGGTGCTGGGCTGGGGCCTGGGGCCGCGCGCGGTGGGGCAGGTGGGATTCAGCGATATCGGCGCGTCGATCCTGGCGCATCTGGGCCTGCCGGCCCCTGATCACGGAACGTCATTCCTATGAAGAAGATCGAACTGCATCTGCATCTCGAAGGGGCCGCCCCGCCCGCCTTCATCCGCGCCCTGGCGCAGGAAAAGCGCGCCGACCTGTCCGGGGTCTTCGACGAACGCGGCCATTACGCCTATGACGGGTTCGAGGGCTTCCTGCGCTGCTACGAGGCCGCGACCAGCGTCATCACCGGCCCGCGCGACTATGCCCGCCTGCTGGCCGAGGTGCTGGAACGCTGCGCCGAGGAGGGCGTGATCTATGCCGAGCTGTTCGTCTCGCCCGAATTCTGCGGCGGCGCGGATCTGTCCGCCTGGCGCGACCATCTGGCGGCGATGACCGAGGTCGCGGATGCCGCCCGCGCGCAGGGCATCGACAGCCGCGGCATCGTCACCGCCATCCGCCATTTCGGCGCGGACCGCGCGCGCAGGACCGCGATCTGCGCGGCCGAGACGGCAGGCGGCTGGATCACCGGCTTCGGCATGGGCGGGGCCGAGCAGGTGGGTCGCGCCACCGATTACGCCTGGAGCTTCGACTGCGCGGCCGAGGCCGGGCTGGGCCTGACCTGCCACGCGGGCGAATGGGGCGGCCCGGACAGCATCCGCGACGCGCTGGCCTTGGGCTGCACGCGCATCGGCCACGGCGTGCGCGCGGTGGAGGACCAGGGCCTGGTCCGCGATCTGGTCGAGCGCGGCATCACGCTGGAGGTCTGTCCGGGGTCGAACGTGGCGCTCGGGGTCTATCCGTCCTGGGGCGCGCATCCCATCGCGCGGCTGGCCGATGCGGGGGTGCGGGTCACGGTCTCCACCGACGATCCGCCCTTCTTCCACACCACGATGCGGGCCGAATACGATCGGCTTGCCACCACCTTTGGCTGGGGCGATACCGAGTTCCGACAGATCAACCTCTGGGCCGCCGACGCGGCCTTCTGCGATGAGCCGACCCGCGAGCGGCTGAGAAAGGAATTCGCCTGATGCAACATCTTACCGTCGTCGATCACCCGCTGGTCCAGCACAAGCTGTCGATCCTGCGCCAGAAGGACGTCTCGACCGCCGGGTTCCGGCGCCTGCTGCGCGAGATCAGCCTGCTCTTGGCCTATGAGGTCACGCGCGAGCTGGAACTGACCACCATGCGCATCGAGACGCCCATGTGCGAGATGGAGGCCCCCACGCTGGAGGGCAAGAAGCTTGCGCTGATCTCGATCCTGCGGGCCGGGAACGGGCTGATGGACGGCATCCTGGAGCTGATTCCCGGCGCGCGGGTGGGTTTCGTGGGCCTCTACCGCGACCCCGAGACGCTGAAGCCGGTCGAATACTACTGCAAGGTGCCGCGCGAACTGGATGCGCGCATGACGATCGTGGTCGATCCGATGCTGGCCACCGGCAACTCCTCGGTCGCGGCGCTGGACATGCTGAAGGCGCGCGGTGCGGTCAACATGCGCTTCCTGTGCCTGCTGGCCGCGCCCGAAGGCGTCGCGCGCATGCGCGAGGCGCATCCGGACGTGCCGATCTTCACCGCCGCGCTGGACGAACGGCTGGACGATCACGGCTATATCGTGCCGGGCCTGGGCGATGCGGGCGACCGGATGTTCGGCACGAAATAGGCCTGCGTTAACCGCCCCTTCAGGGTTCTGCGCTAGCTTTGGCGCAGGACAACGGATGGATGGCAGATGAACGCGCGCGTGCAGGTCTTGGCTCTGGTGATGCTGGCGGGGGCGGCGGGGGCCGCGCCCGTTCCACCCCCGCCGGAAGGCTTTGCCGGCACGCAGTACATCGACGGGCAGGGCTGCGTCTTCACTCGTGACGGGGCGGGCTGGGCTCCGCGTCTGGACGGGGCGGGGCAGGGGCTGTGCGGCTTTCCGCCCAGCCTCGCCGCGCGCCGCACCGACGCGCTGACGGAACGCGTGCTGCCCCTGACCCCGCCGCCCGCCCCGGATGTCGAGACCATGCTGATGGAGCAGCTGTCGCGCGACCTGCGCCAGGGCGAATGGGCCGCCGACCCGGCACAGCCCGAGGAGCGCCGCGAGGCGGAGACCCCGCGCGTGCCCGACCCGATGCAGACCGCGCTGCGCGACGCGCTGGAGCTGGCGCCGGCGCTGCGAAACGCATCCGGCCTGTCGGGATCGCCCGAGCTTTGCGCCCGTCTCGGCTATCGCGTGCAGGAGGGGGCGGCGCAGGGCTCGACCCTGGGCCTGTGCCCGGGGATGCAGTCCGATCCCGCCGCGGCCAGCGTCCGACCGGGCGGCGCGACCGCGACGCCCCCGCCTGCGCCCGCGCGCACCCGTGTGGCAGCACGACCCGAGGTCCGCGACGTCCCGAGGACGCAACCCGAGGCCGACCGCCGCAGGCCCGCGCCCGCGGCAGCCCCTGCGGAACCGGGTCCCGAGATGATCCCGGCATCGGCCCGCTATGTGCAGGTCGGCAGGTTCGCGGATGAGGAGAATGCCCGCATCGTCCTGCGCGCCCTGGCGGCGCGCGGCTATCCCACCGGTCAGGCCCGTGTCCGCGAGGGCGACGCCACGGTTCGGCTGGTCATGGCAGGACCCTTCGCCGACCGTCAGGCCTTGGTTGCGGCGCTGAACGACCTGCGCCGCAACGGCTATCCCAAGGCGCGCGCGCGCTGAGCCTCAGGCGCTGCGCACCGCGTCGATCATCCGGGTCACGTTGTCCGGGTCGGCGTCCGGCGTGATGCCGTGGCCCAGGTTGAAGACATGCGGCCCGCCACGCAGCGCGCGGGTGATCCGCTGCGCCTCGCGCACCAGATCCGGCCCGCCCGTGACCATGTGCCGCGGGTCAAGGTTCCCCTGCACGCAGCCGTCGACCTGAACGGCGCGTGCGGCCCATTCCGCCTCGACCGAATTGTCCAGCGCGACGCAATCCGCGCCGGTCGCCTTGGCGAAACCGATGTAACGCTCACCCGCTTCGCGCGGAAAGGCGATGACCGGGATGTCCGGATGACGCTCCTTCAGCGCGGCGATGATGCGGCGGGCGGGTGCCAGCGCGAAGTCGTCGAAATCCCGGCCCTTGAGACTGCCCGCCCAGCTGTCGAACAGCTTGACGACCTCGGCCCCCGCCTCGATCTGCCGCGAGAGATAATGGATCGTGGCCTCGGTGATCATCGCGATCAGGGCCGAGAACGTCTCCCGATCCTCGTCCTTCAGGCGGTGCGCGGGTCCTTGGTCGCGCGTGCCGCGACCCGCGACCATGTAGGTGGCGACGGTCCAGGGCGCACCGGCAAAGCCGATCAGCGCCGTCTCGCGCGGCAGTTCGCGCGACAGGATCGCCAGCGTCTCATAGACCGGCGCCAACCGCTCGTCGATCTGGTCCGCAGGCCGCAGCCGCGCCAGATCGGCGGCCGAGGTGACCGTGGACAGGCGCGGCCCCTCTCCGGTCACGAACCACAGATCGGCCCCGAGCGCCTGCGGGATCAGCAGGATGTCCGCGAACAGGATGGCCGCGTCGAACCCGTAGCGGCGGATCGGCTGCAAGGTGACCTCGGCCGCCAGATCCGGGTTGTAGCACAGCGACAGGAAGTCGCCCGCCTGCGCCCGCGTCGCGCGGTACTCGGGCAGATAGCGGCCCGCCTGGCGCATCATCCAGATCGGCGGCGTGGACAGGGTCTCGCCCGCAAGGGCGCGCAGCAGAAGTTTGGTCATGAGGCCTCCTGCCGCCCCTTGAAGGTCAGGCGTCAGGCGTTGTCAAGCGCGCCCCCGGCGGCTATGCCGGGCGCCATGACACAGATGCCCACCCCCTCCCGTCCGCTGCGCATCGGAACCCGCGGCTCCGCGCTGGCTCTGGCGCAGGCCAACGAGACCCGTGACCGCCTGATGGCGGCGCATGGCCTGCCGGCCGAGGCCTTCCGGATCGTGCCGATCAAGACCACCGGGGACCGGATCCTGGACCGCCCGCTGAAGGAGATCGGCGGCAAGGGCCTCTTCACCCGCGAGATCGAGGATGCGCTGTCAGGTGGCGAGATCGACATCGCCGTGCATTCCATGAAGGACATGCCGACGATCCAGCCCGAGGGGCTGGTCATCGACTGCCTTCTGCCCCGTGAGGATGTGCGCGATGCCTTCGTCAGCCCGCATGCGGGGCGCATCGCCGACCTGCCCCATGGTGCGGTGGTGGGCTCTTCCAGCCTGCGGCGTCGGGCGCAGTTGGCCCATCGCCGCCCGGATCTGGTGCTGGTCGAGTTCCGGGGCAACGTCCAGACGCGGCTGCAGAAGCTGGCGGACGGGGTGGCCGTCGCCACGTTCCTGGCCATGGCAGGCCTGTCGCGGCTGGACATGATCCACGTCGCGGCCGGCGCGATCGAGCCGGATGAGATGCTGCCCGCCGTGGCGCAGGGCGCCATCGGCGTGGAGCGGCGCCGCGACGATGACGACTGCGCGGCCCTGCTGGCCGCCATCCATCACCGGCCTACCGGCATTCGGGTCCAAGCGGAGCGGGCCTTCCTGAAGCGGCTGGATGGATCGTGCCAGACGCCGATCGCGGGGCTGGCCGAGCTGGACGGCGACAGGCTGATCCTGCGCGGTGAGATTCTGCGTCCCGACGGCTCGGAGGTCGTATCGGCACGCCGCGAGGGCATGTCAGCCGATGCGGCGGCCATGGGCGACGATCTGGCGCGCGAGCTTCTGGAGCGTGCGGGGCCGGGCTTCCTGCAGGCCTGACCCCGTGCCGATCCGTCAGTAGCTGCGGATGAGGCCCACCAGACGGCCTTGGATGCGCACACGGTCTTCCGGCAGAAGCCGCGTCTCATAGGCGGGATTTGCAGCCTCCAGCGCGATCATCGATCCCTTGCGGCGATAGCGTTTCAGCGTCGCCTCCTGATTGTCGACCAGCGCCACGATGATGTCGCCAGTGTCGGCCGTGTCCTGTTCGCGGATGATCACCACGTCGCCGTCGTTGATGCCGGCCTCGATCATCGAATCGCCGGTCACCTCCAGCGCATAGTGGTGCTCGCGTCCCGCCAGCATGGTTCCGGGAACCGCGATGTGATGCGCGACCTCGGAGATGGCCTCGATCGGCACGCCCGCGGCGATGCGTCCCATCAGCGGAAGCTGGACGGCCGGGCTGTCGACGACCGTCATCGCACCGCGCGGACGGGCCGGGCGCGTGTTGGTGATGACGCGGGGCGAGAAGGCCGCGGCCGGACGGCTCTCCGCCTCGACCGGGTCGGTCAGGTGAGCCAGGGCGTCCGGCAGGCGCAGCACCTCCAGCGCGCGGGCGCGGTGGGGAAGGCGACGGATGAAGCCCCGCTCCTCCAGCGCCGTGACCAGCCGGTGGATGCCGGATTTGGAGCGCAGGTCCAGCGCGTCCTTCATCTCGTCGAAGGACGGCGGCACGCCATCGCGCGCCATCCGCCGTTGAATGAACTCAAGCAGTTGTATCTGCTTTTTGGTCAGCATCGCCCGCCCCTTATCGCCGGTGTTCCATGTCTGTTCTAGATGATTGCCGGAATCACGTCAATCATCTGACCCTGAAAGGGTGAAAAAACAGTTAACTAGAGCCGATCGGCAGATAATGGACGACATCCCCGGCCGCGCGGGCGGGGTCGCCGGCGGGCCGCACTAGAAGGGCGTCGGCCTGCGCCATCAGGGCCAGCCGGGCGGAGTCCTGATCGTTGAAGGGGGTGATGACGGGCCACCCGTCCCCCGACGTCAACGTGGCGCGCAGATAGTGCTGACGCGGCCCTTCGGCCGGAAGGGCCACCCCCAGGACCGCCTGGCGAAGCGGCACATCGGCGGGAAGGCCCTGCATCCGGCGGATGAGAGGTTGCATGAAGATCTGACCGCAAACCATTGCCGAAACGGGATTTCCCGGCAGACCTAACATGGCCGTCCGATCAAGGTGACCCGCCATCAACGGCTTGCCCGGTCGCAGCGCGACCTTGTAGAAGGCCTGCGCCATGCCCTTCTCCGCGGCGACGCGACCGATCAGGTCGTGGTCCCCGACGGAGGCGCCGCCGATGGTCACCAGGAGATCGGCCTCGGTCGCGGCATCGAAGGCGGCGGTCAGGCTGTCGACCGTGTCGCGCGCGATGGGCAGGATGCGCGGCGTGCCGCCCGCCTCCGCCACCATCGCCGCCAGCGCGAGATCGTTCGAACTGACGATCTGTCCCGGAGCGGGGTCGGTGCCGGGCGGCACCAGTTCATCCCCGCCGGCCAGAATCGCCACGACGGGACGGGCGGCCACGGTCACGCGGTCCAGGTTCATCGCGGCCAGCAGGCCGATCCGTGCGGGCGTCAGCACCGTTCCGGCGGGCAGGCTGTCACCTTCGGCGAAATCGTTGCCACGCGCGCGGATGTTGCGGCCCGAGGATCGCGAGAGGACGGTGATGCGGTCGCCGTCGCGGTCGATGTTTTCCTGCAGCTCCACATGGTCGTAGCCTGCGGGGACCGCGGCCCCGGTGAAGATGCGGATGGCCGTGCCGGGCCGGGGATGCCCGTCCCAGGGATGCCCGGCCGCGCTGGTCCCGATCACCGTCAGCGGTCCGGGCATATCCGCGGCGCGCATCGCATAGCCGTCCATCGCGGAGGCGTCGAAGGGCGGCTGCGTCAACCGGGCGTGGGCGGGTTCCAGCAGGACGCGGCCATGGGCCTGCGCCAGCGGCACCGTCTCAGGGCGCGGGGGCCGGGCCAGCGCCAGGACGCGCGACAGGGCCTCGTCCACCGTGATCACGGCTGCGCCTCGTAGAGGCCGGACTTGCCGCCCTCCTTGCGCAGCAGGCGCACATCCTGGATCACCATGGATTTCTGCGCGGCCTTCAGCATGTCGTAGATCGTCAGGCAGGCGGTGGTGACGGCGGTCAGGGCCTCCATCTCCACCCCGGTGCGGCCGGTGGTGCGGACGGTGGCGGTGACGCGGATGCCCGGCAGGTCGGGATCGGCCACCAGGTCCAGCGCGACCTTGGCGATGGGCAGCGGATGGCACAGCGGGATCAGGTCGGCGGTGCGCTTGGCACCCATGATCCCGGCCAGCCGCGCGACGCCCAGCACGTCGCCCTTGGCCGCGCCGCCCTGGGCCAGGGCCAGCGTCTCGGGGCTCATCACCACGGCGCCGGTCGCCACGGCCTCGCGCGCGGTGTCGGCCTTGGCCGAGACGTCGACCATATGCGCCTGACCGCCCGCGTCGAAATGGGTCAGTGTCATGCCGCCACGTCCAGGATCGCGCGGGTGGCGGCGGTCACGTCGGGCTGGCGCATCAGGCTCTCTCCGATCAGGAAGCGACGCGCGCCGGTCCGCATCATCGCGCCCAGGTCGGCGGCGGTGAAGAGGCCGCTTTCGCAGACCACCTGGCGGTCGGCGGGGATGCGCGGGGCCAGGTCGCGCGTCACGTCCAGCGTGACCTCGAAGGTCTTGAGGTTGCGGTTGTTGATGCCGATCAGCGGAGAGCGCAGCGCCAGCGCCCGGTCCAACTCGGCCGCGTCATGGACCTCGATCAGCACGTCCATGCCCCAATGGATCGCGGCATCCTCGAGGTCGCGGGCCAGCGCGTCCTCGACCGAGGCCATGATGATCAGGATGCAGTCCGCGCCCCAGGCCCGCGCCTCGGCGACCTGGTAGGTGTCATAGAGGAAATCCTTGCGCAGCGCCGGCAGGTCGCAGGCCGCGCGCGCCGCCGACAGATAGTCGGGCGCGCCCTGGAAGCTGGGACCGTCGGTCAGGACCGACAGGCAGGCGGCGCCGCCCGCCTGATAGGCGCGGGCCAGTGCGGGCGGGTCGAAATCGGGCCGGATCAACCCCTTGGAGGGGCTGGCCTTCTTGATCTCGGCGATCAGGGCCGGGCCGGTCTCGGCGGCGCGGTCCAAGGCGCGGGCAAAGCCGCGGGGGGCGGAGGCCGCGCGGGCCGCCGCCTCGACATCGACCAGCGGACGCGCCGCGCGGGCGGCGGCGATTTCGTCCAGCTTGTAGGCCTTGATCTTGTCCAGAATATCCATGCCGCCGTTCTAGCCGGGGACGGGGCGCGGGGGAAGGGGCTGCGGCCTCAGGCGGTCCAGTCGATGGGCGGGCGTCCCTGATCCACCAGCCAGGCGTTGATGCGGCTGAACGGGCGCGATCCGAAGAAGCCGCGCCGGGCCGACAAAGGCGAGGGATGGGCCGTGGCGATCACCAGATCCTGCGGGCGGGCCAGGTCGGCCAGCGTCTTCTGAGCATGGTTGCCCCAGAGGAGGAAGGCCAGCGACCCGGCCTCCTGCGCGCGCATCACCGCCTCGCGCGCCAGATGGTGCCAGCCCCATTTGGCATGCGCCCCCGCCTGACCCGGCATCACGCTGAGCGCGCTGTTCATGAGCAGCACCCCCTGGCGCGCCCAGCCCGACAGGTCGCCCGTGGCGGGCGTCCCGCCCAGATCGTCGCCCAGTTCCGCGAAGATGTTGCGCAGCGATCGCGGCAGGGGCGTCTCGGGCGTGACGGAGAAGGCCAGGCCGTTCGCGTGGCCCGGCGTGGGATAGGGGTCCTGACCCAGCAGCACGACGCGCACCGCGTCGGGCGGAACCGCCTCCAGCGCGGCGAAGATGCGGTCGGGGCCGGGCAGGAACCCCTCGGGCAGCCGGTCGCGGATCGCGGGCCAGCGGTCGCGGAAGAAGGGCAGGTCGGCCCAGGCCGCGGGCGGTTGAGGGGCCGACATCAGGGCGCGCCGGTGATGTCCGCCAGCGCGGTCAGCCGCGCCTGCGCCGCGCCGCTGTCCAGCGACTGCGCCGCCAGCGCCGCGCCCTCGGGCAGGGCGGTGACGCGGCCCGCGACCAGCAGCGCCGCCGCCGCGTTCAGCAGGACTGCGTCGCGATAGGCGCCCCGCTCTCCGGCTAGCAGGGCGCGGAAGGCGGCGGCGTTCTGCGCGGGCTCTCCGCCCAGGATCGCCTCGAACGGGTGGCGGGGCAGGCCGGCATCCTCCGGCGTGACGGTGAATTCGGTGACGCGCCCGTCGGCAAGGGCCGCGACCTGGCTGGGCGCGGCGATGGACAGCTCGTCCGTGCCGTCCCCGCCATGGACCAGCCAGGCCGAGCGCGTGCCCAGGTCGCGCAGCACCTCGGCCATGGGCCGGATCCAGTCGGCGCTGAACGCGCCGGTCAGCTGATGGCGGACGCCCGCAGGGTTCGTCAGCGGCCCCAGCAGGTTGAAGACCGTCCGCGTGCCCAGTTCGGTGCGGGGCGCCGCTACATGGCGCATCGCCGGATGGTGCATCGGCGCCATCATGAAGCAGATCCCCGCCCCGTCCAGCGCCTGCTGCGCCACGGCGGGGCCGCCCATCACGTTGATGCCCATATGGGTCAGCGCGTCGGCCGCGCCGGATTTCGACGACAGGTTGCGGTTGCCGTGCTTGGCCACCGGCACGCCCGCCCCGGCCACCACGAAGGCCGTCGCGGTCGAGATGTTCAGCGTGCCCTTGCCGTCGCCGCCGGTGCCGACGATGTCGATGGCGCCGTCGGGCGCGGTGATGGGGGTCATGCGGGCGCGCATGGCGCGGGCGGCGGCGGCGATCTCGTCCACGGTCTCGCCGCGCACGCGCAGCGCCATCAGCAGGCCGCCGATCTGCGCCGGGGTGGCGGCGCCGTCGAAGAGGGCCGAGAACGCGGTCTCGGCCTCGGCTCCGGTCAGGGGGCGGCTGGCGGCCAGGCCGATCAGGGGGCGGATGTCGGTCATGCGGCGTCCTTTTGCGCGGTGCAGCGCGCCAGGAAGGTCCGGATCATCGCGTGGCCGTGTTCCGAGGCGATGGATTCGGGATGGAACTGCACCCCTTCGATGGGCAGGCCGGTATGGATCAGCCCCATGATCGTGCCGTCGCCCGCGGTGGCGGTCACGCGCAGGCAGTCGGGCAGGCTCTCGCGCTCGACCATCAGCGAATGATAGCGGGTGGCGTTCAGGGGCGAGGGCAGGTCCGAAAAGACCCCCGTGCCGTCATGGCTGATCGCGTCGACCTTGCCGTGCAGGATGCGGGTCGCGCGCACGACGCGGCCGCCGAAGGCCTCACCGATGGCCTGATGGCCCAGGCAGACGCCCAGCAGAGGCACGGCCCGTTCGGCCGCCGCCGCGATCAGCTCCAGGCAGATGCCCGCCTGCGCCGGATCGCAGGGGCCGGGAGAGATCACGATGCCGTCCGGCGCCATGGCCAGCGCCTCGGCGACGGTGATCTGGTCGTTGCGGCGCACGACGACCTCGGCCCCGGCCTCGCCCATGTAATGGACCAGGTTCCAGGTAAAGCTGTCGTAATTGTCGATCAGAAGGATCATCGATGCACCTTGCGGCCAGAAGAAGGGGGCGGTTTCCCCCGGAAAAAGCGTCCGCTATAGATGGGCCAAAGCGCGACCGGGGGTCAAGACCGGCCGGTCGTCGCGCATCGAGGCGGACGGACGGGACGGATTTCGGCATGGCGGGCGGTTTCTGGAGGGGGCTTGCGGGCGGCGCGCTGACGGGGGTGGTGCTGCTGGCCGGGCTGTCGCTGACGGCGCCCCTGCCGCGCGGCGCGTCGGGGGCGGTCGATGTCGGCCTGCCGGTCGGGTCCGAGTTCGGGCGTGGCGGCGATGTCGCGCCGCGCCTGCCCGCGCCGAACGCGGCCTCTCCGCGGCCCGTCACCGATCCCGTCGCCGTGCCGCTGCCCGCGGACGAACCCGCGCCCGTCACCGCGACGCAGCAGAACGCCCGGCCCGAGGCCCTGGCCGTGGACCGCCTGCCGGGCCGGGCCGCGCCCGCGGCGGACGGGGCCTCTCCGGCGCTGCGCCTGCCCGATGCGGGGGGCGACGCGGCGCCCGCGGCCGACAGGGCGGCCCCGCTGCCCCCGGCGGATGCGGACATGTCGCCGCGCCTTGCGCCCGACACGGGGGCGGCGCCCGCGCTGCCCGCCCCGGCGCTGGACCTGTCGCTGCCGCCCGACCTCACCGACCTTCGCCGATTGGAACGGAACTGACATGCATCCCCTGAACCCCGCCCTTGCCGCCACCTTCGCGCCGCCCGTGATGGAGGCGCGCCGCTGGCTGGCGGGCGTGACCTTCGCGCCCGACCGCCCGCTGATCAACGTGAGCCAGGCCGCGCCCGTCGATCCGCCCCCGGAGGGCCTGCGCCGGGCCATCGCCGAGGCCGCGCTGCACCGGCCCGAGGCGCATCTCTATGGTCCCGTGCTGGGCAATGGCGACCTGCGCGAGGCGGTGGCCGCGCAGTTCTCGGCCGCCTATGGCGGGGCGTTGGGCGCCGCGAACGTGGCGATCACGCAGGGCTGCAACCAGGCCTTCTGCGCCGTCATGGCGACGCTGGCGGGGGCGGGCGATCAGGTGATCGTGCCGACGCCGTGGTACTTCAACCACAAGATGTGGCTGGACATGGCGGGCGTCACCACCGTGCCGCTGCCCTGCGGCGCGGACATGCTGCCCGACCCTGATCACGCCGCGGCGCTGATCACGCCCGCGACCCGCGCCATCGTGCTGGTCACGCCGAACAACCCCTCGGGCGCGGAATATCCGGCCGAGCTCGTGGGACGGTTCTTCGATCTGGCGCAGGCGCGCGGCATCGCGCTGGTCGTGGACGAGACCTATCGCGACTTTGACAGCCGCGACGGCGCGCCCCACGACCTGCTGACCCGGCCGGACTGGGACCGGGTGCTGATCCAGCTCTACAGCTTCTCCAAGGCCTATCGGCTGACCGGGCATCGCGTCGGCGCGGTGATCGCGGGGACCGACCGGCTGGAGCAGGTCGAGAAGTTCCTGGACACGGTGGCCATCTCGCCCTCGCAGCTGGGCCAGATCGGGGCGGTCTGGGGCATGGCGAACCTGGGCGACTGGCTGGCCGGAGAGCGGGCCGAGATCCTGGCGCGCCGGGCGGCTGCGGCCGAAACGCTCGGCGCGCTGCCGGGGTGGCGGCTGAAAAGCGCAGGCGCCTATTTCGCGTGGGTCGAGCACCCCTTCGCCGAAGGCTCGGCCGATCTGGCGCGGCGGATGGTGCGCGAGGCGGGTGTCCTGGCGCTGCCCGGCACGATGTTCACGCCTGCGGACGACCCGACCGGCGCGCGCCACCTGCGCATCGCCTTCGCCAATGTCGATGCCGCGGGCATCGCGGAGCTGGGGCGCAGGCTGGCCGCGCTGTCGGCCTGATCCACTTGTGGCGAACCCGCCCGCGTCCTAAAGACGGGCGGGACACGACCACGAGGAAGGCCGCGCCATGTCACAGCTGCGAACCAAGGGCAAATCGACCATCGTCTGGATCCTGATGGGTCTGATGGTCCTGGGGCTGGGAGGCTTCGGCATCACCAGCTTCTCGGGCGGGACGAGCCGGATCGGAGCGGTCGGAGAGACCGAGATCACCGCCGACGACTATGCCCGCGCCCTGCAGGGCGAGCTGCGCGCCTTCTCTCAGCAGACCGGCCAGCAGATCACCATGCAGCAGGCCCAGCAGATGGGGCTGCCGCAATCGGTGCAGGCCAACCTGATCGCCGCGGCGGCCCTGGCCGAACAGGCGCGCCGCATCGGCGTGTCGGTGGGCGATCAGCGCGTGGCTGAGACCATCATGCAGGCGGGCGCGTTTCAGGGGCCGAACGGCGCCTTCGACCGCGCCGCCTATGCCGAGGTGCTTCGCCGCGAGAACCTGACCGAGGCCGATTTCGAGGCCACCGTCCGCGACGACGAGGCGCGCCTGATGATGCAGCGCGCCGTGACCGGCGGCGTGGCCGCGCCCGCGCCGATGGTCGATCAGACCGCCCGCTGGCTGCTGGAGCGGCGCGACTTCAGCTGGCGCGAGCTGACCGAGGCGGACCTGCCCGAGCCGATCGCCACGCCCGACGAGGCGACGCTGCGTGCCTGGCACGAGGCCAACGACGCGCGCTTCACCGCGCCCGAGACGCGCCGCATCACCTATGCCTGGATCACCCCCGAGATGCTGGCCTCCGAGGTGCAGCTGGACGAGGCTGCGCTTCGCGCCACCTATGAGCAGAACATCGACCAGTTCCAGCGCCCGGCGCGGCGCATGGTCAGCCGCCTGGTCTTTCCCGACGTGGCCCAGGCCCAGGCCGCGCGCGATCAGATCGACTCGGGCGCGCAGCCCTTCGAGGCCTTCGTGGTGCAGCGCGGCCTGACGCTGGACGATGTCGATCTGGGCGAGGTGACCGAGGCCAATCTGGGCGCCGCCGCGCCCGAGGTCTTTGCGCTGGAGCAGCCGGGCGTCGTGGGTCCGCTGGACAGCGATCTGGGGCCTGCGCTCTACATGGTGAACGCGATCCTGGACCCCGTGGACATCCCCTTCGAGGCCGCGCAGGAGGATCTGCGCGGCGAGGCGGCGCTGTCGGCCGCCGCGCGCCAGATCCGCGACCGCAGCGGCGATTTCGAGGACCTGCTGGCCGGCGGCGCGACGCTGGAGGACTTGGCCGAGGAGACCGAGATGGAGCTGGGCCAGATCGACTGGACCGCCGAGCCGACCCCCGAGGAGGGCGGCATCGCGGGCTATGAGGCGTTCCGCGAGCAGGCCGCGCAGGTGCTGACCAGCGATTTCCCGCAGCTGTTCGAGCTGGCCGACGGGGGCGTCTTCGCGATGCGCCTGGACGAGCTGGTCCCGCCGACGCTGCGCCCCTTCGACGAGGTCCGCGACGAGGTCCTGGCCGATTGGCGCCGCGCCGAGGTGCAGCGTCAGCTTCTGGATCTGGCCGCCGACCTGCGCCTGACCGCCGTCGCCGAAGGCGCGGACGGGGCCGATACGCCCGCAGACGATGCCGACGCGGAGGCTGCCCCCGCACCCGCCGATGACTGGACCGCCGAGACCGGTCTGGCCCGCAGCGACTGGATGGACGGGCTGCCGCCCGAGCTGCTCTCCGAGGCCTTTGCTCTGGCCGAGCCGGGCGAGGCGGGCGTCGTCGATGCGCAGGACCGGGTGTTCCTGGTCCGGCTGGACGGCATTACCGATGCCGACCTGTCCCAGCCCGATGCCGAGCAGGTCCTGCAGGGCGTGCGCGCCCGGCTGGACCAGTCACTGCAGGTCGATCTGTTCGACTATTTCGTGCGGCATGCGCAGCGCGGCGTCAACGTGACGCTGGATCAGGCCGCCATCAACGCCATCAACGCCCAGGTTCAGTGATGCAGATGACCCCCGGCTTTGCCGAGTTCCAGGCCGAATGGGATGCGGGCCGCAACCAGCTGGTGACGATCCGGCTGGCGGCCGACCTGGACACGCCGGTCAGCCTGATGCTGAAGCTGGCCGAGGCCGCGCCGCAGAGCTTCATGCTGGAATCCGTGACGGGCGGAGAGGTCCGCGGCCGCTATTCCATCGTCGGCATGAAGCCCGACCTGGTCTGGGATTGCCGCGACGGGCGGGCCCGGCTGAACCGTCAGGCGCGGTTCTCGGACGCGTTCCAGGACGATCCGCGCCCGGCGCTGGACAGCCTGCGCGCGCTGATCGCCGAGAGCCGGATCGAGACCATGCCCGAGGGCGTGCCGCCGGTCGCGGCGGGTCTGTTCGGCTATCTGGGCTATGACATGATCCGCCTGGTCGAGCATCTGCCCGACGTGAACCCCGACCCGCTGGACCTGCCCGACGCGATGCTGATGCGCCCGTCGGTGGTCGCGGTGCTGGACGGGGTCAAGGGCGAGGTAACGCTGTGTGCGCCGGCCTGGCATGACGGGGGCGACGCGCGCGCGGCCTATGCGCGCGCCGGCGAGCGGGTGATGGACGCGCTGCGGTCGCTGGACCGCCAGCCCTCCGAGCCGCGCGCCTTGGGCGAGGC
Organism: Paracoccus sp. ME4; assembly: GCF_046736325.1. Lineage (GTDB taxonomy): Bacteria > Pseudomonadota > Alphaproteobacteria > Rhodobacterales > Rhodobacteraceae > Paracoccus. The sequence goes on from NZ_CP151276.1 coordinate 1,458,557, forward strand.
GGGCCGGATCGGCACGCCGCAGTCGAACTTCTCCAAGCCCGACTATCTGGCCGCGGTCGAGCGGGCCAAGGACTACATCCGGGCGGGCGACATCTTCCAGGTCGTCCCGTCGCAGCGCTGGCGGATGGACTTTCCGCTGCCACCCTTCGCGCTGTATCGCAGCCTGCGGCGGACGAACCCGTCGCCCTTCATGTTCTTCCTGAACATGGGCGGCTTCCAGATCGTGGGCGCCAGCCCCGAGATCCTGGTGCGCCTGCGCGACGGCGAGGTCACCATCCGTCCCATCGCCGGTACCCGCCCGCGCGGCGCGGATGAGGCCGAGGACCGGGCGCTGGAGGCCGATCTGCTGTCCGACCAGAAGGAGCTGGCCGAGCATCTGATGCTGCTCGATCTGGGCCGGAACGACGTGGGCCGCGTGGCGCGCCCCGGCACCGTGCGCCCGACCGAGCAGTTCGTCATCGAACGCTACAGCCATGTCATGCACATCGTGTCGAACGTCGTGGGAGAGCTGCGGAACGGCGAGGACGCGCTGTCGGCGCTGCTGGCCGGTCTGCCTGCGGGAACCGTCTCGGGCGCGCCCAAGGTCCGGGCCATGCAGATCATCGACGAGCTGGAGCCGGAGAAGCGCGGTGTCTATGGCGGCGCGGTCGGCTATTTCGCCGCCAATGGCGAGATGGACATGTGCATTGCGCTGCGCACCGGGGTGATCAAGGATCAGGCCCTGTATATCCAGGCGGGCGGCGGCATCGTCTATGACAGCGACCCCGAGGCTGAGTTCCAGGAGACCGTCAACAAGAGCCGCGCCCTGCAGCGTGCCGCCGAGGATGCGACGCGCTTCGTGCGGGGCAACGGCTGACAGCAGAACGGCGGCCCCGAGGGACCGCCGTGTGCCGGATGTCAGGCCCGGATCAGTTCGCGGGCGCGGTTTCCGTGGTCGTGCCGTCAGCCGGCATGGTCTCGGTGGCTGCGCCATCCGCAGGCATCGTCTCGGCCGGCATGGTGTCGGTCGTGCCGGTCGCCATCGGATCGGCGGCAGGCTCGGTTGCCATCGGGTCTGCGGCGGGCGCCATGGCCGGGTCGGCGGCCGGATCGCTGACCATGTCGCCGGCTGCGGCGGCCTGATCACGATAGACGTATTCCGGCGCGGCCTCGGCCTCTTCGCGGGTCAGGTCGCTGGTGATCTCCTGCGCATCCGAGTTGATCATCAGGTCGGTCCAAGGCAGCGCGATCTGCTTCTCGCCGATGCCGAGGAAGCCGCCCACGCCGATGATCGCAGCCTTCATCATCCCGGTGTCGCCATCGACGATCAGGTCGGTGATCGAGCCGATGTCGGTCCCGTCGGGTGCGGTCACCGAAGCGCCGGTGATCCAGTCGACGCGCCATTCGTTGGCGGCCTGCTCGACTTCGACTTTCTCGGCGGCGGCCGCCGCTGCGGCGGCGTCATCGGCTTCGCCCTCGACGGCGGCATCGGTGGCCATCGGGTCGGCTGCCGCGTCGGTCATCGGCGCGGTTTCCATGGTGCCTGCGGCGGAATCGGCCGCCGGTGCGGCGGTGTCCTGCGCCAGCGCGGCGCCGAAGGTCAGGGGCAGGGCAAGGGTGGTGGTCAAAAGCAGCTTACGCATCTTGTCATCTCCTGTTTCTGCGGACGGACCGTGCGATCCGCTATTGGGTGCACAATGCGCAGGCAGGAGGACAGGTTCCCCCGCCCCGGTCACCGAACCGAGAGCGGAGGCGCAAGCCGTTGAATTTAAGTCAGTCTTCGCCGCGGAACGGCTGGACGTACTGCAGCGCCATGTCCCAAGGGAAGAAGATCCAGGTGTCCTGGCTGACCTCGGTCACCCAGGTCGAGACCATGGGCTTGCCCTTGGGCTTGGCATAGACGGTCGCCAGATGCGCCTTGGGGTACATCTGCCGGATCAGCTCCAGCGTGCGGCCCGAATCGACCAGGTCGTCCACGACCAGAATGCCCTCGCCGTCGCCCATCATCAGCGCGTCGTCGGGGCGCTTCAGGACCTCCAGCTGGCCCTGGCCGGCCTCGGACCCCACGCCCTTGTAGGAGCGGATCGAGATCGTGTCGATCGTGCGGATGTCCAGCTCGCGCGCGACGATCATGGCGGGCACCAGGCCGCCACGGGTCACGGCGACCACGGCGCGCCATTCGGTCCCGTCCAGCCGCCAGGCCAGGGCGCGGGCGTCGCGGTGCAGCTGGTCCCAGCTGACATGGAAGCCCTTTTCATGGGGAAGGCGTTCGGATGACATGGATCTCTCCTCAGGTGGCGGCAAGCTTGAGGCCCATCAGGGCCAGCAGCCCGCCGAAGATGCGGTCGATGACGGATTTGAGGCTCATATAGCCCCGGCGCGTGCGTTCCAGCGAAAAGATGCGCGCGACGATCACGTTCCAGCCCGCATCGTTCACGAAGATCAGCGCCAGGATGGCGCCATAGCCCCAGAGCGGGGCCTGCGGCGGCAGGAAGGTCAGGAAGATCGTGCCGAAGAACACCGCGGGTTTCGGATTGGCCAGCTGCGTGGCGATGCCCTGCCAGACGAGGCCCGCGGCGCTGCGGGCATGGGCATCGGGCGCGTCCATCGCCAGCGGTTCGGCCGCGGCGTGCCACATCTTCCAGGCCAGCCATAGAAGATAGGCCGCGCCCGCATATTTCAGCGCGACCAGCAGGGCGGGGGCCACGCGGAACAGCACGGCCAGCCCGAACATCGCCGCGCAGGCCCAGATGCAGGCGCCCAGGCCCAGCCCCACGGCCAGCCACGCGCCCCGGCCGAAACCGTGGCGCAGCCCGGTGCGCGCGGCCAGAACCACCGCCGGACCCGGAGAGACGGCCGCCGCCAGATGCACCAGCCAGATGGCCAGCAGGGCATGCGCCGTCATGGCCGGTCAGTCCTTCTTGACGGTCGCGATGTCGGGGGCGTCCACGGCCTTCATGCCGACGACATGATAGCCCGCATCGACGTGATGCGTCTCTCCGGTCACGCCGCCGCCCAGATGCGACAGCAGGTAGAGGGCCGAGTTGCCGACATCCTCCTGCGTGACATTGCGACGCAGCGGAGAGTTCAGCTCGTTCCACTTCATGATGTAGCGGAAGTCGCCGATGCCGCTGGCGGCCAGGGTCTTGATGGGACCGGCGCTGATCGCGTTCACGCGGATGCCGTCCTTGCCGAAATCCTCGGCCAGATAGCGGACCGAGGCCTCCAGCGCGGCCTTGGCGACGCCCATCACGTTGTAATGCGGCATGACCCGTTCGGCGCCGTAATAGGTCAGCGTCAGCATGGAGCCGCCATCCGTCATCATCGCGGCGGCGCGACGCGCCACGGCGGTGAAGGAATAGACGGAAATGTCCATGGTCATCAGGAAGTTGTCGCGCGTGGTCTCCGCATAGCGGCCGCGCAGCTGCTCCTTGTCGGAAAAGCCGATCGCGTGGACCACGAAGTCCAGCCCGTCCCAAGACGCGCCCAGATCCGCGAAGAGCCGGTCGATCGAGCCCTCGTCCGAGACGTCGCAGGGCAGGACCAGGTCCGATCCCAGCTGCGCCGCCAGCGGATCGACGCGCTTCTTCAGCGCATCGCCCTGATAGCTGAAGGCCAGCTGCGCCCCTTCGGCGGCCAGCGCCTTGGCGATGCCCCAGGCAATCGACTTGTCGTTGGCCAGTCCCATGATGAGACCGCGCTTGCCGGCCATCAGGCCGGGCCTCTGCTCGCTTGACATGTCCTGTCCCCCGCGCTTTCAACCGTTTCCAAGGTGATTAGGGCAACTGTCCTGTCGCAGCAAGCACAAGGAACGCGCCATGGCGGATCGGACTGGACTCTTCGCGGGCGACGACCCGTTCGACATCGCCCGCGCCTGGCTGGAGGAGGCCCGCGCGACCGAGCCGAACGACCCCAACGCCATCGCGCTGGCGACCGTCGATGCCGACGGGCTGCCCGACGTGCGCATGGTGCTGCTGAAGGAGATCGACGGGCAGGGGACCGACGGCTCCTTCGTGTTCTACACGAATTACGACAGCGCCAAGGGCCGCCAGATCGCCGCGACCGGCAAGGCGGCCTTCGTGATGCACTGGAAGTCGCTGGCCCGCCAGATCCGCGTGCGCGGCACCGTCACCCACGAGGACGGGCCGCAGGCCGACGCCTATTACGACAGCCGCGCGCTGCAGAGCAGGCTGGGGGCCTGGGCCTCGCGCCAGTCGCAGCCGCTGGAGAGCCGCGCGGCGCTGGTGGCCGAGGTCGCCAAGGTCGGGCTGCGCCACGGCACCGCGCCCAAGCGGCCGCCGTTCTGGGGCGGCTTTCGCATCGCGCCGGTGCAGATCGAGTTCTGGGCCGATGGCGCCTTCCGCCTGCACGACCGCTTCGTCTGGACCCGCGATCAAGCGGACGGCTGGCAGGTGCGGCGGTTGTCCCCGTGACCCGGCCGTGATGACCTTGACGTCGCCCATCACGATCCCGACATAGGCGGTCGACGGCTTATCTTTGCCGATCCCCATGTCCCGCACCGTCCCATATTGTAGTCGGGGGACGGCATGTCTACTGTCGAGGGCTATCGGTTATGCGCGAAGACGGAAATGCTATGACAGACGACGGTACCCTGAGACTCGCGACCGGGCTGGTCAAGTGGTTCGACCCGTCCAAGGGATATGGCTTTATCCTTGACGATCAAGGCGGTACCGACATCCTTCTGCATGGCAACGTGCTGCGGAACTTCGGCCGCAGCTCGGTCGCAGACCAGTCGCGGGTCACGGTGATGGTCCAGCACACCAAGCGCGGCGTGCAGGCCGCCGAGGTGGTCTCGATCGACCCGCCGCCGACCGACGGACAGCCCCCCATCGCCGATCTGGACATCGAGATCATCGAGCATCTGGACAGCCTTCCCCTGCGCCCCGCGCGGGTGAAGTGGTTCGACAAGTCCAAGGGCTTCGGTTTCGCCAACATCTTCGGTCATGCCGATGACGTCTTCATCCATATCGAGGTGCTGCGCCATTCCGGTTTCGCCGACCTTGCCATCGGCGAGGCGATCTGCCTGCGCGTAGTCGAGGGGCCGCGCGGCCTGATGGCGGCGCAGATCGCGGCCTGGGACAGCGGCCTGCCCGCCCGCGACGACGCGTCGTCGGGCCGGTCGGCCGATGACGGCCTGGCCCACGTCGCGGAATAGGGCGTGATGCGCCTGTCCGCCGTCCTTGCGCTTCTGCTGCTAGGGGCCGGTCCCGCCGCGGCGCAGGACGTGGTCAAGGCGCAACCGACCGCGGAATGCCGCGACGACCGCACGCTGATCCGGCTGTCGGACGACAGGGCGCTGTCCTTCGCGACCGAACTGGCCGATACCGAGGCCCTGCGCGCCCGCGGTTTGATGTTCCGCCGCGACCTGCCGGCGGGGACGGGGATGCTGTTCGTCTATCCCCGCCCGCAGCCCGTCAGCTTCTGGATGCGCAACACGCTGATTCCCTTGGACATGGTCTTTGCCGATGCGCGTGGCGTGATCCGCCACATCCATGCGAATGCCCGCCCGCTGGACGAGACGCCGGTTCCCGGTGCGGCCGTGGGCGATCCGGACCGCGACCGGCTGCTGGTCCTGGAGATCGCGGGCGGCGAGGCTGCGCGTCTTGGCCTGCGCGCGGGTCAGGTGCTGGCTCATCCCGACGTGCCGCAGGAAACCGCCGCCTGGCCCTGCCGCTAGGGCTTTTCACCACCGCGCGGCTGCGCTATGCGGTCGGGACCGGCCGCCACGGCGCACGCCGGAATCGGAGTGTAGCGCAGTCTGGTAGCGCGCCTGGTTTGGGACCAGGATGTCGGGGGTTCGAATCCCTCCACTCCGACCACCATCCCCCTGTCGGAATAGTCGTCATGTCGGGAAGGCATCGTGGTGCCCGTCGAGGGACTTGAACCCCCACGCCTTGCGGCGCCAGAACCTAAATGGCATAGCACTCAGGTTCCCATTAGTTATCAAGGGGATGTGGAGGGCGTGGCACAGATTGGTGGCGCCATGTCACAGCCTATGTCACTGGTGACTTGCAGGGAAATAGGTGGTGCCCGTCGAGGGACTTGAACCCCCACGCCTTGCGGCGCTTGGACCTAAACCAAGTGCGTCTGCCAATTCCGCCAGACGGGCAACGGTGGTGTCTTAGCCCCGGATGCCGGAGCGTTCAAGCTCAGATAAGCGGCGGTCCCATCGGCGGTCCCGAAGGTGCGCCTTCAGGAACCCCGCAGCTGCACCGCCAAGTGCAAACCAGAGACCCAGCTGCGTGGTCTCCTCCAGATACCAGCCGTTGAAGGCTGAGTAGAAGAACCCCACCAGGAGGCTAAGGAGGGCACCGATGAAGCCCCACTTCAGGGCAACCTCCATTGCATCCCCTTGGGCACGGTAGCCCAGCTCCTCGGTGGCACGGTCTTCAGCCCATCTCGTCATGGTGTTTCCTTGCTGTCTCTCGTTAGGGTTGAGAGCAAGCATCACCATATCGGGAGTCATTTGGTCAAGACCGATGCGGAGGGCGATGCGGAGAGGGCAATGCGCAGGTCGTTGCAGGCGGCTTCAGCAATGGCGAGTTGATCTGCATCCCACTGCCACTCTTTGCAACGCAGCGCGGCCCGCAACCAACTGTTTGCGTGAGCCGCCGCCTCCCGCAGCCCATCAGACGGGGCGGGTTCCGCACCACAGTATTGGCACTGAATGGAACCGCCCGGCCCATGCGGACCCATTGTGCAAGTCTGCCCTGTGGCGCAGTTCAGTCCTGCCCATTCATCAGACGGAGTTAGGACAGCCTCGGTCTCAACTGCGGTGGGGTCAATCACCTGCATCAGGACCTCTCGCTTGCCTACAAAATTCGGCGGCGCGACGATACCGTCCTTCTCCATCCGCTCCATAAGGCCAGAGGCTTGGTTATAGCCAATCCCCAATGCCTGCCGACACCTTGGACATCAGGCCGTCGATCAGCGCCAGGCCGTATCTGGTTAAGAGCGGAGGCATCCGACGCGGCGTGTCTGCCCACTCCGGATTGACCAAAAGCACGCAGCACGCAGCACGCACTTGGCGAAGCGGTGTCCACGGACACCGGGCGAGAAAGTTTCGCTGTTAACCTACTGAAATTTAGACAGCTGGTCGGCCATGTCGGCTTGCATTAGCCGTGGTCCAAATTTCTTTGGAGCGATGCAATGGCGTACGATGGACCGATCTATCTGAAAGGTGACATGCTTGCTCTGACCTCGTCGGAGCCCACAACCGTTCCGGGTCTCAATCGCGGTCAGGACGGTTTCGGCATGGTGGTACGCGATGCTGCGGGCTTGGGCAGCGCAAGCGATATCTATTGCCTGAGCTGGGTCGGGAACGTGAACAACCCCTCAGCGACGGCCGAGTTCAAGAATGGCCGGTTCTGGCAGCTGGAGCGTTACGATCCGGCAAAGGACTCCGACGGCGATCCGCAGGCCGGGGCCGAGGGGTGGAGCACGATCTACCGCCAACTCAATCCCAAGCATGACTTGGTTCAGGGATTGGGCGCCGGCGACGAATACGTTGTCTTCGAGATCGGTCGGGGACGGCATCTTCTCTATGATCTGAACGGCGGCCTGTCCCAGACGCCAACCACCCTGACCTATCTCGAGGTCAATGAGAACGGTGACACGAAGCAGGGTGACAATGATCGCCAGCTGGATTTCGAAGACGCTCAGGCGGCGTTCTGCTTTGCGCAGGGCACCATGATCCTGACGCCGAATGGCGAGCGCGCCGTCGAGTGCCTGACCCCGGGGGATCTGGTGATCACCCGCGATGCGGGCCCGCAACCGCTGCACTGGCTTGGATCGCGTCATCTGACCGGCGCCATGCTGGACGCAAACCCCAAGCTTCGTCCGATCAGGATCGCGCGCGGGGCTCTTGGGGAGGATATGCCGGTCCGCGACCTTGTCGTCTCTCCTCAGCACCGGATCCTTGTGCGCTCTGTCATCGCTCAGCGGATGGTCGGAACGCAGGAGGTCCTGGTTGCCGCTCGGCTGCTGGTGGACCTGGACGGGGTGTCCGTCGTTCAGCCGGAGGATGGGGTGGGCTATTTCCACCTGCTGTTCGGTCGTCATCAGATCGTCTTGGCGGACGGCGCGCTGGCGGAAAGCTTTTATCCCGGCCCGCAGGCACTGGCCGCCGTCGGCCCCGCCGCCAGGGAGGAGATCGAAATGCTGTTCCCCGAGCTGCTCGAGCGCTGCGCGCTGGATGCCTTTGAGGGTGCGCGGCTCTTCGCGACGGGGCGAAAGGCCAAGAACTTGATGGCGCGACATGCAAAGGCCGCCAAGCCGCTCGTCAGCTGACGCCTGCTTCCACGGCAAATGCCATTGAGCCGGCCCATCTGAAATGAAAGCGACCCAAAGCCCCGCCATCGTGCGGGGCTTTTCCGTATCACTCACAAGTTGATCAAGAACCTTATGACGTTAGCTGTAACCGGCAGCCGCCCATAAGGTAGGGAAAACCCCACCTTCCTTATCCAGGCCCCTGCCGCCGTGCAGGGGTGTTGCGTGGGCACTGCGGGAGGCCTCGCGCCGATCCATCAGCCGGATGGGCCGTCACCGAAGCGTTGCAGACCTTCCGCATGATCGGCGCGCGCCACCCAGGGCTGCGCCGCGGCTCATTGCTGAAGCTGGCGACGAGGAGATCCGAGATGTTCCACTGGTACGCCTCCAGCTGCATCGGCCTCGTGCTGACCGGCCGGTTCCGCCCGCTCTGCGCCATCGTCCACGCCCTGCCGGACTGCCAGGCCCGAACGATGTTCGCCCGCGACATGGACCGCCGCTTTCGCGAAGAGCGGCACTGTGAGCGAATTCACGACATTTGGTTGATCGCAAGTCTGCTGCGCGGCCCGTCGAGCTAACGATCTTACTCACCTGACGTTCACCCAACCCGGCCCCGCCATCGTGCGGGGCCTTTGCATGTCTGGAGACCCCCATTACCGCGAAGATGACCGCGATCCGCGCCCGCTAGGCGCGCTGCGCCGCCCTGGGCTTCTGGCCCGGCCCCATCGACGGCATCGACGGCCGCCGCACCCGCGCCGCCTTCGAGGCCGCCACCGCCGCGCAGCGCGCGCGCGGGCTGCCCTTCCAACACCCGAGCGGCATCACCCGCATCCACGGGCACTGGACCGGCGGCGGCCATGTGCCGAACCCGACTGATCTGCGCGCCTATCACGGCCTGATCCCGGGCGACGGCGCGCCGGTCTGGCCCGCGCTGCCCGGCGCCCCGCGCAGCCACACCCTCAACGCCAACGGCGGCGCGATCGGGCTGGCGATCTGCGCCATGGCCGGTGCCATCGAGCGGCCCTTCCAGCTTGGCACCGCGCCCATCACCCCCGCACAGGTCTGCGCCTTCGCGCGGGAGGCCGCGCGCTTCTGCCGCCTCTACGACATCCCTGTCACCCGGTGGTCGGTCCTGACCCATGCCGAGATCCAGCCGACCTTCGGCATCGTCCAGCGCTGGAAATGGGACATCACCTGGCTGCCGGGCATGCCCGCCCCCGCCGATCCGATCGAGGTCGGCGACCGCCTGCGCGCGATGGTGCGCGCCGAACTGCGAACCCTCTGATCATCAGGAGCCTGACCATGGACAGCATCAAGACCATCGCCCCCATCTTCATCGGCCGCACGCGGTCCTTCTGGCTGGGCATCGTCCCGGCGATCCTGACGCTGATCGACGTAATCGCGGGCAGCGTCAGCGACGGCACGGCCGAGCCCATCGCCACCGGTCTGGCCGCCATCCTCGGCCCGCTGACCGGGGCCACGGCCGAAGGCATCCACGGCTTCATGCTGGCGGTCGCCCCGATCTGCGCGCTGATCGTGGCGCATCAGCGCGGCGGGCTGGCCCGGCCCTACACCACCAGCCCCGCGAAGGAGCGCGAGCTGGTGCGCACGATCGAGGACGGCAAGAGCGCCTTCGAGGCGGGCAATGCCTTCGGCGAGCGGCTGCTCCAGTCGGACAGCACCTCGCTCGCATCTTCAGCCTCACGCATCAAGCCGAAGGCATGAGAAGGATCATCCGGGCTGCGGCGGATCAGATCCGAGACACCGCTTCCAGAAAGTTGGCGACGACCCGGCGTTCCCAGGCAACGCCGACCTCTGAGTTGTAGTAGTTCATCCCGCTCCAAGAGTAACCGTCGGGATAGACGTTGCTGCACAAGCAGACATCGTCGCGAACCTGCAGGACCCCGTCAGGTTCTGCGCCGCTGAAGTCCATGATGATCAACTTCGGATCCGAGGCCCCGTTGAGTGTCAGGCCTGCCATCAGCCTGTCGAGCAATGGGGCGCTGCGGACGGCATCGAAGTCCTTCCACTGGCTGATGGCGAATATCGCGCCTGGCTTGCGGCATGACCGGTGAAAATTCGAGATGAGCCCCGGCATCGTCTCGCGCAGCCGAGCGAAGTTCTCATCGGTCCAGTAGGCGCCTCTGTGGTGGTTCCATGTGATCCCGTTTTTCGGGTCGACCACCATGTCTTCGCCGCTTGGGGGATGATTTCGCGTCGTGATGCTCTGCGATGACGCGTAGTTCGAAAATCGTTCCTCGAGCATGTCGACGAGGGCCGGCATCCGATGAATGCCCAGGCACAGATGGTTCAGATCGTCCAACGTGGACCGAAATCCCCAACGGTTCAGGATGACCCATGGGTGGCATTCGCTGCCTATCGGAACGATGTTCAGGCGGTTCAGCTCGGAAGCATTCTTCTCGCGGAACGCGTGCCGAATGGCGGCCGATCCACCATGCCTCAATGCAAGAGCCTCGATGTCCCTCGGGGGTACGCAGGCTTGTTCACTGCATTCCACCAGCCATTGCGTCAACGGGCCCGAAGGCCCCTCAGGCGAGATGCGCGCAAGCATCTCAAGGACATACGCTCTAAGAGACAGCCACTCATGGTGGTTCGTGAGCTTGATCAGCTCCTGTCTGTCGACTGCCAGCGTTTCCAATATCGTAGGCCCAACCCTCAATTGCGGCAGCAACATGCCGCCCGGCACGGCAGGCGTCAACCTCGAAGGCATCTTTGCAGCAAGGGGTACGAACCGCTTACGCCCCTGCTTCGGTGTTCTTATTTCGTTCGCTGCTGTGGTTCCGAAGGGGATCCCCATGGACCAAGCGACCTGCTACCTGATCCGATGTCGATGCGGCCATGAGGGGCGCGTGGGCTTCTCGCGCTGGCTGCACCGTGATGACGTGCTGCGCAGGACCAGATGCAGCGTGTGCGGCAAGAAAGAGGGCAGGAATCTCCGCATGCTTCCAACCCCCGGATCGAGCGTCGCATGGGCGGAAGACTTGCAGGGCGTGCCGGTGCATCAAGTGTGACGGCACCATCCTCCGACTGCCATCGCTCGCGCTACCGCCGTGCCCGCCGCCAAGGCTCAGGGATCTGTTGCAATTATGTCGCGCGGTGGAGGTGATCCTTAGGCAGCCTTGCCCCTCTACGACGTCAGTATTAACCCGACAAAATCACCAAGGTATTCGACGCCGTCGCGGCTTCGCCCCCAGGCAGCACCGCTTCCTATCCCTCCGAGGTCACGTCGATGCCGCGTCTTTCTCCTTCTCTCCCGTCCCTTCCGCGTCCTGTCCGGGTCTCGCTGCTGACGGTCTCCGCACTGTGCGGCGCCTGCGCCGCGCTGGCGCAGGATGCCGCGAACCCGATCCTGCTGGACGAGATCGTCATCACCGCGTCCGGCTTCGAGCAGAACATCACGGACGCCCCGGCCAGCATCTCGGTCATCTCGGGCAAGGAGCTGGCCAAGCGCAACATCACAAGCCTCAGCGACGCGCTGCGCGACGTGCAGGGCGTGGCGACCACCGGCATCGCCAACGAGCAGGACATCTTCATCCGCGGTCTGGGCGGGCAGTACACCCTGATCTTGGTCGACGGCAAGCGCCAGACCACCCGCGAGGCCCGCACCAACGGCAATTCCGGAATCGAGCAGAGCTTCATCCCCCCGGTCGCGGCCATCGACCGGATCGAGGTCGTGCGCGGGCCGATGTCGTCGCTCTACGGGTCGGACGCGATGGGCGGAGTGATCAACGTCATCACCAAACCGGTCGCCGACCGCTGGACCGGGTCGGTGACGGCCGAGGCGACGGTGCCCGAGCGGGGCCGCGACGCCGGTTCGCGGCAGCTGTCCTTCTATGGCAGCGGGCCGGTCATCGACGACAGGCTGGGGCTGCAGGTCTGGGGCCGGCGCCTGGACCGGTCCGAGGCGCGCGTGGTGGACGGGCTGCGCGACCGCGAGCTGACCGACCTGACGGCGCGGCTCAGCTGGACGCCTGACCCGGACCATGTGATCCATCTGGAGGGCGGGCGCAGCAGCATCGAGGATCTGGGCCGCGTCGGGCGGACCATCGCCGAGGTGGACTTTCGCGGCACCCCGCAGAATGACAGCCTGCAGGAGAACACCCGCGATCACGCTTCGCTGTCCTATGCGGGCCGCTTCGGCGCAACCACGGTCGATCTGTCGGTCCTGCGCGAGGTCGGGCAGCGCGTGACCTCCACGGGCAATGGCGCTCTGGGCCTGTCGGTCGGCGACCGCAGCCCCGAGGTCACCAACACCGTCTATGACGCCAAGGTCACCACGCCTTGGGAATGGCAGGGCAGCCATGTGCTGGTCTTCGGGGGACAGATCAACCGGACCGGCCTGCGCGACCAGAATCCCGGCCTGGGCGACGGCCGGACCTATTCCTTCGGCACCGAGCAGCGCGCGATCTTCGTCGAGGACGAATGGCGGCTGCGCGACGACTTCGCCCTGACCCTGGGGACGCGGCTGAACGATCACGACGAGTTCGGCAGCCACGTCACCCCGCGCGCCTATGCGGTCTGGAATGCCACGCCGGGTCTGACCCTGAAGGGGGGCGTGTCGACCGGGTTCCGGGCGCCGGACCTGCGCTCCATCGTGCCGGGATATTATTACACGACAGAACGCGGCGCGGGCGTCATCGCCTCCAACCCCGACCTGAGTCCGGAGGAAAGCACCAGCTATGAGCTGGCGGCCCTCTACGAGGCACCGACCTGGGAGGTCGGCGCGACCCTGTTCCGCACCGACCTGGACAACAAGATCGAGAATGCCAAGACCGATCGCCGGATCACCGTCGGCGGAACCGACTACAATCTGTGGGAGTGGTACAATGTCGGCGCCGCCCGCCTTCAGGGGGTGGAGCTGACCGGGGCCTGGGACGTGACCCGGACCGTGACCCTGCGCGGCAGCTACAGCTTCACGGATTCGGAACAGAAGACGGGCGACTATCCGGGCCTTCCCCTGAACCGGACACCCCGCCACACGGCCAGCCTGACCGCCGACTGGCAGACGCCGGTGGAGGGCCTGGGGGCCTGGGGATCGGCCAACTATCACGGTCGCGAGGTCGCGGCGGGCGCGCGGATCGGCACCAACGGCACGCCCTATGCCTTCGACGCAGAAGGCAACGCCATCGCCTATGAATACGCCTCCTATCTGACGATGGATCTGGGCGTGGACTATCAGCTGACCGACCGGGTGACTGCCAATGCCGCCGTCTACAACGTCCTGGACCGCGAGGTGACGACCGCGTCGAACAGCACCGAGGGCGAGGGGCGCAGGCTTTGGGTCGGCCTGACCTCCAGCTTCTGAACCGGAGCAGCCGCGCCGACGCCGATTTACACGTTCCTGAGTCGGACACGATATGTCCGGTAAACTTTCAGGGCCACAGGGCTGATAAGGCGCGGTTTTCGGAGAAACCTAAATCTGGTGCGTCTGCCAGTTCCGCCAGACGGGCGCATCACATCCCGCAAGGTCGGGCGGCGTCAAGGCCTGTCGGCGCGATCCGTGCCCGCCCAGTCCGCCAAGACGCGGGGCAGGGTGTCGATCAGGTCGTCAGCGATCAGCCCCGGGCCGAAGCGGCGCGCGGCCTGCGCGTGCAACCGGACGCCCAGGCAGGCGGCGGCAAAGGCGGGCATTCCCCGCGCCAACAGCCCGGTGATCAGCCCAGCCAGCACGTCGCCCGCGCCCGCTGTCGCCAGCCAGGGAATCAGCGGGTCGGAATGGATCGCCGCGCGGCCCGAGGGATCGGCCACCACCGTGTCCGGGCCCTTGAGGATGACGACCGCGCCAAGTCGCACCGCCGCCTCGCGCAGGATCGCGGGCTTCGCGCGGGGGGAGACGTCGCGGCGCAGCGCCTCGGCCAGATCGGGGCAGAGGCGCGCGAATTCGCCGCCATGCGGGGTCAGCACCCAGCCCGGGGGCAGGGCGCGGGGCGCCTTGGCCAGCGCGGTCAGGCCGTCGGCGTCCAGCACCGCGGGGCGTCCCGCCGCCACCGCCGCGGGCAGCAGCGCCGCCGCCCGATCCACGCCGCAGCCCGGCCCAAGGCACAGCGCCACGGGCCGCCTGTCCTCCAGCGCGCGGCCCAGGTCATCGGCCTGATCCACCGCCCGCCGCATCAGCGCGTCGGGGGGCAGGGCGTGTTCCGGCATCGCGTCCCGTGGCGGGGCCAGGGTGACCAGCCCCGCGCCCACCCTCAGCGCCGCGCGCGCCGCCAGCCGTGCCGCGCCGCCGGACCCCGCGCCGCCTGCCACGATCAGCGCCGATCCATGCGCGAACTTGTGCCCGCCCTCGGACTGCTCCTTGCGCAGCCACGGCCCCTCGCTGTCGGGCGCCTGCGGGCGGCGACGGTCCGGCACGTCCAACGGCGGCCACAGCGCCGTCAGCTGCGCCCGGCGCAGGCCGCGCGCCCCCTGGACGCGGAAGGGCTCCAGCCCGATATCGGCGACCAGCAGGCGGCCGCAGAGCTGCGGGCCGTGCTCCAGCAGGTGGCCGGGCTTGGGGCTGTCGAAGGTGACGGTCATCGCGACGCGCAGCGCGTGCCAGGGAAGGGCGCCCCGCCCGGAGCCCAGGACCACGCCGCTGTCCAGACACAGCCCGCTCGGCGCATCCACCGCGACCAGGCGCGGGCGATAGAAGGCGCCGTCGCCACCCTCTCCGCCCAGATGGCGCAGCAGGGCCGCGACCTCTCCCTCCGGCGGGCGGGTCAGGCCGGTGCCAAAGATCGCGTCGACATAGACATCGGCATCGGGCAGGGCGCGCAGCGCCGCGCGGGTCAGCGGCAGGACCGGCCCCGGCCATTGCGCGCGCGCTGCCGCCGCGTCGGAGCCCGGCCGCGGGGGCAGGCCCAGCACATCGACCGTCCAGCCCGCCTGCGCCAGATGCCGCGCGATGACGTGGCCGTCGCCGCCATTGGCGCCCGGACCGCAGAGGACCACCGCCCGCCCGGCCCGCGGCCAGCGCAGGCGGATGCGGTCCGCGACGGCGCGACCGGCCCGCGTCATCAGGTTCAGCCCCGATATCGCGCCGCTGCCCATCGCGGCGGATTCCATGGCGCGCATTTGGGCGCAGGTGACGATTTCAGGGCCTTCGAGCATGATCCGTGACTAATCCTTGGGCTGTCTGGTCAAATTATAAGCAGATGCGCCGGCGAGGCGGCCTGACGGGGTCCAACTTCGCGCTGGCGCATTTACGCGGTTCATCAAACGCGCCAAGCAGGCGACAGGCAAGCCGCGAGGAAGGATCAATTGCGATGAAGAAGATCGAGGCGATCATCAAGCCGTTCAAGCTGGACGACGTGAAGGAGGCGCTGCAGGAAGTCGGCGTGCAGGGCCTGTCCGTGACCGAGGTCAAGGGATTCGGTCGTCAGAAGGGCCATACCGAGCTTTATCGCGGCGCCGAATACGTGGTCGACTTCCTGCCCAAGGTGAAGATCGAGATGGTGCTGCCCGACGATCAGGTCGACGCCGCCATCGAGGCCATCATCGCGGCCGCCCGGACCGAGAAGATCGGCGACGGCAAGATCTTCGTGATGCCGGTCGAGCAGGCGATCCGCATCCGCACCGGCGAAACCGGCGACGACGCGGTCTGATCCGCGCCGCCCACAAAGGAACTCCTGCGGCCCGTGCCAGACCGTGAGGCCGGGTCGTGACTGAGAAGGAAGGGAAGAGATGAAAATCAAGGATGTCTTGAAGCTGATCGAGGACGAGGATGTCGCCTATGTCGACGTTCGCTTCACCGACCCCAAGGGCAAGCTGCAGCACGTGACGCTGGACCGCGACCTGGTCGACGAGGACTTCTTCGAGGAAGGCTTCATGTTCGACGGCAGCTCGATCGCGGGCTGGAAGTCGATCGACCAGTCGGACATGAAGCTGATCCTGGACCCCGCCTCGGTCTATATCGATCCGTTCTATGCCGAAAAGACGCTGTGCGTGCATTGCAACGTGGTCGAGCCCGACACAAACGAGCCCTATTCGCGCGACCCGCGCGGCACCGCCGCCAAGGCCGAGGCCTATCTGAAGGCGTCGGGCATCGGTGATGCGGCCTATTTCGGCCCCGAGGCCGAATTTTTCATCTTCGACGACGTGCGCTATTCGGTGACGCCGCAGAAGGTGTCGTTCCAGATCGACGCGGCCGACGCCGCCTGGAACACCGACACCGAATACGAGATGGGCAACACCGGTCACCGCGCGGCCCACAAGGGCGGCTATTTCCCGGTCAACCCCGTCGACACCGCTCAGGATATCCGCGGCGAGATGCTGTCCACCATGAAGCGCATGGGCATGCGCGTCGACAAGCACCACCACGAGGTCGCGACCTGCCAGCACGAGCTGGGGCTGATCTTCGGTGGTCTGGTCGAGCAGGCCGACAACATCCAGAAGTACAAGTACGTCATCCACAACGTGGCCCATGCCTATGGCAAGTCGGTCACCTTCATGCCCAAGCCCATGAAGGGCGACAACGGGTCGGGGATGCACGTCAACATGTCGATCTGGAAGGACGGCAAGCCGCTGTTCTCGGGTGACAAATATGCGGACCTGTCGCAGGAGGCGCTGTACTTCATCGGCGGCATCCTGAAGCATGCCAAGGCGCTGAACGCGCTGACCAACCCGTCGACCAACAGCTACAAGCGCCTGATCCCGGGCTTTGAGGCCCCCGTTCTGCGCGCGTTCTCGGCCCGCAACCGCTCGGGCTGCGTCCGGATCCCGTGGACGGAGAGCCCCAAGGCCAAGCGCGTCGAGGCCCGCTTCCCCGATCCGGCGGCGAACCCCTATCTGGCCTTCGCGGCGCTGCTGATGGCCGGCCTGGACGGCATCAAGAACAAGATCGATCCCGGCCCGGCCTCGGACAAGGACCTCTACGACCTGCCCCCCGAGGAGCTGGCCGAGATACCGACCGTCTGCGGATCCCTGCGCGAGGCGCTGGAGGAGCTGGAGAAGGACATGGACTTCCTGCTGCAGGGCGACGTGTTCACCCGCGACCAGCTGGAGAGCTACATCGCCCTGAAATGGGAGGAGGTCTATGCTTACGAGCACACCCCCCATCCCATCGAATACGCGATGTACTACAGCTGCTGACCGGGCATCCGGACGGACAGGGGGCGGCCTTCGGGCCGCCCTTTTTCCGTTTCGCGAACACGCTTGCGTGTGGGGGTGCATCACCAGGCCTCTGGCCTGCGTGTCTGTCTGCATGGATCGCGACGATCCCTCACCTCAGCAGGAGACTATCCATGATCCGTCTTTCCCTTGCCGCCGCCCTGATCTCGCTCTCCGCCATGCCCTCGCTGGCGATGAGCATGAACGAGCGCCCCGAACTGATGAAGTCCGCCGCCGACGTCATGACCGTCGAGCGTCGCGCGGGCGATCTTCTGGAGACGCGGGAGCTGGTCCGCCGCGGCCTGTCCGCCGACGACATCATCACCGTGACCGAGCTGCCCACCACCGGACGGCCCGCGGACTTCTCCAGCCGCAACGGCGGCTGACCGGAAGGGGGCGGGGACCATCGGCCCCCGCCCGCCCGATCACTCGGCCGCGATCTGGGTCGCGGTCGGATAGTCGGTATAGCCCTCGGCCCCGTCGCCGTAGAAGGTGGCGGGGTTCTGCTCGTTCAGCGGCAGGTCGCGGCGGAACCGCTCGACCAGGTCCGGCGTCGCGATGAAGTCGCGCCCGAACGAGACCGCATCGGCGCGGTCCTCCGCCAGCAGGGCGGCGGCGCTCTCGCGGGTCAGGCCCTCATTGGCGATGACCGGCCCGCCGAAGGCATCGCGGATCGCGTCCAGCAGGCTGTCCTCGGCCGGATGCTCGCGCAGGAACAGGAAGGCCACGCCGCGCTGGCGCATGTCGCGGGCGACCTGCGTGAACAGGGCGCGCGGGTCGCTGTCGCCCACGTCATGGCTGTCGCCGCGCGGCGCCAGATGCACGCCCACCCGGTCGGCGCCCCAGACCCCGATCACCGCATCGGTGATCTCGTTCAGGAAGCGGACGCGGTTCTCGATGCTGCCGCCGTACTGATCCTGCCGGGTATTGCTGCGGTCCTGCAGGAACTGGTCGATCAGATAGCCGTTCGCGGCGTGGATCTCGACCCCGTCGAAGCCCGCGTGACGCGCGTTCTCGGCCGCCTGGCGATAGGCCTCGACGATACCGGGGATCTCCTCGGTGGTCAGGGCGCGGGGGGTGACGTAGGGCCGCTTGGGGCGCAGCAGGCTGACATGGCCCGCCGGTTGGATCGAGGAGGGTGCCACGGGCAGCTGTCCACCCAGAAGCTGCGGGTCCGAGATGCGCCCGACATGCCAAAGCTGCAGAAAGATCAGGCCGCCGCGCTCGTGCACGGCCTTGGTGACCTTGGACCAGCCCGCGATCTGCTCGTCGTTCCAGATGCCCGGCGTCGCCTCATAGCCCACGCCCATCGGCATGATGCTGGTGGCTTCCGACAGGATCAGCCCGGCAGTGGCGCGCTGGCTGTAATACTCGACCATCAGGTCGTTGGGGACGCGCACGTCCCCCGCGCGCGCGCGGGTCAGCGGCGCCATGACGATGCGGTTGCGCAGCGTCACCGCGCCGAGGGTCACAGGGTCGAACATCGAGGACATGCGGTCCTCCTTTCTTCTGGTCTTGCTCAAGGATGGGGCCATGACGGGCCCGAAAGGGATGGCGGCGGCATCGCCGCGCCGGACTGCTGACCTGTGCGTGGCGCGACGGGTTTTCAACCCCCGCCGGTCGGCCGGGTCGCCCATGCCTCACATCCCCGTCAGGGCGCGGGAAAATCGCCGCCGCACCGCGCGGCCCATCTTCCATGTCCGGGGGCGCGCCTCTATCCACGACGCATGGATATCGTTCTGCTGACGACGTTTACCGCGTTCCTGTTCCTGATCATCGCGGCGGCCGAACCGCTGGCCGCGCGCCTGTCGCTGCCCTTCAGCGTGATGCTGGCGGCGGTCGGCATCATCATCGGCGGCGGCGCGATCATCCTGCTGCGGACCGACCTCTTCGCGACGCTGAACCCGGTCGCGGAGGGCATCCTGTCGCTGCCGATCCGGTCCAGCGTCTTCCTTTACGTCTTCCTGCCGACGCTGATCTTCCAGGCCACGCTGGAGATGAACATCCGGCGGATGATGGATGACTGGGTCCCCATCCTGACGCTGGCGGTGGTGGCGGTCGTGGTGGCGACGCTGACCATCGGCTATGCGCTGTCGGCCTTCGGCGGATTACCGCTGATGGCGGCGCTGCTGATCGGGGCGATCGTCTCGACGACCGATCCGTCGGCGGTCGTCACGATCTTCCGCAGCCTCTCGGCGCCCAAGCGCCTGTCGCGCATCGTCGAGGGCGAGGCTCTGCTGAACGACGCGGCCGCCATCGCGCTGTTCGGACTGTTCCTGTCCTATGTGATGCTGGGCGTACCCAACCCCACCCTGGGCGAGGCCTTGGGACAGTTTCCCGGCCTGATCGTTGGCGGGCTGGTGGCGGGCTGGCTGGTTGCGCGCATCGCGCTGGCGCTGATGAGCCTCTTCAGCGGCTTCGAACTGGCGCAGATCTCGGTCTCGGTCGCGGCGCCCTATCTGGCCTATGTGGGGGCGGAACAGCTGCTGCATGCGTCCGGCGTCATCGCGGTGGTGGTCGCGGGCCTGACGCTGAACCTGATGGGGCCGGGGCGGCTGACGCCCGGCTTCTGGACGAACCTGCGCGAGGTCTGGGGCCTCTTGGCGCATTGGGCCGGCGCGCTGATCTTCATCCTGGCCGCGCTGCTGATCCCGCGCCTTCTGGGCGAGCTGCGCCTGAACGACCTGGCTCTGATCGGCGTGGTCATCGTCGCGGCCTTCGTCGCGCGGGCGCTGATCCTGTTCGGGCTGCTGCCGATGCTGACCGCGCTGCGCCTGTCGCCGCGCATCCAGCGGCCCTATCGCGTGGCGATCATGTGGGGGGGGCTGCGCGGCGCCGTCACGCTGGCCCTGGCGCTGGCCGTGACCGAGAACCTGCGCGTGCCGGTCGAGACCAAGCGCGTCGTGGGCATCCTGGCCACCGGCTTCACGCTGTTCACGCTGATCGTGCAGGGCACCACGCTGCGGACCGTCATCGGACTTCTGGGTCTGGACAGGCTGTCGCCGCTGGACCGGGCGCTGTCGAACCAGGTCGTCGCCGTGGCACTGCAGACGGTGCGCGAGGGGGTGGCCTCGGTCACCGAGAAATACGACCTGACGCGCGAGACGGTGCGCTCGGAGGCCAAGCGCTTTGCTGCGCGCCTGGACACCGCCGTCGAGGCCGCCGAGGCCGAGGACACGGCCGAGATCCTGGACCGCGACCGCATCACCCTGGGCCTGATCGCGCTGGCCGCGCATGAGCGCGAGATGATCGTCCAGCGCTTCCGCGAGCGCGCGATCTCGGCCCGGCTGTCCGAGCAGGCCCTGTTCGACGCCGACCGGGTGATCGAAGGCGCGCGGTCGGGCGGGCGCACCGGCTATCAGCGGGCAGCCCGGCGCAATCTGCGCTATGGGCCCGCCTTCCGCGCGGCGGCCTTCCTGCGAAACCGCCTGAACCTGCCCGGACCGCTTGGCCGCATGACCGCGGACCGGTTCGAGATGTTGCTGGCCAAGCGCCTGATCCTGCGCGACCTTCACGGGTTCATCGACCGGCGCATCCGCCGCATCCACGGCCGCCGCGTGGCCGAGCTGCTGCACGAGCTGCTGCAGCGGCGCATCGAGGCAGTCGAGACCGCGCTGGAGGGGCTGCGCCTGCAGTTCCCCGGCTATGCCGAGGAGCTGGAGCGCCGCTTCATCCGCCGCACCGCGCTGCGTCTGGAGGAGCGGGAATACAACGCCCTGCGCGACGACGGCCTGATCGGCGCCGAGGTGCATATCCAGCTGATGGACGACCTGCGCCGCCGCCGCCAGCAGACCGAGACCCGGCCCGGCCTGGACCTGGCGCTGCGCAAGGACCAGGTCGTGCGGCAGTTCCCGCTGTTCGCCGATCTGGACGACGCCGAGCTGAAGCGCTTGGGCCGCGAGATCCGCACGCGCTATGTCAATGCGGGCCATGTGATCACGCGCAAGGACACGCCCGCACGGTCGGTCTTCTTCGTGGCCTCGGGCGCGGTCGAGCAGGAGGTCGCGGGCCAGACCGCCCGCATCGGCCGGGGCGAGATGTTCGGTCAGCTGGGCGTGCTGACCCGCCGCATCCGCCGGGCCGAGGTGCGCGCGATCACCCCCACGACGCTGCTGGTGCTGGACGAGACGGGCTTTCGGCGGCTGCTGAAGCGCTCTGCCGCCCTGCGCCGCGCGGTGCGCGACAGCGTGGTCGGAAAGCCGATGGCGGGCGAGGTGCTGCGCATGCCCGAACTGTCCGCCGACCGGTCGGACAGCCCGCTTGGCGAGGCTGTCGCCAAGGGCTAGACAGGGCGGGCAAGACACCGACCGAAGGCCCGCCCGATGGAACTCTCCGCCCCGACCGCCACCCGCATCGCTCGCCAGATCGCGACCGAGATCGGGGCCAGCCCCGCCCAGGTCACGGCGGCCGCCGACCTGCTGGACGGGGGCGCGACCGTGCCCTTCGTCGCGCGCTATCGCAAGGAGGCGACCGGGGGGCTGGACGACACGCAGCTGCGCACCCTGTCCGAACGGCTGGCCTATCTGCGCGAGATGGAGGTGCGGCGCGCGGCGATCCTGGGCTCGATCCGCGATCAGGGCAGGCTGACCGACGATCTGGCCCGCGCCATCGCCGCCGCCGAGACCAAGGCCGCGCTGGAGGACATCTATCTGCCCTTCAAGCCCAAGCGCCGCACCAAGGCGATGATCGCGCGCGAGAACGGGCTGGAGCCGCTGCTGCGCGCCATCCAGGCCGATCCGTCGCGCGACCCGGCGACCCTGGCCCCGGCCTATGTGACGGGCGCGGTCGAGACCCCCAAGGCCGCCCTGGACGGCGCCCGCGACATCCTGGTCGAGGAGTTGTCGGAAAACGCCGAGGTCCTGGGACCGCTGCGCGAGTTCATGCGCGGCAATGCGGTGATCGCCGCCCGCGTGGTGCCCGGCAAGGAGGAGGCGGGCGCCAAGTTCAGCGACTATTTCGCCCATTCCGAGG
The DNA here is from genome assembly GCF_046736325.1 of Paracoccus sp. ME4. Classification (GTDB taxonomy): domain Bacteria; phylum Pseudomonadota; class Alphaproteobacteria; order Rhodobacterales; family Rhodobacteraceae; genus Paracoccus. The sequence continues at coordinate 1,480,904 of NZ_CP151276.1, forward strand.
GCTGGTCGGCCATTCCCGGCCATCGCGCCCTGGCGATCCTGCGCGCCGCCAAGGAGGAGGTCGTGACCATCGAGATCGCCCCCGAACCCGAGACCGGAACGGCGCGGGCCGAGGGGATCGTGGCGCGGGGCCTGGGCGCGGTCGGGCAGGGGCCGGGCGCAGAGTGGCTGCGCGGCGTCGCGGCCTGGGCCTGGCGCGTGCGGCTGTCGAACACGATGTATGTCGATCTGCTGACCGAGCTGCGCCAGCGCGCCCATGCCGAGGCGATCCAGGTCTTTGCCCGCAACCTGCGCGACCTGCTGCTGGCGGCGCCCGCGGGGGCGCGCGCGACCCTCGGCCTGGACCCCGGCATCCGCACGGGATGCAAGATCGCGGTCGTGGACGGCACCGGCAAGCTCTTGGATACCGCGACCATCTATCCGTTCCAGCCCAGGAACGACCTGCGCGGGGCCGAAGCCACGCTGGCCGCGCTGATCGCCCGGCACGGCGTCGACCTGATCGCCATCGGCAACGGCACCGCCAGCCGCGAGAGCGAGCGCCTGGTGGCCGACGTGCTGAAGCGCCTGCCCAAGGGCGTCAAGGCGCCCACCAAGGTCATCGTGTCCGAGGCGGGCGCGTCGGTCTATTCGGCGTCCGAACTGGCCGCGAAGGAGTTTCCGGAGCTGGACGTCTCCCTGCGCGGCGCGGTCAGCATCGCGCGGCGGTTGCAGGACCCGCTGGCCGAACTGGTCAAGGTGCCGCCGCAGTCCATCGGCGTGGGGCAGTATCAGCACGACGTGGACCAGCGGCAGCTGGCCAAATCGCTGGAGGCCGTGGTCGAGGATGCCGTGAACGCGGTCGGCGTCGATCTGAACACGGCCTCGGTGGCGCTGCTGACGCATGTGGCGGGGCTGGGGCCGTCGCTGGCGCAGGCCATCGTCGCGCATCGCGATGCGACCGGCGCCTTTCCGTCCCGCGCCGCGTTGAAGAAGGTCGCGGGCTTGGGCCCCAAGGCGTTCCAGCAATGCGCGGGGTTCCTGCGCGTCCAAGGATCCGAACCGCTGGACGCATCCGCCGTCCATCCCGAAGCTTATGGCGTCGCGCGCAAGATCGTGGCTGCCTGCGGGCGGGATCTGCGGTCGCTGATGGGCGACAGCACGACGCTGAAGTCGGTGCGGGCGCAGGATTTCGTGACCGAGGAGTTCGGCCTGCCCACCGTGCGCGACATCCTGTCCGAGCTGGAGAAGCCCGGCCGCGACCCGCGCCCCGGCTTCGTCACCGCGACATTCGCCGAGGGGGTCGAGGACATCAAGGACCTGCGCCCCGGCATGTCGCTGGAGGGAACGGTGACGAATGTCGCGGCCTTCGGCGCCTTCGTCGATATCGGCGTGCATCAGGACGGGCTGGTCCATGTCAGCCAGCTGGCCGACCGCTTCGTGCGCGACCCCCATGAGGTGGTCAAGGCCGGCGACGTGGTCCGCGTCCGCGTGACCGAGGTCGACGTGCCCCGCAAGCGCATCGGCCTGACCATGCGCAAGGACAACGCCCCCACCGACCGTCCCGGCCGTCCCGACGCCCCCAAGGGCAAGCCCCGCGCCGCCCAGGCCGGGCCGCAGACCACGGGGCAGGGCGCCTTTGGCTCGGCCTTGGCCGACGCCCTGCGCAAGAGGTGATCCGATGACCCCGACCGACCCCGCCTTCCTGGTGGCCGATGCCCGCCGCGCGCTGGACTTCTTCGATGCCAGCCTGCGCCCGGGCGGCGGCTTTCATGCGCTGGACCATGACGGCAGCCCGCTGCCGGGCGACCGGCAGGAGCTGCACGTCACCACGCGCATGATCCATTCCTATGCGCTGGCCCAGGCCGCCGGGCGGTCCGACCGCGCCGGCATCATCGACCACGGCATGCGCGCCCTTTGGGAGCGGCATCGCGACCGCGACCACGGCGGCTATCACTGGGGGCTGGTCGGCGACGCCCCTGCGGACGCGCCGAAGCTGGCCTATGGGCATGTCTTCGTCCTGCTGGCCGCGGCCAGCGCGCGCATGGCGAGCCATCCCGATGCCGACCGCCTGCTGGCCGACATCACGCAGGTGCTGGACCGCCATTTCTGGGACGAGGATGCGGGCCTCTTCCGCGACGAGTTCACCCGCGACTGGCGGGTCTTCTCCACCTATCGCGGCATGAATGCCAACATGCACGGGGTCGAGGCGCTGCTGACCGCGCATGAGGCCACGGGCGATGCGCGCTTTCTGGAGCGTGCGGGGCGCATCCTGGCCTTCTTCATTCCCGGACAGGCGGCCGCCAACGACTGGCGGATCCCCGAGCATTACGATGCCGACTGGCGGCCCGACCCGGCCTATGCGGGCGATCCGACGTTCCGGCCCGCAGGCACCACGCCGGGCCACAGCTTCGAGATGGCGCGGCTGTCGCTGCAATGGTGGGACCTGGCCGGAAGGCCCGCGGACGGCACGCCCAACCGGGCGCGCGCGCTGGTCGACCGGGCGCTGGCCGACGCCTGGCAGCAGCCGGGCGGCGGGCTGGCCTATACGATGCAGGGCGACCGCGTGGGGGTTCCCGACCGCTACTGGTGGCCCGTGACCGAGGCGATCGGCGCGCTGGCGGCGCTGATCAAGCTGGAGCCGCGACCGGCGGATCGCGACTGGTACGCGCGGCTGTGGGGCTTTGCCGACGCGGCGCTGATCGATCATCGGCGGGGCGGCTGGTTCCCGGAGCTAGATGCGGGGGGGCGCCCCGTGGACGGGCAGTTCCGCGGCAAGCCCGACATCTATCACGCGCTGCAGGCCGACCTGCTGCCGCTGGCGGACGGGCTGTCGCATGCGATGCGGGCGCTTGCGGTGACGAAACCGCTGGCCTGACGCCTGGTGCGTTGATAACTTTTGTTTAGCATGGCGCTATCGGGTTGACGGCAGGGGACCGCGGGCCACATCACGCGGCAGGGGTCGCACCCTTAATGGTGAACCGATCCGTTTTGCATCAAGGGGTTCCGCCGCATCATGGCTGTCGTCGATCCAAACCTTCACGCGCTGAACCTGCTGGTCGGGGCCGAGGCAGGGTTCGCCATCTCGGTCCTGGACGCGTCGCCCGACTGCATCAAGCTTCTGGACCTGGACGGGGCGCTGCAGTTCATGAACGGCAACGGCCTCTGCGCGATGGAGATCGATGACTTCGCTTCGGTCTCGCGCCAGCCCTGGCCCACCCTCTGGCCCGCCGAGGCCGAGGTGCAGCTGCGCCACGCCATGGACGAGGCCCGCGCCGGGCGCATCACCCGGTTCGAGGCGTTCTGCCCGACCGCGAAAGGGGCCCGGCGCTGGTGGCACGTCACCGTGTCGCCGGTCCGCGACGGGACCGGGCGCGTGGCCTGGATCATGGCCGTGTCGCGCGACGTGACCGACACCGTGCAGGTCCGCCTGCAGCTGGAGGAGCAGATCGCGCGTCAGCAGGTGCTGATGGGAGAGATCGACCACCGGGTGAAGAACAGCTTTGCCGCCGTCATCGGCCTGCTGCGGATGCAGGCGCGCCTGCATGCCGACGGCCCCGTGGGCTCTCAGCTGAGCGGCGCGGCCAACCGCATCGCGACCTTGGCGCGCGTGCACGACCAGCTGCATCTGGACCCCGGCAGCCGCGACATCAGCCTGCCCGATTACGTCACCGCCCTGTCATCGGACCTGGCGCAGGCGCTGAACGCGCCGATCACGGTCACCGACCGGCTGCCCCCTGCGCTGCGCGTGCCGGCCGGTCAGGCCGCCGCGATCGGCCAGATCCTGGCCGAGCTGATCGGCAATGCGGTCAAGCATGCCCGCCCCGGCACCACGCCCGGCCTGGCGCTGGACCTGTCGCACGACGCAGGCATGCTGACGCTGGAGCTGTCGGATGACGGGCCGGGCCTGCCCGCCGATTTCGACCCCGAACGGCTGCGCGGGCTGGGGATGCAGATCTGCATGGTCTATGTCCAGCAGATGGGCGGGGGGCTGACGCATGGCCGCTCCGATCTGGGCGGTGCGCGCTTCGGCATCACGCTGCGGCTGGAGCCGGAGCGGGACCGGACCGACGCCGCCTGAGCGTCGCTGCGTCCCGGAACCTTTGCGCCCCGCGGCGATTGACAATCCGCGCCGGCGCGGCCATCGCTGGCGCCTTTCGCGACAGACCCTACCCACCGCCCCCCTGACAGGAGACCCCGCCGATGCGGATGAAAATTGACGTGACGCTGGACTATGCGCTGGAGGCCCCGGGTCCGGCGCTGCTGCTGATCGAGGCGGCGGGCGTCGCGGGACAGGTCCTGAACCGCACCGACATCGATCTGGGCCAGCCCCAGAAGCTGGCCCGCGTCCCCGCGGAGGAGGGCGTCGGCGAGCGCATCGTCCTGCGCGTGGCCGAGGGGCTGACCTGCCGCTATGCGGCCGAGGTCCAGGTGACCCGCCCCTGTCCCGACCTGGACGCGCTGGCCGCCGTCGCGGTCGAGGACATGCCGGGCGATGCGCTGCGCTATCTGCTGCCGTCGCGCTACTGCCAGGCGGAACGGTTCACCCATTTCACCGGGTCGCGCTTTTCCGGGCTGACCGGCGGCGGGCTGGTCGCGGCGATGCGCGATTGGGTCGAACGCAACCTGGACTACGTCTCGGGGGCCAGCACGGGTGACACCACGGCCGCGGACACGTTCCTGGACCGGCGCGGGGTCTGCCGCGACTATGCCCATCTGCTGATCGCGCTGTGCCGCGCCGCGCAGATCCCCGCGCGCATCGCCAGCGTCTATGCGCCCGACGTGTCGCCGCCCGACTTTCACGCGGTGGTGCAGGTCTATCTGGCGGGCGACTGGCATCTGGTCGATCCGACCGGCATGGCGCGGGCCGACCGCATGGCGTTGGTCGCGGTGGGGCGCGACGCGACCGACGTGGCCTTTCTGACCACGACCACCGCGGCCGAACTGCGCGTGCAGCGGGTCGAGGTGACCGAGATCCCGGCCTAACCCGCCTGCAGCACCGCGACGCCGATCAGCGCCGCGCCCGCCAGCAGGCAGGCGCGGCGGATCAGCGCGATGCCGCGCGACAGGTCGGCCGCGCCCGGATCGGGAGCGGCCCCGTTCAGCCACGGCTCCTCCGCGATCCGGTCGGCATAGACGCGCGGTCCCGACAGCCGCACGGCCAGCGCCCCCGCCATCGCCCCCTCCGGCCAGCCCGCATTGGGCGAGCGGTGCGCGCCTGCGTCGCGCCACGCCACCCGCAGCGCCGCCCCCGCCCGCGGCCCTGCGGCCAGCGCGATCAGCACCGCCGTCAGCCGCGCCGGGATCAGGTTCACCGCATCGTCCAGCCGCGCCGCGACCATGCCGAAATCCGCATGGCGCGGGGTGCGGTGACCGATCATCGAATCCATCGTGTTGATCGCCTTGTAGGCCGCGATGCCGGGCAGTCCGGCCAGCGCCGCCCAGAACAGAGGCGCGATGATGCCGTCGCTGGCATTCTCCGACAGGCTCTCCAGGCTGGCGCGGGACAGGGCGGCCGCATCGGCCCGCGTCACGTCGCGCCCCACGATCATCGCCGTCGCGGAGCGCGCCCCCGCCAGATCGCCCGCCGCCAAGGGACGCGCCACCGCGCGCAGGTGCTGGTCCAGCGAGCGCGCCGCGACCAGGGGCCAGGCCAGCACCGCCGCCACCCAGGCCCCGGCCCACGCTTGGATCAGCGCCGCGGGCAAAGCCGCCGCCACGACCACCAGAACAACCGTCAGCGCGCCGCGCGCCCGCCGCATCCTTCCGCGGTTCAGGCCCCGGTCCAGCCCCGCGATCAGCCGGCCCAGCCAGGTCACCGGATGCCCGATCCGCCGGAACAGCACGTCGGGCCAGCCGATCAGCGCATCGAGGATCAGGGCCAGGGCCGCCAGCGCCGCCATTCCCTAGGTCCCCCAGGTCAGGTTGACGCCGTCCACCGCCCAATCGGCCCCGGCGCGGCGCAGCACGGTCATCGACAGGGGCGCGACCGAGAAGGACAGCGCCGCAGGCCCGACCACCATGGACAGCGCCGCCCGCACCGTTCCGGCATGGGCGATGACCACCGTGTCGCGGTCAAGCGCGGTCAGGACCGGGATCACGCGCGCGGCCATGTCGGTGAAGCTCTCTCCGCCCGGCGGGCGGTGCCCGGCCAGCGCGTCGGGCGACAGAGGCCCCAGGTCGGGCAGGCGGGCGGGGTCGGTCCCCTCCCACGCGCCCAGGTCCTGTTCCCACAGGGCGGGGTCCAGCCGATCGGGCCTCAGCCCCAGGGCCGCGGCCGTCTGCCGGCAGCGCAGCGCGGGGCTGGCCAGCACGCCCGCGCCCGCCGCTTCGGCGGCGATCCGCGCGGCAAGGCGCGACAGCGCGGCCCGGTCGCCGCAATCGGCCGCCACGTCGCGCCGCCCGGCCAGAAGGCCGCCGGTCAGGCTGGGGGCATGGCGCAGCAGGATCAGGCGCATCGGGGCCTCACGGGGGATCGCGGCGCCTTGTTGCCCGCAGCCGAGGCCGCAGGCAAGCCCCGCGCCTCCACGCTGCGTCCTTGACGCATGGTCCGGGGCGGCGCAGCCTGCTTGACGGGGGCGGGGTCGCTGCGCTATGGAAATGAACAAGCGTTCAATAACGGGAAGGGGGCCGCGATGTTCGCACGGGGCATGGAGTTCGATCTGGGCGAGGATGTGAATGCGCTGCGCGAGATGGTGCATGGCTGGGCGCAGGACCGCGTGGCGCCCCTGGCCGCCGAGACCGACCGCAGCAACGCCTTTCCGAACCAGCTCTGGCCCGAGATGGGCGAGCTGGGCCTTCTGGGCATCACCGTCGCCGAGGAGTTCGGCGGTGCGGGCATGGGCTATCTGGCCCATGTCGTCGCGACCGAGGAGATCGCGCGGGCCAGCGCCTCGATCAGCCTGTCCTATGGCGCGCATTCCAACCTCTGCGTGAACCAGATCAAGCTGAACGGCACGGACGAGCAGCGGGCGAAATACCTGCCCGACCTATGCAGCGGACGCGCCGTGGGCGCGCTGGCCATGTCCGAGGAAGGCGCGGGCAGCGACGTCGTCAGCATGAAGCTGCGGGCGGAGAAGAAGAACGACCGCTATGTGCTGAACGGCAGCAAGTACTGGATCACCAACGCGCCGGACGCCTCGACGCTGGTGGTCTATGCCAAGACCGACCCGCAGGCGGGCAGCAAGGGCATCACCGCCTTCATCGTCGAGCGCGGCATGGCGGGCTTCTCCACCGGCCCGCATTTCGACAAGCTGGGCATGCGCGGATCGAACACCGGCGAGCTGATCTTCGAGAATTGCGAGATCCCGTTCGAGAACGTCCTTGGCCAGGAGGGGCGCGGCGTGCGCGTCCTGATGTCGGGCTTGGATTACGAACGCGTGGTCTTGGCGGGCATCGGCACCGGCATCATGGCCGCCTGCCTGGACGAGGTGATGCCCTATGTCGCCAGCCGCCAGCAGTTCGGCCAGCCGGTCGGCTCGTTCCAGCTGATGCAGGGCAAGATCGCCGACATGTATGTCGCGCTGAACACCGCACGGGCCTATGTCTATGAGGTCGCGCGGGCCTGCGATGCGGGCCGGGTGACGCGCCAGGACGCGGCCGGCGCGGTCCTCTACGCCAGCGAGCAGGCGATGGTGCAGGCCCATCAGGCCGTGCAGGCCCTGGGCGGCGCGGGCTTCCTGAACGACAGCGTCGTCAGCCGGCTGTTCCGCGATGCCAAGCTGATGGAGATCGGCGCCGGCACCAGCGAGATCCGCCGCATGCTGATCGGCCGCGAGCTGATGGGCTTGGTCTGATGCGCGCGGCGCTGTTGCTTCTGCTGCTGGCGACGCCCGCGGTGGCGCAGCAGGACCTGCCCTTCGACCCCGCGCCGGTCCTGGCCTGCCTGGAGGGCGACGGCGAGGACGAGGATTGCGTGGGCCTGGGCGCCGCGGCCTGCATGGAGGCCGAGGGCGGCTCCAGCACCGTGGGCATGGGTCTGTGCATCGGGGCGGAACGCGAATGGTGGGACGCGCGGCTGAACGACCGCTACGCGCAGGTCCTGGCGCGCGCCAAGTCCGCCGATGCCGACCTGACCGCCATGGGCAGCCCCGTCGCGCGCCAGGAGCCCGCGCTGCGCGACATGCAGCGGGCCTGGATCAAATATCGTGACGCGGCCTGCAACTATGAGGCCAGCCGGTGGGGCGGCGGCACTGGTGCCGGGCCTGCCGGCGGGCAATGCGCGCTGGACCTGACCGCGCGTCAGGCCATCCATCTGGACGGGTTCCTGCAGGAAGGCCGCTGAGCGGCCCCCGAACCCCTCACCTCCGGGAGACGACGAATGAAGCTGACCTCTGCCGCGCTGACCACCTCGGATCAGTTCCGCGCCAACCGCGCCGCGCACCTGTCGCTGCTGGAGACGGTGCGCGAGGCGGCCCATGCCGCCGCCGCCGGAGGCGGGCCGAAGGCGCAGGAGCGCCACACCAGCCGCGGCAAGATGCCCCCGCGCGAACGGGTGGCGAACCTGCTGGACCCGGGCAGCCCCTTCCTGGAGGTGGGCGCGACGGCCGCGCATGGCATATATGACGGCGCGGCGCCCTGCGCGGGCGTCATCGCGGGCGTGGGTCTGGTCCACGGCCAGCAGGTGATGGTCGTGGCCAATGACGCGACGGTCAAGGGCGGCACCTATTACCCGATGACGGTCAAGAAGCACCTGCGCGCGCAGGAGATCGCCGAGGAATGCCATCTGCCCTGCCTGTATCTGGTCGACAGCGGCGGCGCGAACCTGCCCAACCAGGACGAGGTCTTTCCCGACCGCGACCATTTCGGGCGCATCTTCTTTAACCAGGCCAGGATGAGCGCCAAGGGCATCCCGCAGATCGCCGTGGTGATGGGCTCCTGCACCGCGGGCGGGGCCTATGTGCCCGCCATGTCCGACGTGACCATCATCGTCCGCGGTCAGGGCACGATCTTTCTGGCCGGGCCGCCGCTGGTCAAGGCCGCCACCGGAGAGGTCGTGACGGCCGAGGATCTGGGCGGCGGCGACGTGCATACGCGCCTGTCGGGGGTCGCGGACTATCTGGCCGAGGATGACGCCCATGCGCTGGCCATGGCGCGACGCGCGGTCAGCCATCTGAACCGCCACGCCCCTCAGACCGTCCGGTGGCAAGCGCCCGAGCCGCCGGCGCTGGACCCCGACGACATTCTGGGCGTGGTCCCCGCCGATCTGCGCACCCCCTACGACATCCGCGAGGTCATCGCGCGGGTCGTGGACGGCAGCCGCTTCGACGAGTTCAAGGCCCGCTTCGGCGAGACGCTGGTCACGGGCTTCGCCCATGTCGAGGGCTGCCCGGTGGGCATCGTCGCCAACAACGGCGTGCTGTTCTCGGAGGCCGCGCAGAAGGGCGCGCATTTCATCGAACTGTGCAGCCAGCGCGGCATCCCGCTGGTCTTTCTGCAGAACATCACCGGCTTCATGGTCGGCCGCAAATACGAGAACGAGGGCATTGCGCGGCACGGCGCCAAGATGGTCACCGCAGTCGCCACGACCAACGTGCCCAAGATCACCATGCTGGTCGGCGGCAGCTTCGGCGCGGGCAATTACGGCATGGCGGGCCGGGCCTACAGCCCGCGCTTCCTGTGGACCTGGCCCAACAGCCGCATCAGCGTGATGGGCGGCGAGCAGGCGGCGGGCGTGCTGGCTACCGTGCGCCGCGACGGGATCGAGCGTGCGGGCGGCACCTGGTCCGCGGAGGACGAGGCCGAGTTCAAGCGCCCCACCGTCGAGATGTTCGACCGGCAGTCGCACCCGCTCTATGCCTCGGCGCGGCTCTGGGACGACGGCATCGTCGATCCGCGCAAGACGCGCGAGGTGCTGGCCCTGTCGCTGCGCGCCAGCCTGAATGCGCCCATCGAGCCGACGCGCTTCGGCCTGTTCCGGATGTGAGGGGACCGCCATGTTCGACAAGATCCTGATCGCCAACCGGGGCGAGATCGCCTGCCGCGTCATCGACACCTGCCGCGGCTTGGGCGTGGCGACCGTCGCGGTCTATTCCGACGCCGACCGCGATGCGCGCCATGTGCAGATGGCCGACGAGGCCGTGCATCTGGGCGGGCCTGCCCCCGCCGACAGCTATCTGCGGGGCGACCGCGTGATCGCCGCGGCCCGGGCCACCGGCGCGCAGGCGATCCATCCGGGCTACGGCTTCCTGTCCGAGAACCCCGACTTCGTCGATGCGGTGGTGGCGGCCGGGCTGGTATTCATCGGGCCGTCGGCGGCGGCGATCCGCGCGATGGGGCTCAAGGACGCGGCCAAGGCGCTGATGGAGGAGGCGGGCGTGCCGGTCGTGCCCGGCTATCACGGCGCGGATCAGGACCCCGATTATCTGGCCACGGAGGCCGCGCGGATCGGCTATCCGGTGCTGATCAAGGCCGTGGCGGGCGGCGGCGGCAAGGGGATGCGGCGCGTCGATGACCCGGCGCAGTTCCGCGACGCGCTGGACAGCGCCCGGTCCGAGGCGCAGGGCGCCTTCGGCAACCCCGCCGTGCTGATCGAGAAATACATCCTGCAGCCGCGCCATATCGAGGTGCAGGTGTTCGGCGACGGCACCCGCGCCGTGCATCTCTATGAACGCGACTGCAGTCTGCAGCGCCGCCACCAGAAGGTGATCGAGGAGGCCCCGGCCCCCGGCATGACGCCCGAGATGCGGGCAGCGATGGGGGGTGCAGCGGTGCGCGCGGCCGAGGCCATCGGCTATGCCGGAGCGGGCACGATCGAGTTCATCGTGGACGGCGCGGACGGGCTGCGGCCCGACGGGTTCTGGTTCATGGAGATGAACACCCGCCTGCAGGTCGAACATCCCGTGACCGAGGCCGTGACCGGCATCGACCTGGTCGAATGGCAGCTGCGCGTCGCCAGCGGAGAGGCTCTGCCCGCGCGGCAGGAGGACATCGCCCTGACCGGCCATGCCTTCGAGGCGCGGCTATACGCCGAGGACGTGCCGGCGGGCTTTCTGCCCGCGACCGGGCGGCTGGCGCATCTGCGCTTTGCCGATCACGCCCGGATCGAAACCGGCGTGCGTCCGGGCGACGCGATCAGCCCGTGGTACGACCCGATGATCGCCAAGGTCGTGACCCATGGCGCGACGCGCGCCATCGCGCTGCGGGCGCTGGAGCAGGCGCTTGTCGATACCGAGGTCGCGGGTTCGGTCACGAACCTGGACTTCCTGATCGCGCTGACCCGTCATGCCGGGTTCAAGCGTGGCGAGGTCGACACCGGCCTGATCGCCCGCGACCTGCCGTCGCTGCTGGATGGCGGGGCCGAGGACCGCGCCGCCCTGGTTCTGGGCGTCATCGGGCTGGCGGGGCTGGCCGATCCGGCCAAGCGCGGCGGCGCGACCCTGTGGCAGCCGCTGCGCCGCACCATCGCATGGGAGGGCGGTCAGGCGGTGCTGGAGGTGACCGGGCCGGGCGCGGCGCGCGTCACGCTGGACCGCGCGCATGAGGTGCGCTGGCAGTCGGGGCGCTGGTGGGTGGACGGGCAGCCCTGCCGCCACCGCGTCGTGACACATCCGGCGGGCGTCGGCGTCTTTGGCGGCCGCGTGGTGCATCTGACTCCGCTGGACCCCTTGGCGCGCAAGGCGGCTGACGGGGCAGGGGACGGGGTGACGCGTTCGCCCATGCCGGGGCTGGTCAAGGCGGTCCATGTGACGGCGGGACAGGCCGTCGCCGCGGGCGACCGGCTGGCCGTGCTGGAGGCCATGAAGATGGAGCACAGCCTGACCGCCGCCGCCGATGGCGTGGTGGCCGAGGTTCTGGCCCAGGCCGGCGATCAGGTCGAGGCCGGCGCCCCCCTGATCCGGCTGGAGCCAGTCGATGGCTGAGCGCGTCAACATCTTCGAGATGGGCCCCCGCGACGGGCTCCAGAACGAGAAGCGGCTGATCCCCACCGCCGACAAGATCGCCCTGGTCGACCTGCTGAGCCAGGCTGGCTTCGAGGACATCGAGGTCACCAGCTTCGTCCCCGCGGCTTGGGTGCCGCAGATGGCGGACGGGGCCGAGGTCATGGCGGGCATCACCCGCCGCCCCGGCACGCGCTATGCGGTGCTGACGCCGAACCTGCGCGGCTATCAGGCGGCGCGGGCGGCGCGGGCCGACACGGTCGCGGTCTTTGCCAGCGCATCGGAGGGGTTCAGCCGGGCGAACCTGAACGCCAGCAACGCCGAAAGCCTGGCGCGGATGGCCCCCGTGGCGGCGCAGGCGCAGGCCGATGGCATGGCGCTGCGCGGCTATGTCAGCGTGGTGACCGACTGTCCCTTCGACGGGCCGGTGGCGCCGGCCGCCGTGGCCCGCGTGGCCGCCGCGCTGCGCGACATGGGCTGCCGGCAGATCAGCCTGGGCGACACGATCGGGCAGGGCCGCCCCGAAACCATCGACGCCATGCTGGCCGCCGTGCTGGAGGAGCTGCCCGCCGACCGTCTGGCCGGGCATTACCACGACACCGCCGGGCGGGCGCTGCAGAATGTGGATGTCAGCCTGGACCGTGGATTGCGGGTGTTCGACGCCGCCGTGGGCGGCCTGGGCGGTTGCCCCTATGCACCGGGCGCGGCAGGCAATGTCGCGACCGAGGCTCTGGCCCGGCACCTGGACGCGCGCGGTTTCGCGCATGGGCTGGACATGGAGATCATCACCCGCGTCGCCGCCATGGCCCGCGCCCTGAGGGAGGCCCCCGATGCCTGACACCATCCGCATCGACCGCGACGACCGTGGCGTGGCGACCCTGTGGCTGACGCGTGCGGAAAAGCACAACGCCCTGTCCCGCCCGATGATGGACGAGCTGACCCAGGCCGCCGCCGATCTGGGCGCTGACCCGGCCGTGCGCGTCGTGATCCTGGCGGCCGAAGGCGGCAGCTTCTGCGCGGGCGGTGATCTGGGCTGGATGCGCGAGCAGATGGCCGCGGATGACGCGACGCGGCGCGAGGGGGCGCGGGCGCTGGCCGGAATGCTCTCGGCGCTGAACCTGCTGCCCAAGCCGGTGATCGCGCGGGTTCAGGGCAATGCCTTCGGGGGGGGCGTGGGCATGATGGCGGTCAGCGACATCGTCGTGGCCGCCGACACGGCGCGGTTCGGGTTGACCGAGGTCAGGCTGGGCCTGATCCCCGCGACCATCGGTCCCTATGTGCTGGCCCGCATGGGCGAGCCTGCGGCGCGGCGGGTGTTCTTTTCGGCGCGGCTGTTCGATGCCGCGGAGGCCGTGAACCTGAACCTGGTGTCGCGTCGCGTCGCGGCGGCGGAGCTGGATGCGGCGGTGGAGGCCGAGGTGGCCCCCTTCCTGCAGGCGGCGCCGGGAGCGGTCGCGGCGGCCAAGGCGCAGTGCCGCGCGCTTGGTCCGCGCATCGACGCCGCCGTCATCGAGGACAGCATCGATCGGCTGGTCGCCGTCTGGCAGGGCGCCGAGGCCCCCGAGGGGATCTCGGCCTTCTTCGAGAAGCGCAAGCCCGGCTGGCAGTCCTAGAACAGCTTCATGATCGAGCCGCGCAGCTGATCGACCGCCAGCGCCGCGAAGGCCAGCGTGCACAGCACCAGCAGGATGTTGGTCAGCGGCTTGTTGCGCCATTCGGCGGGCACGCGGTCGGTGTTCAGGATCCAGAGCAGCGTGACCGACATGAACGGCATGAACAGCGCGCCCAAGACGCCATAGGCCAGGATCAGCAGCACCGGTTGGCCCAGGAACAGCATCGCCATGGGCGGGATGGTCAGCCAGACGATGTAGGCGCGATAGTAGCGCCCGCCCGCCAGGCGGTCGGGATGGGCGTGCGGCTTGCCCTGCGCATGGCCCAGGAAGTCCGCGAACATCAGGCTGACCCCGTTCCACACCCCGATCAGCGAGCTGTAGGAGGCGGCGAAGAAGCCGATCAGGAACAGCTTGCTCATCCACGGGCCATAGCGTTCGCCCAGCACGCGGGCCAGATCGACCATGCCCTGATCGCCGTTGCCGACCGCGATGCCCGCCGAATAGAGCAGCTCGGCCCCCACGATCAGCGTGGCGACCACGAAGAGGCCGGTGACCAGATAGGCGACCGCGTTGTCGATGCGCATGACCGACATGAAGCGCGGGCTGTTCCAGCCCTTCTCGCGCAGCCAGTAGCCATAGGCCGCCAGCGTGATCGTGCCGCCGACGCCGCCCGCGACCGAAAGGACGTTGATCATCGCGCCGTCCGGGATCATCGGCACCAGGCCGGTCGCGATCTCACCCAGGTTGGGCAGGGTAGCGGCGGCGGCCAAGACCATGGCGATGAACATCAGGATGACCATGGCGGTCAGCACGCGCTCGAACCGGTCGTAGCGGCCCGACCAGACCAGCGCCATGCCCAGGACGCCCGACAGGATGCCCCAGGCCGGGACCCCCATGAACGGCATCAGCGAATAGAGCGCCAGCCCCGTGCCCGCCATGGCCGCCGCGCCATAGACGAAGCCCCAGATCACGATGTAAGGCCCGAAATACCAGCTGGTCCATTTGCCGAGCGTGGCCCAGCCCTCGAAGATCGTGTTGCCGGTGGCGAGGCTGTAGCGGCCCGCGCCCTCGACGAGGACGATCTTCATGATGCAGCCCGCGATCACGGCCCAGAGCAGGGCATAGCCGTACTTGCTGCCCGCGACGGTGGTGGCGATCAGGTCGGCGGCGCCGACCCCGGTCGCGGCGACCACCAGGCCCGGGCCGACCAGGCTCCAGCGCGGGGTGTCGGTTGGTGTCGTCAATGGATTGTCCCCCCTTTGTCTTGACTGGCGGACCATGGCCGGATTCTGCAGGATGCGCAAACCCGCAGGACGAAAAAGGCCCGCCGCAGGGGGTGCGGCGGGCCTGTTCGCGGCAATCAGGGACGGATCACAGGCCCTGATACAGCGGGAAGCGGGCGCAGAGGGCCGAGACCTCGTCGCGGACCTTGGCCTCGACGGCGGCATTGCCCTCCTCGCCGTTGGCGGCCAGGCCGTCGACGACCTCGACGATCCAGCGGGCGATCTGGCGGAACTCCGCCTCGGCAAAGCCGCGGGTGGTGCCGGCCGGCGCGCCGAGACGGATACCCGAGGTCACGAAGGGCTTCTCGGGGTCGAAGGGCACGCCGTTCTTGTTGCAGGTGATGTGCGCGCGGCCCAGGGCGGCCTCGGTCGCCTTGCCGGTCACGCCCTTCGGGCGCAGGTCGGCCAGGCACAGGTGGTTGTCGGTGCCGCCCGACACGATGTCGATGCCGCCCTTCATCAGCTCGTCCGCCATGGCGGCGGCGTTCTTCACGACCTGCTGGGCATACGTCTTGAACTCGGGGCGCAGCGCCTCGCCAAAGGCCACGGCCTTGGCGGCGATCACATGCATCAGCGGACCGCCCTGCAGGCCGGGGAACACGGCGCTGTTGATCTTCTTGGCGATGTCCGCGTCGTTGGTCAGGATCAGGCCGCCACGGGGACCGCGCAGCGACTTGTGCGTGGTCGAGGTGACCACATGCGCGTGCGGCACGGGCGAGGGATGCGCGCCGCCCGCGACCAGGCCCGCGATATGGGCCATGTCCACCATCAGATAGGCGCCCACCTCATCCGCGATGGCGCGGAAGGCGGCCCAGTCCCAGGTGCGGCTGTAGGCGGTGCCGCCCGCGATTATCAGCTTGGGCTTGTGCTGGCGCGCGCTCTCGGCGATCGCGTCCATGTCCAGCTGATGGTCCTGCTGGCGCACGCCATAGCTGACGACGTTGAACCACTTGCCCGACATGTTCACGGGCGAGCCGTGGGTCAGGTGGCCTCCCGAATTCAGGTCAAGGCCCATGAAGGTGTCGCCGGGCTGCAGCAGGGCCAGGAACACGGCCTGGTTCATCTGGCTGCCGCTGTTGGGCTGGACGTTGGCGTATTCGCAGCCGAACAGCTCCTTGGCGCGGTCGATGGCCAGGGTCTCGGCGATGTCGACATACTGGCAGCCGCCGTAATAGCGCTTGCCCGGATAGCCCTCGGCATACTTGTTGGTCAGGACGGACCCCTGGGCCTCCATCACGGCGCGGCTGACGATGTTCTCGGAGGCGATCAGCTCGATCTCATCGCGCTGGCGGCCCAGTTCCTGGGTGATCGCGCGGGCAATGTCGGGGTCACGGCTGGCCAGGGTTTCGGTGAAGAAGCCGTTGTCGCGGGTCGGTGCGTTCATCGGTCTTGCGTCCTTCTTGGGCTGGGGCGGCGTTGGGTGGGCGTCTTTTAACGCAACGTCGTGCATGCCGAAAGTGACAAAACGACCCGCATCGGGCCTGCCGCGACGCGGGGTGCGCGCGGTGGCGGGGGCTTGTCATCGCGGCGGGGGCGCGTGATGGTGCGGGTCGATCAGGGACAGGACGGCCGATGACGCCCCACATGCATTTCACCGCAAGCCATGCCGATCATGCGCGCGCCGCGCTGACGGCGCTGACGGCGCGCTATGGCCAAGTCCCGATCGAGGGCGCGGACGTGGTCGTGGCGCTTGGCGGGGACGGGTTCATGCTGCAGACGCTGCATGCGACGCAGGGGCGCGACCTGCCGGTCTATGGCATGAACCGCGGCACTGTGGGCTTCCTGATGAACGCCTATTCCGAAGGCGGCCTGCCCGAGCGTCTGATGCGCGCCGAGGAGACGGTCATCAACCCGCTGCGCATGCGCGCGACCTGCGCCGACGGCACCTGCACCGAGGCGCTGGCCATCAACGAGGTCAGCCTGCTGCGCGAGGGGCCGCAGGCCGCCAAGCTGCGCATCCATGTCGACGGCCGCATGCGGATGGAGGAGCTGGTCTGCGACGGCGCGCTGGTCTCGACGCCCGCGGGGTCCACGGCCTACAACTATTCGGCGCATGGGCCGATCCTGCCCATCGGGTCCGAGGTCTTGGCGCTGACCGCGATCGCACCCTTCCGGCCCCGGCGCTGGCGCGGCGCGCTGCTGCCCAAGGGGGCCGAGGTCGTGGTCGAGGTGCTGAACGCCGACCGCCGCCCGGTGATGGCCGATGCCGACAGCCGCTCGGTCCGCCATGTCACCCGCGTGGAGATCCGCAGCGCCCAGGACATCCGCCACCGGCTGCTGTTCGATCCGGGCCATGGCCTGGACGAGCGGCTGCTGCGCGAACAGTTCGTCTGACGCTCAGCCCGCGCAGATCTGCTGCAGGGCCAGCCACTGTTCGTCGGTCAGCAGCTGCTGGGGCGCGGTGCCCTGTCGGATCGGATCGGCCTCGATCAGCGGCATGACGGCGGCGCCGGTCGGGTCGATGCTGCGCGCGAAGGGTTCGGTCGACAGGCCGCGTTCGGCAAAGACCGGGGGCAGGGCGGCAAGGTCCGGCCGGGGCAGGGCGCGCGACAGAAGGACCTCTCCATAGCCCTCCATCGCGCGCTGCGGCAGACTGCCGATGGTCATCAGCCGCAGCGCGGACAGCAGCCCGGCATGGCGCAGCGCGTCCAGCGTCACGGTCTTGTCGTCCACCGCCAGTCCCGCGGCGATCAGATGCCCCGCCGGTGCCTCCGGGCCGGGGCTGGCCATCAACAGGTCGTTGCCCAGCACATAGAGGTCCCCCGGCAGGCGCAGCGCCCCGTTCAGCGGCCCCGGCAGCACCTGGACCAGCGCATCGGCCCCGATCAGGCGCGGCGAGATCCAGTTCAGCACCTGCTGCCCCGAATTGCGACGGCACACCGCCCCCGCGCTGCGCTCCAGATCGGCCATCACGGCCAGCCCGACGCCGCGCGCCTGCGCGGGCGGCGCGATGCGGGCGGCATGGCGGATCAGCGCATCGGGCATCCACAGGATCGCCAGCAGGATCATGCCCACCACGCCCAAGGCCGCCGCGACCCGGCGCAGGCGGCCAGGCGTCGCGCGGTGGCTGGCGATGGCGCGCTGGACCCGCTCGATCCCCTCGATCATCAGCGGGTCCTCGATCTCGACCGTCTCGTCAGGGGCGCCGGCATTGGGGGTGTAGATCGCCGGAATGCGGCCCGGATTGGTCTGCGCGACCGCCGGAAGCGACCAATGCGACAGGGGGCGGTCGGTGCGGGGGTCCATCAGGGTCAGCGTCGCCTCGCCCACCGACACGATCACCTCGCGCGGTTCGGTCCCGGGCGACTCGCGCCACAGGCCCTGCGCCTCGAGGCGCTGGAACTCCGTCAGGGCAGTCAGGGGCGCCGCTCCGGAGGGGGCGGCAGAGGGGGGCGGGCGCATGGCAAGGGGTCGTCCTGCAGGGTCACCCGACCATAACGCCCCGCACGGCCCCTATGCAATGCGCCGCGCGGCGTGGCCTATTCGACCGTCTCGGCGATGCGCATGCCCTTCTCGCGGGCCAGAACGCGCATGCGGTCCTGAAGCTTCTCGAAGGCGCGGACCTCGATCTGCCGGATTCGTTCGCGCGACACGCTGTAGCGGGCCGACAGGTCCTCCAGCGTCATCGGATCGTCGCGCAGGCGACGCTCCATCAGGATGTCCTTCTCGCGGTCGTTCAGGACGTCCATCGCATCGACCAGCATCCGACGCCGCGTGTGCAGCTCCTCGGATTCGGCATAGGCCTCGGCCTGGTTGGCGTCGGTATCCTCCAGCCAGTCCTGCCACTGTGCGGCGGATTCGCCATCGCCCGACCCGACCTGCGCGTTCAGCGACGCGTCGCCGCCCGACAGGCGGCGGTTCATGTCGATGACTTCCTTCTCGGTCACGTTCAGCTCGGTCGCGATCTGGGCGACGTTCTCGGGGCGAAGGTCGCCCTCCTCCAGCGCGCCGATCTTGGACTTGGCCTTTCGCAGGTTGAAGAACAGCTTCTTCTGTGCGCTGGTGGTGCCCATCTTGACCAGGGACCAGGACCGCAGGATGTATTCCTGGATCGAGGCGCGGATCCACCACATCGCGTAGGTCGCCAGACGGAAGCCGCGTTCGGGATCGAATCGCTTGACCGCCTGCATCAGGCCGACATTGGCCTCGCTGATGACCTCGGCCTGGGGCAGGCCGTAGCCGCGATAGCCCATGGCAATCTTGGCGGCCAGGCGCAGGTGGCTGGTGACCAGACGGTGCGCGGCCTCGCTGTCCTCATGGTCGGCCCAGGCCTTGGCCAGCATGTATTCCTCTTCGGGTTCCAGCAGGGGGAACTTCCGGATCTCCTGCAGATAGCGGTTCAGGCCCTGTTCGGGACTGGGGGCGGGAAGATTTCCATAGGTCGCCATGATACTAGCCTTTCGCAGAGACCCGGTAACGCAGCGTCGATCGGCCAGGTTCCTGGACAGGATGACGCATCCGAGGGAACACCGTCATCTGTGCATCCCGGACCCCTGCGTCAAGAGGGCGTGCGAAGCCGGTCCAGCAGGTCCTGCATGTCGGCGGGAAGCGCGCTGTCGAAGGACAGGGCCTGCCCGGTCACCGGATGGACGAAGCCCAGATGCGCCGCATGCAGAGCCTGCCGCGAAAAGGCCTGCAGCGCGGACGCGGTCGCAGTGCCAAGCGCCTTGGCCGAGGCCCGCCGCGCGCCGCCATAGGTCGGATCGCCGACCAGACCCAGCCCGCAATGGGCCATGTGGACGCGGATCTGATGCGTGCGCCCGGTCTCCAGCCGGCATTCGACCAGCATGGCCGAAGGCGGGGTGCCGAACCGTTCGATCAGTCGGGCGCGCGTCACGGCGTGGCGTCCCTGGGCGACGACCGCCTGCCGCTGCCGGTCGGTCGGGTGGCGGCCGAGATTCGTGGCGATGCGCAGGACCTGACCGTCCTCGAAGCTGACGCCGGGGGTGCCGCGCAGGCGCGGATCGGCCGCGTCGATCACCCCATGCGCCAGCGCCAGATAGCGGCGGGTGGCGCTGTGCGCCTCGAACTGCGCGGCGAGGCCGTGATGCGCGCGGTCCGATTTCGCCACCACCAGCAGGCCCGAGGTGTCCTTGTCGATGCGGTGCACGATGCCGGGCCTGCGTTCTCCGCCGATGCCCGACAGCGAATCGCCGCAATGGGCCAGAAGCGCGTTGACCAGCGTGCCCGACGGGCTGCCCGGCGCGGGATGGACGACCATTCCGGCGGGCTTGTCGATCACGATCAGGTCATCGTCCTCATGCACGATCTCCAGCGGGATCGCCTCGGGGCGGGTCTCGACGGGTTCGGGGGCGGCCAGGGTGATGCGGTATTCCTGCCCCTCGGAGACGCGGGCCTTCACGTCGGTGGCCGGGCCGTCCGGCCCCGCGACGGCACCGTCCGCGATCAGCCGCGCCAGGCGCGACCGCGACAGGGCGGCTTCGTCTGGCACCGCCAGGGCAAGCGCCTTATCAAGACGGTCAGGCGGGTTCGCCGGGATGGTGACGGAGAGGATCGACATGGCGCAGGATGATACCGACTGGAAGGTGGCGGCGAAAGCCGTCCCGGAACTGCGCTTTCTCAAGACGCTGGTCACGGGGCTGACGCTGGTGATGGGCTTGGGGATGATCGCCGTCGTGGCGCTGCTGTGGCTGCGGCTGGACCGGCCGGTGCTGCCCGACCTGCCCGAGGCGATCACGCTGCCCGACGGGGCGAGCGCCGCCGCGGTGACCTTCGCCCGCGACCGCATCGTCGTGCTGACGGATGACGACGCGGTGCTGGTCTACGACGCGGCGGGCGCGCTGATCGGGCAGACGGCGCTGCGCCCCTGAGCGTCGCCGCGCTTACGCGTCGGCCGCGGGGGCGGGCGTCGCCGGCGTCTCCAGCGCGTCCAGACGGGCCTTCAGCTCGGCATTCTCGGTGCGGGCCTTAATTGCCATCTCGCGCACGGCCTCGAACTCCTCGCGGGTCACGAAGTCGCGATCGGCCAGCCAGCGGTCGATCCAGCTTTTCATCGCCGTCTCGGCCTCGGTCCGGGCGCCCTGGGCCACGCCCATGGCGTTGGTCATCAGCTTGGACATGTCGTCGAAGAAGCGGTTCTGGGTGGTCATGGCTCGGGTCTCCTGCGGGTCGTTGCACCCTATATGGTCCGGTTGGCGCCGGGGTTCAATGTTGACACCGCGGGCTTGGCGACTAGCGTGCGCGCGCACAGCACAGCCGAGGTTCCATGATCCCCTTTCCCGACATCTCGCCCGAGATCTTCACCCTGACCCTGGGCGGGTTCTCGCTCTCGCTGCGCTGGTATGCGCTGGCCTATCTGGCGGGTCTGATCCTGGGCTGGCGGCTGATCGTGGCGATGATGCACCGCCCGGCGATCTGGGGCGGCACGCCGCCCACCGCGCCCGATAGGGTGGACGATCTGCTGACCTGGGTCATCCTGGGGGTGATCGTCGGCGGCCGCTTGGGCTTCGTGCTGTTCTATGAACCGGCCTATTACATGGCTAACCCGCTGGAGATCGTGAAGGTCTGGCAGGGCGGGATGAGCTTTCACGGCGGTTTCGCCGGGGTGATCGTCGCAACCTGGGCCTGGGCGCGGTCGCAGGGCGTGCCGCTGCTGCGGCTGGCGGACGCGATGGCGGTCGTGGCGCCCATCGGCATCTTCTTCGGGCGCATCGCCAACTTCATCAATGCCGAACTGTGGGGGCGGCCGACCGACCTGCCCTGGGGCGTCGTCTTCCCCGGCGAGGCCGCCCAGAGCTGTCCCGGCATCGTCGGCCCCTGCGCGCGCCATCCCAGCCAGCTCTATGAGGCGGGGTTGGAGGGGCTGCTTCTGGGCCTGATCCTGTTCGCGGTGGTGCGTGCGGGCGGGCTGCGCCGTCCGGGCCTGGCCTTCGGCATCTTCCTGGCGGGCTACGGTCTTGCGCGGATGGTCGTTGAACTGTTCCGCGTGGCCGACGCTCAGTTCATCACCCCGGACAATCCGCTCGGCCATGTCGTCGGCGGGCCGGTCCTGGGCCTGACCATGGGGCAGCTGCTGTCGCTGCCCATGGTGCTGATCGGGCTGGCACTGATCGCCGCCGCGCGGCGCAGGCCGCGCCTGTGACCCCGCTGGCCGGGTTGATCGCGGCACGCATCCGGGCGACCGGGCCGATCAGCCTGGCCGAATACATGCGCATCTGCCTGATGGACGGCCGCCACGGCTATTACGCGACACGCGATCCCTTCGGGAGGGCGGGCGACTTCACTACCGCCCCCGAGATCCACCAGATGTTCGGAGAGCTGTGCGGCTTGGCCTTGGCGCAGGCCTGGATCGACCAGGGCCGTCCGGAGGCGATCGCCCTGGTGGAACCAGGCCCCGGCCGCGGCACGCTGATGGCCGACATGCTGCGCGTCATGGCCCGCGTGCCGGGTCTGACCGACGCAGCCGAGGTCGCGCTGATCGAGGCGTCACCGCATCTGCGTCAGGTGCAGCGCGAGAGATTGGGCGATGTCAGGCATCTCGACACCATCGAGGATATAGCAGACAAGCCATTGTTTCTGATCGGGAACGAATTCATAGACGCCCTGCCGATCCGACAGTTCCAGATGACCCCAGAAGGATGGCGAGAGCGGATGGTCGGACTGTCGGAGACCGGCCTGCGCATCGGGTTGGGACCCGTCGTGCCACTGGACCGCCCCGGCCGCCCCGGCGACATCGTCGAGGACTGCCCCGAGGGCGCGGCCTTCGCCGAGGCCGTGGCGCGCCGCATCGCGGCCCATGGGGGCGCGGCGATCCTGATCGATTACGGCGGCTGGAACGGCTATGGCGACACGTTCCAAGCGTTGCGCGACCATGCGCCCGAAGACCCGCTGGCCCATCCCGGAGAGGCGGACCTGACCGCGCATGTCGATTTCGCGGCGCTGGCGGCGGCGGCGGTCCGGGGCGGCGCTGCGGTCTCGGCTCCGGTCCGTCAGGGCGACTGGCTGGAGGCACTCGGCATCTCGGCCCGGGTCGAGGCGCTGGCCCGCGCGGGCGATGCGGGGGCCGTGGCCGCCCATCGGCGCTTGACCCATCCGCAGGAAATGGGTCACCTGTTCAAGGCAATCGCGATCTGGCCCCGTTCCGCGCCGCCGGTGCCGGGGTTCGCACCTCTGGAGGCCCATGCAGACGACGCTTGAAATCCTGACCCATCCGCTGCTTTCCGACGTGAAGCACGGCTTCTTCACCCGCAAGGGCGGCGCGTCCTCGGGGCTGTTCGCGGGGCTGAACTGCGGCCGCCGCTCCAGCGACCAGAGCGAGATGGTGCTGGTCAACCGCGCCCGCGTCGCGGGTGCGATGGGCGTGTCGGCGGGCCTGCTGGCGACCGTCAAGCAGGTCCATTCCGCCGATGTCGTGACCCTGGCCGAAGGCGACGATGTCGAGACGGTCAAGGAGATCCGCGCCGACGGTCTGGTTACGCGCCGCCGCGACGTGGCCGTCGCCGTGCTGACCGCGGATTGTCAGCCGGTGCTGCTGGCCGACCCCGCGGCGGGCGTCGTCGGCGCCTGCCATGCCGGCTGGCGCGGGGCGCTTTCCGGGGTGGTCGAAGCGACCGTGGACGCCATGCGCGATCTGGGCGCCACGCGCATCCGCGCGGTGATCGGCCCGACCATCAGCCAGCGCGCCTATGAGGTCAGCCCCGAGTTCATGGAGGAGTTCCTGACCGAGGACGAAGAGAACCAGCGCTTCTTCTCCGGCGGGCCGAACGGGCGGCCCATGTTCGATCTGCCCGGCTTTGGCCTGTCGCGTCTGCGCGCCGCGGGGGTCGAGGCCGAATGGTCGCGCCACTGCACCTATTCCGACCCGGACCGCTTCTTCAGCTATCGCCGTGCCACGCATGAGGGTCAGCCCGATTACGGACGCCTGATCAGCGCCATCGCCCTGTAGGGCGCGCGCAGCGGCGGCGGTCGGCGGCGCGCCGGCGCGGGGGCCAGCGCGCGGCGCAGCGCCATCTGCACCGCCGCGCCGATCAGCGCCGCGATCTGTCCCATGACCAGCCCGATCAGCGCCGCCGCCGCCATCGCCGCGTCCGCCACGCGGCGCATCAGGCGCAGGCTGTCGGATTTGCCCAGCACCGTCAGTGTGCGGCCCGTCCGGGGGCCTGCCGCTTCGGAGAGGCGCGCAAGGCGGCCCAGCTCCGCCTGATCATCCGCCAGCCGCAGCACCGGCAGCACCTGTCCGACCGAGGCGTGCCGCCCGATGGTCGCGACATCCGCGGCAATGCCCGACAGGGCACGGGCCGGGGCGGGGCTGCGCGCGGCCGCGCTCAGGGCGCGCGTCATGCCCGGTGACAACGCATCGGCGCGACGCGCGACGCGCAGCGTGGTGGCCGCGCCCTTGAGCGGCAGGCTGCCGCCGGCGGTCACCAGCGTGCCGGCCGTGGCGGCAAGGCCGAGCGTGGCGAGGGCCGCCTCGATCCCGTCCGGATCGCCGCCCGTGGCCCAGGTGCCGCCCTGCCGGATCAGGGCGGCCGCGTCGCCCGCGGGCGACAGCTCGAAGGGCAGGGTGCAGGCCGCCACCAGAGCCAGGCTGGGGCAGGCCGTCACGTCGCGCATGCAGGCGCCGCAATCGGACAGGGTCTGCATCATGCCCACGTCCAGCGCGGCATCCGCACGGGCGCGCAGGTCGGCGGGCAGGGGCGTTCCCTGATCGCGGGCCAGATCTGACAGCATCTGCACCATCGGGCGGTCGCCTGCGTCCAGCGCCGCGCGCAGCCGCGGGATCAGCCAGTCCGGTGTCGCCCGCGCCGCGACCGCGCGGTCCAGCGCCAAGCGCGCCTCGGACAGGCCGCGATCGACCAGCGGGGCGGCGAAGGGGTTCTGAGCCAGCATCCAGCCCGTCAGCGCGACGCTGGCCAGCGACCAGATCAGCAGCGTCAGCCGGGCCAGCCTGCGCAAGGATCAGCCCGCTTCGCGGACGCGTTCCTCGACGATCTCGAAGGGGACGGCGGGCAGGTCCTTGGCGCCCCGGATCACCAGCGAGGTCTTGACCGAGGCGACGTTGGGCGCGGCGGTCAGGCTGTTGGTCAGGAAACGCTGGAAGGTGGAGAGGTCCGGCGAGATGCATTTCAGGATGAAGTCGATCTCACCGTTCAGCATGTGGCATTCGCGGACCAGCGGCCATTCCTGGACCAGCGCCTCGAAGGCCGACAGGTCGCGTTCGGATTGCGACGCGAGGCGCACCATGGCAAAGACCTGCACCTCGAATCCCAGCTCGCGCGCGTCGATGTCGGCGTGATAGCCGCGGATGTAGCCCAGCTCCTCCAGCGTGCGCACGCGCCGCAGGCAGGGCGGCGCCGAGATGCCGACACGCCGGGCCAGCTCGACATTGGTCATGCGCCCATCGGCCTGAAGTTCGGCGAGGATCTTGCGGTCGATGTCGTCCAGTTTGGCGCCGGCCATGATTGTCTTTCTGTTTCGGGTCTTGGAGTTGCCGGAAACTACAATGCCGCCCCGTCCGGCGCAACAATCTTGTCGAGGTCGATCCGGGGCGGGGATGCGTTGCAGTCCGGCGCGCGAGGGACTACCTCATGCACAAACCGCGAAAGGGGCGCAAGATGACCGAACGCAGCCATGTGAAACTTTTGATCGTGGGATCGGGTCCCGCCGGCTATACCGCCGCCGTCTACGCCGCCCGCGCCATGCTGGAACCGATGCTGATCCAGGGGATGCAACCCGGCGGACAGCTGACCATCACCACCGAAGTGGAGAACTGGCCCGGCGAGACCGAGATTCAGGGCCCCGAGCTGATGATCAAGATGGAGGCCCATGCCCGCGCCATGGGTGCCGAGATCGTGATCGACATGGTGACCTCCCTCGACCTTGGCCAGCGTCCCTTCGTCGCGACCTGCGACAGCGGGCGCGTGGTCACGGCCGATGCGGTGATCCTGGCCACGGGCGCGCAGGCGCGCTGGCTGGGCCTGCCGTCGGAGGAGAAGTTCAAGGGCTTCGGCGTCAGCGCCTGCGCGACCTGCGACGGGTTCTTCTATCGCAATCGCGAGGTGGTGGTGATCGGCGGCGGCAACACCGCGGTCGAGGAGGCGCTGTTCCTGACGCGCTTTGCCAGCAAGGTGACCCTGGTCCATCGCCGCGACAGCCTGCGCGCCGAGAAGATCCTGCAGAACCGCCTGTTCGCCCATCCCAAGGTCGAGGTCGTCTGGAACGCCGAGCTGGCCGAGATCACCGGCACCGAGGCGCCCGCCGGCGTCACCGGGGCGGTGCTGCGCGACCTGCGCGACGGCACGACCCGGACCATCGCCGCCGACGGCGTCTTCGTGGCGATCGGGCATGCCCCGGCCAGCGACCTGGTCAAGGACCAGCTGGAGCTGCACAATGGCGGCTACGTCAAGGTCGAGCCGGGCAGCACCCGCACCTCGATCCCGGGCGTCTTCGCGGCGGGCGACCTGACCGATCACGTCTATCGGCAGGCGGTGACCAGCGCGGGCATGGGCTGCATGGCGGCGCTGGACGCGGAACACTATCTGGCGGCTCTGGGCGAGGCGAACCCCGCCCCCGAGGGCCTGGTCGCGGCGGTCAGCTGACCGTGCCGCGACGCTCGCGCTCGGCCGTGGCCCGGTCCAGCGCGGCGGTCAGCAGTTCGGCCTTGCTGCGGGTGCCCTCGTTTCCGCCCGCGGCGGTCGAGCCCTTGGGCGCCACCTTGCCGCGCATCTCGCGGCCCTGACGGGCGGAGATGTCGCGCGCGCGGTTGCGGCGCAGGCGCAGCAGCCCGATCAGCGTGGTCAGCTGCCGGTCGTCCAGCGTGGTCAGGATGTCGGGCTGGCTCTGGGCGTCCAGCTCGCGTTCCTCCCGGTCAAGGGCGCGCAGGGGATCTGTGGCGGTCATGGCGGTCTCTCTTCTCGCTTGAGGGCATCAACCTATGACGCGGGCGCGGTTCCTGCGCAACACTGCGCCCATTCGCGCCTCTACCGTTTTCCCAGACTTGAATATCGCTTTTCACGCCGGTATGGGTGCGACCGAGTCACGCGGCCGCCTTCGGATGCGCGTGTTGATCTGACCTGTGCAAACCACGAGCGCCGAACATGACCCTGCCGAACCATAGCCCGATTCCCGAACTCTACGTCTCCGAGGCGGCGGCCGCGTCGCTGAAGGACGATGCCGGCACCATGCCCAGCTGGGACCTGACGCCGCGCCAGATCTGCGATCTGGAGCTGCTGATGAACGGCGGCTTCAACCCGCTGAAGGGCTTCCTGACCCAGGCCGACTATGACGGCGTGGTCGAGGAGATGCGCCTGTCCTCGGGCGCGCTGTGGCCGATGCCGATCACCCTGGACGTGTCCGAGGCCTTTGCCGGCGGGCTGGAGCCGGGCACCGACATCGCGCTGCGCGATCAGGAAGGCGTGATCCTGGCGGTCATGTCGGTCACCGACAAATGGGTCCCGAACAAGTCGCGCGAGGCCGAGAAGGTCTTCGGCGCCGACGATCTGGCCCACCCGGCCGTCAACTATCTGCACAACGTCGCGGGCCCGGTCTATCTGGGCGGCCCGGTCAAGGGTCTGCAGGCGCCGACGCATTACGATTTCCGCGCCCGCCGCAACACGCCCAACGAACTGCGCGCCTTTTTCAAGAAGCTGGGCTGGAGCCGGATCGTGGCCTTCCAGACCCGCAACCCGCTGCACCGCGCGCATCAGGAGCTGACCTTCCGCGCCGCGCGCGAGGCACAGGCCAACCTGCTGATCCATCCCGTCGTCGGCATGACGAAGCCCGGCGACGTGGACCACTTCACCCGCGTGCGCTGCTATGAGGCGGTGCTGGACAAGTATCCGGCGGCCACGACCAACCTGTCGCTGCTGAACCTGGCCATGCGCATGGCGGGCCCGCGCGAGGCGGTCTGGCACGGGCTGATCCGCGCCAACCATGGCGTCACGCATTTCATCGTCGGCCGCGACCATGCCGGACCGGGCAAGAACAGCCAGGGCCAGGACTTCTATGGTCCCTATGACGCGCAGGAGCTGTTCAAGCAGCACCAGTCCGAGATCGGCGTCGAGATGGTGGACTTCAAGCACATGGTCTATGTGCAGGAGAAGGCCCAGTATTTCCCCGCCAACGAGGTCCCCGAGGGCTGCACCGTCCTGGACATCAGCGGCACCGAGCTGCGCCGCCGCCTGCGCGAGGGGCTGGACATCCCGGAATGGTTCAGCTTCCCCGAGGTGGTCCAGCAGCTGCGCCGCACCTCGCCCCCGCGCGCCAAGCAGGGCTTCACGGTGTTCTTCACCGGCCTGTCGGGTTCGGGCAAGTCGACCGTCGCCAATGCGCTGATGGTCAAGCTGATGGAGATGGGCGGGCGTCCCGTGTCGCTCTTGGACGGTGACGTGGTGCGCAAGCACCTGTCGTCGGAGCTGGGCTTCTCCAAGGAGCACCGCGACATCAACATCAAGCGCATCGGCTATGTCGCCTCCGAGATCACCAAGAACGGCGGCATCGCGATCTGCGCGCCCATCGCGCCCTATACCGCGACCCGCCGTGCGGTCCGCGAGATGGTCGAGGCCGGCGGCGCCTTCGTCGAGGTCCATGTCGCCACCCCCCTGGAGGAGTGCGAGCGCCGGGACCGCAAGGGCCTCTACAAGCTGGCCCGCGAAGGCAAGATCAAGGAGTTCACCGGGATTTCGGACCCCTATGAGGAGCCCGCGAAGCCCGAGCTGCGCGTCGACACCACCGACATCGACGTGGACAGCGCCGCCCATCAGGTGCTGCTGAAGCTGGAGAGCATGGGCCTGATCGGCCTGTCCTGATCCGCGACCCGATCCCTTGGACGGCCCCGGTGCGACACCGGGGCCGTTCGCCGTTGCGGAACCCGCAGGCCTGCGCCACGGTTCGACCGGCGCGGCCAGATCACCGGAGGCTTTGATGACGGAACCGAAAGACCCCGGCCGGGTCGGCAACCCCTGGGCGGCGACGGTGCTGCTGCTGATGGGCAACTTCATGAACCTGGTCGATGTCAGCATCGTCAACGTGGCTCTGCCCTCGATCAAGGCCGACCTGAACGCGACAGAGACGCAGATCGAGTGGATCTCGGCCGCCTATGTGCTGGCCTTCGCGGTGGCGCTGCTGCCCTGCGGGCGGTTCGGCGACAAGCTGGGCCGCAAGCGGCTGTTCCTGTCGGGGGTGGCGTTGTTCACGCTGGCGTCGGTGCTGTGCGGTCTGGCTCCGGGCATCGGCGTCCTGATCGGGGCGCGGGCGCTGCAGGGCATCGGCGGGGCCATGATGGTGCCGCAGGTCATGGCGATCATGCATGTGATCTTTCCGCCGGACCAGAAGGCCCGCGCCTTCGCGCTGGCGGGCGTCGTCGTCAGCCTCGGCGCAGTGACAGGGCCGCTTCTGGGCGGGCTGCTGATCACCGCCGACCTCTATGGGCTGGACTGGCGGCCGATTTTCCTCGTGAACCTGCCTGTGGGGCTTCTGGTCGTGTTGGGCGGGATGAAGCTGATTCCGAGGCTGGATTCGGCGCGCGGCATGGCGATCGACTGGCCGGGGGTGGCGCTTTTCGCGCTGGCCGTGACGCTGGTCGTGCTGCCGATGATCGAGGGGCCGCTGCTGGGCTGGCCGTGGTGGTCGCTGGCGCTGCTGGCCTTGGCGGTGCCGGTGGCGGCGCTGTTCCTGCGCCGGCAGCACGCGCTGGAACACGCGGGCCGCGAGCAGCTCCTGCCGGTCGCGCTGCTGCGCGATGGCGGCTTCCTGTCGGGCGTGACCGTGGTGATGCTGCATTTCTCGGCCATTCCGGGGATGTTCCTGGTGCTGGCCATCTATTTTCAGACCGGCTTCGGCCTCAGCCCGCTGGAATCGGGACTGGCCACGGCACCCTTCCCCTTGGGGGTGATGGTCGGCAGCTGGGTCACCGGGCGGTTCGGCACGCGCATCCTCACGGCGCGCATCGCGCTTGGTGCGGCGGTGCTTCTGGCCGGGATGGCGTGGTTGCGCCACGTCGCGGGCGATCCGCCGATGCCCTTCGGAGTGACGACGCTGGCGGGACCGCTGGCGCTCAACGGGCTTGGCATGGGGCTGGCGATCTCTCCGCTTTTCCAGCTGGTCCTCCGGGATGTGCCGGGGCGCATCGCGGGGGCGGCGACGGGCGGGATGCAGGCTTTCCAGCAGGTCGGCGCGGCCATCGGCATCGCCATCGTCTCCAGCCTGTTCTTCGTCGCGCTGCGCGGCGGCGCGGATCATCCCGCGGCCTTGGCCCATGCGCTGAGCTATCAGCTGGTCGTGTTCTCGGCCATCCTCACGGTCCTGGCGCTGCGCCACTGGCGTCGCCGCCAGGTCGCGGCATGAGCTGGCGGTCGTCGCTGGAGGTCTGGGACATCGCGACCGGGCAGGCGCGTGTCGTGCTGCGCAGCCCGCGTCTGATCGAAGCGCCGAACTGGCACTCCGATGGCTGGTTTCTGGTGAATGGCGATGGCGGGCTGTTCCGGGCCGATGCGGGCGGGCTGACACCCATCGCCACGGGCCTGCCCGAGCGCTGCAACAACGATCACGGCTTCCTGCCCGACGGGCGGATCGTCTTTTCCGCCCATGACGGCAGCGGCGCGGGCATGCATGTGCTGGGACCGGACGGGACCGTGACCCTGCCTGCGCCGCGACCCAGCTGGTGGCACGGCGCCATGGGCGAGCGGTTGACCTATGCCTGCGCGCGCGGCGGCGACCGGGTCGTGCGGATCGCCACCTGCGATCTGTGGGGCGGCGACGAGCGCATCCTGACGCCGGGCATCGCCCATCACGACGGCCCGGACTTCAGCCCCTGCGGTCGATGGATCTGGTTCAACAGCGACGCGACGGGACATGCCCAGATCTGGCGCATGCGCGCCGACGGCAGCGAGGCCGCCCCGGTCTTTCGCGACCAAGCCGTGAACTGGTTCCCGCACCCGTCGCCCTGCGGCCGGCATGTCGTGTATCTCGCCTATGCGCCGGGCACGACCGAACATCCGCGCGACCGCGATGTGTCGCTGTGGATCATGCGACCCGACGGAACGGGGCGGCGCAAGCTGTGCGATCTGTTCGGGGGGCAGGGGACGCTGAACGTCCCCTGCTGGTCGCCGGACGGGCGGGCCTTCGCCTTCATGCGCTATGCGCCCGCGGCGTGACGGCTCAGTGGACGCTGACCGGGGTCAGTTCGTTCTGCCGCGCCAGCGTGAAGGCCAGCCTGCGGTCCTGGACCAAGGCCAGGCGCTCTCCGTCCGTGTCGTGCACGGCATAGAGGGTGCGCACGCCGGGCAGCTTCTCGCGCAGGTCGCGCGGAAGGGTGTCGGTGTCCACGGGACGGATGTAGACGGTCTGATCCGCACCGGTGCCGAAGTCGAATTTGCTGTTCATCGCTGATCCCCTGTCTTGCGGCTGATCGGAATGGTCTTGACGACCTGCTGCGGGCTGATGCGGCGCAGATCCACATGCAGAAGCCCGTTCTCCATCGCGGCGGCGGTCACCTCGACCCCGTCGGCCAGCACGAAGCTGCGCTGAAAGGCGCGGGCGGCGATGCCGCGGTGAAGATAGACGCGCGTGTCGTCGGCCTCGGGCTGGCGGCCGCGGATGACAAGCTGCCTGTCCTCGGTGGTGATCGACAGGTCGTCCTCTGCGAAGCCGGCGACGGCCAGCGTGATGCGGAACGCGTCGGGCGGCAGGTGTTCGATGTTGTAGGGGGGATAGCCCTCGGCGCCCTTGGCGGCCCGTTCGACCAGACGCTCCAGCTGGTCGAAGCCCAGAAGATAGGGGTGCGCCCCCAAGGAAATCTTTGTCATGTCAGCCCTTTGCGGTTCAGCGACTGCGGGCCCGGGGTCCCGTTGCGGCAACCCTTGTCCCGTCGCTGAATATGGAAAGCCCGCAGGGGCATTGCAAGATGCGGGACCGCCCCCGCTCAGGGCAGAAGGCCGCAGTTCCGCATCGCCTGCTGGATCGCCGAACGCGATCCGGTCAGCGGCAGCGAGGTCGTGGCGCTGCCGTCCGACAGCGTGACCTGTCGCCCGCCCATCAGCGCGGCCAGCAGAGACGAGCCCGGATCCGCCTGCGCATAGACGACATCGTCCTGCGCCACGAAGCTCATGCGCAGGCGCTGGCCGTCGACCAGGATCGTCACGCTTCCGTCCGCCCGCATGCCCGACAGGCCGATCAGCGCCGGCCCGCCCGCCCGGCACAGGTAATCCAGCCCGCGGCCCTGATAGCGGATGCCCGCGCTGAACGCGCTGCCGTCGGCCAGCGCGCCCACGGTCCAGCCCGACGGCCCGTCGGTTTCCGGATCCTCCATGGCGGGCGGCGCCGGCGCGGCGACGTCACCGCGCAGCGTCGGGTCGTCCGCGGGGGCGGGTGCCGCAGTCGTGCACATCCGGGCGATGCAGGCATCGTATCGCGGGCTGCCTGCCGGCCCGCTGTCGAACATGCACCGGTTCACGCACAGCTGCATCGGATCCTGCGCCGCGGCGGGACCGGCCAGTGCCAGCATCAGGATCAGCGCGCCTCTCATCGGCCGTCTCCACAGGGCATCATCGGGATCACGATGGCGTGACGTCGCTGATTTTGCAATAGGTTCGGCATGTTGCACGCATGGTGTTAACAGAACGCCTGCGACGCGCTATAAGTCGGGACCACGGCATCCCAGACCCCGAGTCCGTCCGATGAACATGCAGCATTCGATGACCCACGACCAGATCGCCCGCACCCGCCTCGAGGCGCTGCGCTGCGAGCATCGCGACCTGGACGAGGCGATCGCGGCCCTGCAGGGGCAGCAGCTGACTTCGTCGCTGGCGCTGCAGCGCCTGAAGAAGCAGAAGCTGTCGCTGAAGGACCGCATCGCCCGCCTGGAGGATGAGCTGACCCCCGACATCATCGCCTGATTGCGACCCGCGCCCGCCCGCGCTAGGACGGGCCTGACGGCAGAACGGGGACAAAGCGATGACCGAACCGGTGGGAATCATCATGGGCAGCCAGTCCGACTGGCCCACCATGCGCGAGGCGGCGACGATCCTGGACGAGTTGGGCATCGCCTGGAGCGCCCGCATCGTCAGCGCCCATCGCACGCCCGACCGGCTGTGGGATTACGGACGCAGCGCGGCGGATCGGGGCCTGAAGGTCATCATCGCGGGCGCGGGCGGGGCCGCCCATCTCCCCGGCATGATGGCCTCCAAGACGCGCATACCGGTGATCGGCGTGCCGGTCCAGACCAAGGCCCTGTCCGGGGTCGATTCGCTCTATTCCATCGTGCAGATGCCCAAGGGCTATCCGGTCGCGACCATGGCGATCGGGGCGGCGGGTGCGGCCAATGCCGGGCTAATGGCGGCGGGCATCCTGGCGCTGAACGATCCGGCACTGGCGCAGCGGCTGGACGACTGGCGCGCGGCCCTGTCGGCCTCCATCCCCGAGGAGCCCTCCGATGACTGAGATCCGCACCATCGGCATCCTGGGCGGCGGCCAGCTGGGCCGCATGCTGTCGGCGGCGGCCAGCCGCCTCGGCTTGCGCTGCCATATCTATGAGCCGGGCGCGGCGCCCGCGGGCGATGTGGCCTGGCGCGTGACGACCGCCCCCTACGAGGACGAGGCGGCGCTGCGCGCCTTCGCCGAAAGCGTCGACGTCATCACCTATGAGTTCGAGAACGTCCCGACCTCGGCACTGGACCTGCTGGAGAGCCTGCGCCCGATCCGCCCGGGCCGTCGCGCCCTTGCCGTGTCGCAGGACCGCCTGACCGAGAAGACCTTCCTGACCGAGATCGGCCTGACCGTCGCACCCTTCGCTGACGTTCCAGATCAGGGCACGCTGGACGATGCCATCGCCCGGATTGGCCGCCCCTCGATCCTCAAGACCCGCCGCATGGGCTACGACGGCAAGGGCCAGGTCCGCATCGGCGACGGCCCTGCCGACTGGACCGGCGCGCCCTCGGTCCTGGAAGGTTTCGTCGCTTTCACCGCCGAGATCAGCGTGATCATCGCACGCGGCACCGACGGTCAGGTCGCGGCCTTCGATCCGGGCCTGAACGTCCATGAGGGCGGCATCCTGCGCACGACCACCATTCCCTGCGGCCAGCCCGCCCGCGTCACCACCGACGCCGTGCTGATCGCCGCGCGCATCGCCAATGCGCTGGACTATGTGGGCGTGCTGGGGGTCGAGCTGTTCGTGACGCCGCAGGGCCTGATCGTGAACGAGATCGCGCCCCGCGTGCACAACTCCGGCCACTGGACGCAGGCGGGCTGCGCTGTCGATCAGTTCGAACAGCATATCCGTGCCGTGGCGGGCCTGCCCCTGGGCGATGGCCAGCGTCATGCGGATGTGGTGATGGAGAACCTGATCGGCGACGACATGGAGCGCGTGCCCGCGCTCTTGGCGCAGCCCCGCACGCAAATCCATCTCTATGGCAAGGGCGAGGCGCGCCCCGGTCGCAAGATGGGCCATGCGAACCGGATCACCGGATGATCCGCCTGGCGGTCCGCGCCGCGATCCTGCAGGCGGACCGCGTCCTGATGGTGAACGCCTATCCGGGCGCGCAGTCCGACCTCTGGTGCCTGCCCGGCGGCGGGGTCGAGCCGCACGCCTCGCTTCCCGACAATCTCGCCCGCGAGGTGCAGGAGGAGACGGGCCTTTCCATCACCGTGGGCGCGCCCTTTCTGGTCAACGAATTCCACGACCCCGACCGTCGCTTCCATCAGGTCGAGATCCACTTCCGCGCGACCCTCACCGGCCCCTACCGAATGACGCTGGCCGATCCCGAAGGCATCGTGAACCGCGCGCGATGGGTCACGCGCGCCGAACTGGCCACTCTGCGCCACAAGCCCGACGGCCTCGCCGCGGCCATCTGGTCCATGGACGCAGCAGGCTACGACGCGCTCGAACGCATCGTCCCCTGACCCTTCTTCTTCACGAAAATATCCCCCAGGGGGTCCGGGGGACGGGACGTCCCCCCGGCCGTCGCGGGATGCGCTCACTCGGCGGCTTGCTTCACCGCGGTCTCGGAGCCGACCTTCATCCGGAACCCCCGCTCCAGCTGATCGAAGGGCGCCACGGGATAATCGCCGGAGAAGCACGCGTCGCAGTATCGCGGCGCCTTGGGATCGCGGCCCGCGGCCTCGCCTGCCGCGCGGTAGAGACCGTCCAGCGACACGAAGGACAGGCTGTCCACGCCGATCCAGTCGCGCATCTCCTCGGGCGTCATGTTCGCGGCCAGGAGCTTGTCGCGGTCGGGCGTGTCCACGCCGTAGAAGCAGGGCCAGGCCGTGGGGGGCGAGGCGATGCGGAAATGCACCTCGGCCGCGCCGGCATCCAGGATCATGTCCTTGATCTTGCGGCTGGTGGTGCCGCGCACCACGCTGTCATCGACCAGCACGACCCGCTTGCCCGCGATCAGCGCGCGGTTCACGTTCAGCTTCAGCCGCACGCCCATGTTGCGGATCTGGTCGGTGGGCTCGATGAAGGTCCGGCCCATGTACTGGTTTCGGATGATCCCCATGCCGTAGGGAATGCCCGATTCCTGGGCATAGCCGATCGCCGCCGGGGTGCCGCTGTCGGGGACGGGACAGACCAGATCGGCCTCGACCGGCGCCTCGCGGGCCAGCTCGACCCCGATCTGGCGGCGGGTCTCATAGACCGACCGACCGCCGATGATCGAATCGGGGCGCGAGAAATAGACATGCTCGAAGATGCAGAACCGACCCGTCGAGGGGCCGAAGGGGCGCGACGATTCGATCTGGCCCTTGGAGATCACCACCATCTCGCCCGGCTCGACCTCGCGCAGGAACTCGGCGCCGATGATGTCCAGCGCACAGGTCTCGGAGGCCAGGACGTATCCGTCCTCGCCCACCTTCCCCAGGACCAGCGGCCGCACGCCCAAGGCGTCGCGAACGCCGATCAGCTTGGTCCGGGTCATGGCGATGACGCTGAACGCGCCCTCGACACGGCGCAGCGCGTCCTTCATCCGCTCGGGGATGTTGCGCTGGATCGACCGGGCCATCAGGTGGATGATGCATTCGCTGTCCGACGACGACTGGAAGATCGAGCCGCGCTCGATCAGCTCGCGCCGCAGGGCGCTGGCGTTGGTGATGTTGCCGTTATGGGCGATCGCGCAGCCGCCCATGTGGAACTCGCCGAAGAAGGGCTGCACGTCGCGGATCGCGGTGTTGGCCTTGGTCCCGGCGGTGGAATAGCGGACGTGCCCGATGGCCAGCGGGCCGGGCAGGGTGGCCATCAGCTCGGGCTTGGTGAAGTTGTCGCGGACATAGCCGAAGCGATGGGCGCTGTTGAACCCCTGCTCGGGGTCGTGGGCGACGATGCCGCCCGCCTCCTGGCCGCGATGCTGCAGCGCATGAAGGCCCAGGGCCACGAAGTTCGATGCGTCCGCCACGCCGATGGCGCCGAAGATGCCGCATTCCTCATGCAGGCGGTCCGAATCGAAGGGATGGGCCAGAAAGGGTTGCACGAACGGACCTCGATGGCTGGGGGCTGTTGGGCGCTATGTAGTCCGCCCCCGCGTCAAAGTCACGCCCCCGCGGTCGGGCGGGGGCGCTTTTTCGTCATGATGCCGTCGCAATCGGCGGACGAACTCAGTTCGCGGCGGGCGCCTCGGGGGTCACGGCGGTGTCGGTGGCGGTGCAGCCCATCACCATCTGCTCGTAGCGGGTGACGATCCAGCCCGGCGCGTCGGCGGGGATCTGGTCGTCCATCTGCAGGCGCATCCGCTCGAACACCTGGGCCGAACGCGAGTTCTCGACCACGGCGACGTCCTGGGTGGTCATCACGCGGTCGTAGACGATGAAGGCGATCGCGACCAGCAGGACGCCGCGTGCCACGCCGAACAGAAAGCCCATGCCCTGATCCACGCCGCCCAGGGCCGAGCGCTGCACGACCGAGGAGAACAGCGGCGTGATGATCGAGAAGACGACCAGCGCCAGCGCGAAGACCACCGCAAAGCCCGCGATCGTCGCCAGTTCGCAGCTGTCGCCCAGGAACCGGTCCAGCACCGGCAGCTGCGCCACCAGCGGCCGCATCGTCGGCGCGAACAGGAAGGCCAGCACCGCTGCGCCGATCCAGCCCAGGATCGCCAGCGATTCGCGCACGAAGCCCCGCGACCAGGCCAGAATGGCCGAGAGGATGATGACACCCGCCACCACCGCGTCGATGATCGTAAATCCGTCCATGAACCTGCCCCTTGCGCCGGTTGTCGTTCCGTTTCAGGCCCTTCAGCCGGCGCCGAAGATATCGCCCACAAATCCCGTCAGGTCGGTGATGCGCCTGAGCGCCATCCCCGACGCGCCTTCGACCCGTGAGGCGTCCGGCAAAATCGCTTGTGAAAAACCAAGTTTCTGCGCCTCTTTCAACCTGTTTTCGGCCTGCGCCACCGGACGCAGCGCGCCCGACAGGCTGATTTCGCCGAAAAGTACGGCGTCCGGGGGCAGGGGGTTGTCCTCGCGCGCCGACAGAAGCGCCCCCGCGATGGCCAGATCAGCCGCCGGCTCCGCGACCTTCATGCCGCCGGCGACGTTCAGGAACACGTCCAGCCCCGCGAAGGGGATGCCGCAGCGCGCCTCCAGCACCGCCAGGATCGTGCTGACGCGGCCGCTGTCCAGGCCCACCACCGTGCGGCGCGGGCTGGCCAGGGTCGAGGGCGCGACCAGGGCCTGCACCTCTGTCAGGACCGGGCGCGTGCCTTCGATGCCCGCAAAGACCGCGCTGCCCGCGATGGGCTGACCGCGTTCGGACAGGAACAGCGCGGAGGGGTTCGCGACCTCGGCCAGGCCCGCGCCGGTCATCTCGAAGACGCCGATCTCTCCGGAAGGGCCGAAGCGGTTCTTGACGCTGCGCAGGATGCGGAACTGATGGCCGCGCTCGCCCTCGAAATACAGCACGCAGTCGACCATGTGCTCGACCACGCGGGGGCCGGCGATCTGGCCGTCCTTGGTGACATGGCCGACCAGGATCACCGCCACGCCCCGGCTTTTCGCGAAGGTCACAAGCTCGTGGGCGGCGGCGCGGACCTGGGCCACGCTGCCCGGCGCGGCCTCGACCGTGTCCGACCACAGCGTCTGGATCGAATCGATCACCGCCACGTCGGGGCGTTCGGCGTCCAGCGTCGTCAGGATGTCGCGCAGGTTCGTCTCGGCTCCAAGCCGCATCGGCGCATCCGCCAGGCCAAGGCGGACGGCACGCATGCGTACCTGGGCGCTGGCCTCCTCGCCGCTGAAGTAGATCGCGTTCTGACCGCGCCGCGAAAAGGCCGCCGCCGCCTGCAGCAGCAGGGTGGACTTGCCGATCCCGGGATCGCCGCCGACCAGCAGGGCCGATCCCGGCACTAGGCCACCGCCCAGCACGCGGTCCAGCTCGTCCATGCCCGACAGGGCGCGCGGCGGCGGCGGTTCGGTCGTGGACAGGCCCGACAGCGGCACCGCGCGCCCCTTGTGCGCGCCAAGGCCCCGGCCCGGACCCTGGGACAGGGGGGCCTCCTCGATGATGGTGTTCCAGGCGCCGCAGGCGTCGCAGCGCCCGGCCCATTTCTTGTGGGCGGCGCCGCAGGCGGTGCAGGTGAAGGCGGAGGATGATTTTGCCATGGCCCTCATCTGGCACCGCCCGGCGGGCCTCGCAAGGTGGGTATTTGCGCGCGCGCCGGGCCCTCACGGCTTTGTCGGCTTGAATTTCGGGGGGCGCGGGGGCAGGGTCCGGGCGGAAATTCAGGGGCTTGGACCATGGCGATAGGCTTTTCGCGTTTCGAATTCATGATCGCCTGGCGGTACCTGCGGGCGCGCCGCGCCGAGGGCGGCGTCAGCGTCATGACCTTGATCAGCCTGATCGGCATCGCCCTGGGGGTGATGGCGCTGATCGCCACGCTGGCCGTGCGCGCGGGGTTCCGGGCCGAGTTCGTCGACACGATCCTGGGTGCCAACGCGCATACCACGGTCTATCTGGCGCCGCAGACCGTCACCAACGAGTTCACCGACGACGTTTATGTCGTACCGGGCCGCATCACCGACTATGAGGCGATGGCCGCGCGCCTGGCCGAGGTGCCGGGCGTCACCCGCACCGCTGCGATCATCAAGGGCCAGGTCATGGCCAGCGCCAACGACTCCTCCAACGTGGCCGAGGTCTTCGGCGTGACGCAGGCCGATCTGGAGGCGATGCCGCGCATCGTCGACCCGGCGACGTCCGAGGGCGACCTGGCGCGGTTCGACCAGGGCATCGCCATCGGCTCGGGCATCGCGCGCGAACTGGGCGTCGGCGTCGGCGACCGCATCCGCCTGATCGCGCCCGAGGGGGCGCGCACTGCCTTCGGCACCTCGCCCCGCGTCAGCGCCTATGAGGTGACCTACATCTTCAGCGCCGGGCGCTACGACATCGACCGGACGCGGGTCTACATGCCGCTGGCCGAGGCGCAGGCCTATTTCAACCGCGAGGGCGTCGCCGACGAGATCGAGGTCTTCGTCGAGGACCCCGAGCGCGTCGACGACTGGACGCTGCCCCTGATGCAGGCCGCCGGAGAGGGCGCGCAGACCTGGTCCTGGCGCGACAGCTCCGGGTCGTTCCTCTCCGCGCTGGACATGGAGGACGACGTGATGTTCGTGATCTTGTCGGTGCTGGTGCTGATCGCGTCGATGAACATCACCAGCGGGCTGATCATGCTGGTCAAGAACAAGGGCCGCGACATCGGCATCCTGCGCACGATGGGCCTGACCGAAGGGTCGATTCTGCGGGTCTTCTTCCTCTGCGGGGCGTTCACCGGCATCATCGGCACGATCGCGGGGGTGGTGCTGGGCGTGGCGCTGGCGCTGAACGTGGACAACATCATGGCGGGGCTGAACGCGCTGACCGGGGGCGGCGCGTGGCAGCCCGAGGTGCGCGGCATCTATCGTCTGCCCGCCGACCTGCGGGCCTGGGACATCTTCCGCGCGGTGGCGCTGTCGCTGACGCTGTCCTTCGTCGTGACGATCTTTCCCGCGCGCCGCGCCGCGCGCATGAATCCGGTGGAGGCCCTGCGCTATGAGTGACGTGTTGCGGCTGGAGGGCGTCGGCAAGACCTATGGCAAGGACGGCCCGGCGCCGGTGACAGTGCTGGACAGGCTGGACCTGAGCGTCGCGCGCGGCGAGGTCGTGGCGCTGGTCGCCCCGTCGGGGGCGGGGAAATCGACGTTGCTGCATATCGCGGGGCTGCTGGACACGCCCGATGCGGGCCGCGTCTGGCTGGCCGGGCGCGACATGACCGGCCTGCCGGACCGCGCGCGGACCGAGGCGCGGCGGCAGGAGCTGGGCTTCGTCTATCAGTTCCACCACCTGCTGCCCGAATTCAGCGCGGCCGAGAACATCGTCCTGCCGCAGCTGGCCAATGGCGTGGCGGCGCGGGATGCGCAGGCGCGGGCCGCCGATCTGCTGAACCGCGTGGGCCTCGGGCATCGCGCGGATCACCGCCCTGCGCAGATGTCGGGCGGAGAGCAGCAGCGGGTGGCCTTCTGCCGGGCGCTGGCCAACCAGCCCGCGCTGCTGCTGGCGGACGAACCCACGGGCAATCTGGACCCCGAGACCTCGGACCGGGTCTTCGACGTGCTGATGGCGCTGGTGCGCGACACGGGGCTCTCGGCGCTGATCGCCACGCATAACCATGCGCTGGCCGCGCGGATGGACCGGGTGATCCGCCTGACCGCCGCCTGAGCGTTGCACCGCCGCGCATGCGGGTGCATGGTGGGGAAAAGGCAGAAGGGGGCAGGGCCGATGCGGGCATGGATGATGGCGGGGATGACGGGGCTGGCGCTGGCGGGGCTGGTCGCCGCCTGCGCCCCCGAGGTGCAGCCGACGGGGGCCGCGCGCGACTATGCCGATTACTGCGCCAGCTGTCACGGCCCGGGCGGTCGCGGCAACGGCCCTGCCGCGGTGGGCATGCAGCCCGCGCCGGCCGACCTGACCATGCTGGCCGCGCAGAATGGCGGCGTCTTTCCCAAGACCCGCGTGATGGGCCAGCTGGTCGGATACACGATGGGTCGCAGCGAATCGCACATGCCGGTGTTCGACGTCCTGCGCGAGGGTCCGGTTGTCATGTATGACGACGGCTCGGGCCAGCGCGTCGCCACGCCCGCGCGGCTGGTGGCGCTGGCCGACTACCTCCAGACCCTGCAGCAGTAGCCGATGCGCGCGGCGGTTGCCGGGATGGCCTGCCTGCTGGCGATGCCCGCGGGGGCCGATGGGCTGGAGCGGTTCGGAACCACGATGAAATACGCGCTGCCGCTGGCGGCGGCCGTCTGCGCCGCCGATCAGGACCGGCTGGAGGATTTCGCGGTGCGCGGCGCGCTCCAGGCGGCGGTGGTTCTGGGCCTCAAGGCGGTGTTCGACGGCACCCCCCTGGGCATGCGGCCTTCGGGCGAGGGGCGGGGCTTTCCGTCGGGGCATTCCGCCGCCGCAGGCTTCGGGGCCGCAGATCTGGCCGGGAAATGCTGGGAGGATGATCCCGCTCTGGGCGCCGCGGCCTATGGCGCGGCGGGGCTGACGGCGTTCAGCCGCATTCACGCGGGCGAGCATACGCCCGATCAGGCGCTGGCCGGCGCGCTGATCGGGATCAGCTTCGGCGCGGCCAGCTTCGGCATCGGGTCCGAAGGGGCCGCGATCAGCTTCGGCCTGCGCTTCTAGCGCAGGATGACGCGGGGCGCGGCGGTCTGCGGGCCGACCTCGCCGATGACGGCGGCATCCGCGAAGCCATGGCGCGCGAAGGCCGCCTGCACCGCGGGCAACGCGTCGGGCGTGCAGGCGACCATCAGCCCGCCGCTGGTCTGCGGATCGGTCAGCAGGGCGCGGTCCGCATCGGCAAAGCCCTGCGGCAGGGCCACGCCCTCGCCATAGCTGGCCCAGTTGCGGCCCGAGGCGCCGGTGACATGACCCGCCGCGATCA
This sequence comes from Paracoccus sp. ME4, assembly GCF_046736325.1. Lineage (GTDB taxonomy): Bacteria > Pseudomonadota > Alphaproteobacteria > Rhodobacterales > Rhodobacteraceae > Paracoccus. The sequence goes on from NZ_CP151276.1 coordinate 1,522,515, forward strand.
GCGCGTCGATGCCGGGCAGGCGCGGCACGGCGGACCAGTCGATCAGCAGATCGCAGCCCGACCCGCGCGCCATCTCCAACCCGTGGCCGCCCAGGCCGAAGCCGGTGACATCGGTCATCGCATGCACGCCGTCGATGGCGGCAAGGTCCGGGCCGGGGCGGTTCAGGCGGGTCGCGACCTCGATCATCCGGGCATAGCCGTCGTCGTCCAGCTGGCCCTTCTTCAGCGCGGCCGACATGACGCCGACGCCCAAAGGCTTGCCCAGCACCAGCAGATCGCCCGGCTGCGCGTCCGCATTGCGCTTCAGCCGTGCCGGATCGACCAGGCCCAGGGCCACGAGGCCGTAGATCGGCTCGACCGAATCGATGGTGTGGCCGCCGGCGATGGGGATGCCCGCCTCGCGGCAGATCGAGGCGCCGCCATCCAGGATCGCGCCGATGGTGGCGTGCGAGATCGCGTTGATCGGCATGCCCACCACCGCCAGCGCCAGAATGGGCGTGGCGCCCATCGCATAGACGTCGCTGATCGCGTTCGTCGCGGCGATGCGGCCGAAATCATGCGGATCGTCCACCACCGGCATGAAGAAGTCGGTCGTGGCGACCAGCGCCTGGTGGTCGTTCAGCTTGTAGACCGCGGCATCGTCCGAGGTCTCGATGCCCACCAGCAGCTCGGGCGGGACGGGCAGGGCGGCGCTGCCCCGCAGCAGCGAGGACAGCACCCCGGGCGCGATCTTGCAGCCGCAGCCGCCGCCATGGGCCAGCGATGTCAGGCGGGGTTCGGTGGGGGCGTCGGCGGTCATGGCAACTCCTGTCGGTTGGCCCCATCCTAACGCCGCGGGGCGGGCGAGTTCCAGCGGGACCGCGTGCTATCTGCTTGCAGGCCCGCGGCCCGGCGACTAGAACGGCTCAAATTTTCAGGCCGCCTGATGGGTGGCCCTTCTTTCTATGAGGGTAAGATGCAGGTCAAGGAAACGCAGAACGACGGTCTGAAGCGCGGGTATCAGTTTACGCTGCCCGCCGCCGACCTGGCCGCCGCCGTCGATGCCAAGCTGAAAGAGGCGCAGCCCGAAGTCGAGATGAAGGGCTTCCGCAAGGGCAAGGTCCCGATGGCCATGCTGAAGAAGCAGTTCGGCCCGCGCATCCTGGGCGAAGCCATGCAGGACGCCATCGACGGCGCCGTGCGCGAGCATCTGGAGCAGTCGGGCGACCGCCCCGCCGCCCAGCCCAAGATCGAGATGGAGGGTGGCGACACCTGGAAAGAGGGCGACGACGTCGTGGTCAACGTGACCTACGAGACGCTGCCCGCGATCCCCGAGGTCGACCTGTCGGACCTGTCGCTGGAGAAGCTGACCGTTCCCGCCGAGGAGGCCGCCGTCACCGAGGCGCTGCAGAACCTGGCCAAATCGTCGCAGTCCTTCGAGGACCGCAAGAAGGGCAGCAAGGCCAAGGACGGCGATCAGGTCACGATCGACTTCAAGGGCTTCGTCGACGGCGAGGCCTTCGAAGGCGGCGCGGCCGAGGACTATCCGCTGGTCCTGGGCTCGAACAGCTTCATCCCCGGCTTCGAGGATCAGCTGGTCGGCGCCAAGGCCGGTGACGAGGTCAAGGTCGCGGTGAAGTTCCCCGAGGAATACGGCGCGCCGCATCTGGCCGGCAAGGACGCCACCTTCGAATGCACCGTCAAGGCCGTGAAGGCCCCGAAGGAGGCAGAGCTTGACGACGAGCTGGCCAAGAAGTTCGGCGCCGAGGACCTGGACGGTCTGAAGAAGCAGATCGCCGAGCGACTGGAGGCCGAGTATGCCGGTGCCGCGCGTGCGGTGATGAAGCGTTCGCTGCTGGATCAGCTGGATGCCAAGGTCAAGTTCGACCTGCCGGAATCGCTGGTCGAGGCCGAGGCCGCGCAGATCGCGCATCAGCTGTGGCACGAGGAGAACCCCGAGGTTCACGACCACAACCACGGCTCCATCGAGCCGACCGAGGAGCACAAGACCCTGGCCGAGCGCCGCGTCCGTCTCGGCCTGCTGCTGGCCGAGATCGGCCAGAAGGCCGAGGTGACCGTCAGCGACCAGGAGATGACCCAGGCCGTTCTGCGCGCCGCGCGCCAGTATCCCGGCCAGGAGCGTCAGTTCTTCGAGTTCATCCAGCAGAACCAGGCCGCCCAGCAGCAGCTGCGCGCCCCGATCTTCGAGGACAAGGTCGTCGACCTGATCGCCGAGAAGGCCAAGGTTCAGGAGAAGACCGTGACCAAGGAAGAGCTGGAGAAGGCCGTCGAGGCGCTGGACGAGCTGTGATCCCGGTCATCTGACCGCCGGAGGGCCGTGCATCATGCGCGGCCCTTTGCGTTTCGGGGGTCGTCCGCGGGCCCTTGATGCCGCCGCGTCGCGCGATTAGGTCGGCACCATGACCGCGATCCTGCACCTGATGAAGCTGTGTGTCGGCGCCGAGAGCCCCGACGACCTTGCCGCATGGCAGAAGCGCTTTGGCGCGGGCCCGGCGATGCATGTCACCCGCATGTGGCCCAAGCGCGAGGTGGAGCTGCTTGCCGGCGGGTCGATCTACTGGGTGTTCAAGGGCGTCATGCTGGCGCGCCAGCGCATCCTGTCGCTGGAGCGGATCGAGGGCGAAGACGGCATCCTGCGCTGCGGCCTGGTTCTGGACCGCGACCTGGTCCGCGTCGCCGCCGTGCCGCGACGCCCGTTCCAGGGCTGGCGCTATCTTCCCGCCGAGGACGCGCCGCCGGACATCCCCGCAGGCCGCGCCAGCGAGGAGGCGCTGCCTCCGGCCATCGCGGCGGCCTTGGCCGAGATGGGCCTGCGCTGAGGCTTCACCGCCGGACGCGGCGTCTTGATGGCCGCGACCTGCATGCGACGCTTTTTCCGGCGTCATTTTTGTGTTATACTGACTGCTGTCGCGCGTCGTCCGGAGGGTTTCCGGACCATGGGCAATCCGCTGCCGCGTTCCTGCCGTCTGCTGGTCGGGAGCGCCCAACATGATCGAAAACGGACCGAGGGTGGTCGATCACCCTGCGGCCCTTTGTGCCCGTCCTATGGGCGCATGTCAAAGGAAGCCAGATGTCGAAATCGAAGAAGAATGAATTCCGTCCCGATGATTTCGTGGTCTATCCCGCCCACGGCGTCGGCCGCATCGTGTCCATCGAGGAGCAGGAGGTCGCCGGGCTGCGCCTGGAGATGTTCGTGATCTCGTTCGACAAGGACAAGATGACCCTGCGCGTGCCCACCGCCCGCGCGACCGAGATCGGCATGCGCAGCCTGGCCACCCCCGACCTGATCGACCGCGCGCTGGAGACGCTGAAGGGCAAGGCCCGCGTCAAGCGCGCCATGTGGTCCCGTCGGGCGCAGGAATACGAACAGAAGATCCATTCGGGCGACCTGCTGTCGATCGCCGAGGTCGTGCGCGACCTGCATCGCTGCGACGACCAGCGCGAGCAGTCCTATTCCGAGCGTCAGCTCTATGAGGCCGCTCTGGACCGCCTGACCCGCGAAGTGGCTGCCGTGGGCGGCCTGGACGTGGACGGCGCGCAGAAGCGCGTGGGCGACGTGCTGCTGTCCCGCGCGGCCTGAGCGCGACGCATCGCGATCCGGCAAGGGCGTCCCCCGGGGGCGCCCTTGGCATGTCCGGACCGATGTGCCGAACGTGGACAACGGGGGGCGGGCTGCCTATAAGGCGCCTGCAAACAACGCTCAAACCCCGAGGCGCATCATGATCAAGGTCTTTGGCCACACCTCTCCCGACACGGATTCGACCGGCTCGCCCATCATCTGGGCCTGGTACCTGAACGAGTGCCGCCAGACCCCGGCCGAAGCCGTCCTGCAGGGCGAACCCAATACCGAGGCCGCCTGGATGCTGCAGCGCTGGAACCTGGCCAAGCCGCGCATCATCGAGGACGTGACCGCCGAGGACGTCTGCGTCATCGTCGACACCAACAACCCGGCCGAGCTGCCCGCCAGCCTGGATCAGGCCGACGTGATCGAGATCATCGACCACCACCTGCTGGCCGGCGGCATCAAGACCCGTGCGCCGATCAACATCACCATCCGCCCGCTGGCCTGCACCGCCACCATCATGCACGACCTGATGGGCGAGGACATCGCCCGCGCCCCCGAGGGCATCAAGGGCGCCATGCTGACCTGCATCCTGTCGGACACGCTGGAGTTCCGCAGCCCGACCACCACCCCGCATGACCGCGCCGTGGCCGAGAAGCTGGCCGCCGAGCTGGGCGTGGACATCGCCGAATTCGCCGCCGAGATGTTCGCCGCGAAATCCGATGTCAGCGCCTTCAGCGAGGCCGCGCTGCTGAAGATGGACAGCAAGGAATACGAGCTGGGCGGCAAGCAGCTGCGCATCTCGGTCCTGGAGACGACCGCGCCGCAGGTCATCCTGGACCGCAAGGACGCGCTGATCGCGGCCATGCCCGCCGTCGCCGCCGAGGATGGCGCCGACGAGGTCATGCTGTTCGTGGTCGACATCCTGCGCGAGCAGGCGACGCTGCTGGTGCCCAACGACTATGTCAAGTTCGTGGCCGAGCGCAGCTTCGGCGTCACCGTCACCGGCGACACGGTCGTGCTGCCCGGCGTCGTGAGCCGCAAGAAGCAGATCATCCCGGTCCTGGCCGTCTGATGAGCCGCATCATTTCGTCGCTGGCCGAGATCTCGGCCGGCTATGACGCGCTGTTCTGCGATCTCTGGGGCTGTCTGCACAACGGCAGGCAGCCCTTTCCCGCGGCCGTGGCGGCGCTTCAGGCGTTCCGCGCAAAGGGCGGGCGGGTCTGCCTGATGACCAACGCGCCGCGTCCGAACCGCTTCGTCATCGCGCAGCTGGACCGCATGGGCGTGCCGCGCGACGCGTGGGACCTGGTGGTCAGCTCGGGCGATGCCGCGCAGGAGGCTATGTTCGCCGGCGCCGTGGGCCGCAAGGTCTGGCATATCGGGCTGGAGAAGGACGAGGGGTTCTTCGCCGACATCCCCGAGGGGGCCGAGCCGGTCCGGCGCGTCCCGCTGGAGGAGGCCGAGGGCATCGTGGCCTCGGGTCCCTTCGACGAGATCAACGAGACCCCCGAGGACTACCGCGACCGCTTCGAGGCGGCGATCGCACGCGGCCTGCCGATGCTCTGCGCCAATCCCGACATCGTCGTGGACATGGGCGAGACGCGGATCTACTGCGCGGGCGCGCTGGCGCAGTTCTACGAGACCCTGGGCGGCACCGCGCTCTATTTCGGCAAGCCGCATGTCCCGATCTATGATCGGGCGCGGCGGCTGATGGGCCTGGGTCCCGATGCGCGCTGTCTGGCGGTGGGCGACGGCATCCTGACCGACATCGCCGGCGCCGAGGCGCAGGGCATCGATTCGCTTTTCGTGACCGGCGGGCTTGCGGCGGATGCCTTCGGCGCGGATGTGGAGGCCCCCGAGGAGGCCCTGCTGCACCCGTGGCTGATGGCCGAGGGTCGGACGCCGACCTGGGTGATCGGACGGCTTCGCTGATCCCTGTTCCGGTCGGACAACATCGTTTCGTCCGAACACATTCTTGGGTTATTTTGTTGCCAAGACGCGCCGTCGCTGCTATGCAGCAATGGCGCGTCTGCGTTCTTGGCACAGGAAGACCCCGTGATGTTGGACAACCTGCCCCGCGGCACCATCGTGATCGAGGATCTGGAGATCGGCATGACCCGCCATCTTCAGAAGCAGGTGACCGATCGCGACATCGCCCTGTTCGCCGAGGTCTCGACCGACCGCAACCCGGTGCATCTGGACGAGACCTATGCCCGCGACACCATCTTCGAGGGGCGCATCGCCCACGGGATGCTGACCGCAGGGCTGATCTCGGCCGTGATCGGAGAGCAGCTGCCGGGTCGTGGCACGGTCTATCTGGGCCAGACGCTGAAGTTCATGGCGCCCGTCCGCCCCGGCGACATGGTCCGCGCCGAGGTCACCGTGCAGGAGATCGACCACGCGAAACGGCGGGTCACGCTTGCAACCCGCTGCCTCGTCGGCGATACGGTCGTTCTGAAAGGCGAGGCGGTCGTGCTGGCCCCAAGCCGCAAGTTCGACTGAAGGGACGGCCCGATCGTCCCGTTGGGGGCCTATTGCAGATCCATCGCGACTGGACCGCACTGAAGGCCGAGGCACGCGGTGCATCGGTCGCCATGGGCAATTTCGACGGCGTGCATCGCGGCCATCGCACCGTGATCGACGCGGCCCGCGCTGCCAGCGACGCCCCTCTGGGCATCCTGACCTTCGAGCCGCATCCGCGCGAATACTTCGCCCCCGACGCGCCGCCCTTCCGGCTGATGAACGCCGAGGCGCGGGCGAACCGGCTGTCGCGGCTTGGCGTCGCGCATCTCTATGAGCTGCCCTTCGGTCCCGTCCTGGCCGGGCTGACGCCCGAGGCCTTCGCGCGCGAGGTCTTGGCTGAGGGCCTGGGCGTCGCGCATGTGACGGTGGGGGCCGATTTCTGCTTCGGCAAGAACCGGGCGGGGACGGCGGCGACGCTGCAGGATCTGGGCCGGCAGCTGGGCTTCGGCGTCACCATCGTGCCGCTGGCGGGCAGCGAGGGGGCCGATTACAGCTCGACCGCGATCCGCGAGGCGCTGGCACGCGGCGACACGCAGGCGGCCGAGCGCATGCTGGGCCACTGGCACCGCATTGAGGGCGAGGTCATCCACGGCGAAAAGCGCGGCCGCGAGCTGGGCTGGCCCACTGCGAACATGGTTATGGACGGGCTGCACCTGCCGCGGCTTGGCGTCTATGCGGTGCTGGTCGACATCCTGACCGGGCCGGACAAGGGGCCCTGCAAGGGGGTCGCCTCGCTTGGCGTGCGGCCGATGTTCGGGGTCAACACGCCGAACCTGGAGGTCAACCTGTTCGACTATTCCGGCGATCTCTATGGTCAGCACCTGTCGGTCGCGCTGGTGGCCTTCCTGCGCGACGAGGCGCGGTTCGAGAGCCTGGAGGCGCTGATTGCGCAGATGGATCGCGACGGCGCCGAGGCGCGGCGCATCCTGGACGGTTGCTGATGCGCGAGCGGTTCTGGGAGCTGCCGCTGCCCCGTCTGACCCGCGAGGAGTGGGAGGCGCTCTGCGACGGCTGCGGCAAGTGCTGCCTGAACAAGATCGAGTTCGAGGACACGAACGAGCTGGCCTTCACTCGCGTCGCCTGCAAGCTGCTGGACGGCGAGGCCTGCCGCTGTTCCAGCTATGCCAACCGACACGATTTCGTGCCCGATTGCGTCGTGCTGACCCCGGCCAAGATCCAGGAGATCGCCTGGTGGCTGCCGGCGACCTGCGCCTATCGGCTGCGCCACGAGGGGCGGCCGCTCTATGACTGGCACCACCTGATCTCGGGCGATCCCGAGAGCGTGCATCGCGCAGGCGCCAGCGTGCGCGGCTGGACCGTCAGCGAGCTGTCGGTCACCGAGGACGATTGGGAAGACCACATCATCGAGGACCTGTCGTGAATTTCGCCTCCGACAATGCCTACACCGCCCACCCGGCGGTTCTGGACGCGCTGATGGCCGCCAATTCGGGCGCGGCGATGGGTTACGGCGCGGATGCCGTGACCGCCGCTGCCGAGGCCGCCATCCGCGACCTGCTGGAGGCGCCCGAGGCCGTCGTGCGCTTCGTCGCGACGGGCACGGCCGCGAACGCGCTGGTCTGCGCGCAGCTGGCCCCGTCCTTCGGTCGCATCTACTGCCATGACGACGCGCATATCGAGACCAGCGAATGCGCCGCGCCCGAGTTCTTCTCGCACGGGGCCAAGCTGGTGACGCTGCCGGGTCAGGAGGGCAAGATCGGCCCCGACACGCTGGCCCGCGCGCTGCAGGCCGGGGCGGGCGTCGGGCTGAACGGCGGGCGCAGCGCGCTGGTGTCGCTGACGAACGCGACCGAATGGGGCACCGTCTATGCCCCGGAGGAGGTCGCGGGCCTGGCGGCGCTGGCGCATGAGGCGGGCCTGCCGCTGCACATGGACGGCGCGCGCTTCTCGAACGCGGTGGCGACCCTGGGCTGTTCGGCAGCCGATCTGACCTGGCGGGCGGGCGTCGATGCGCTGTGCCTGGGCGGCACCAAGAACGGGGCGATGGCGGCCGAGGCGATGGTCTTCTTCGATCCCGCGCAGGCCGAGGGCTTCGACTATCGCCGCAAGCAGTCGGGGCATGTGCTGTCCAAGAACCGCTATCTGGCCGCGCAGATGCTGGCGCTGGCCACCGACGGGCTGTGGCTGGATCTGGCGCGGCGGGCGAACGCCAAGGCGCAGGTCCTGGCGCAGGCGGTGCAGGACGGGGGTGGCGCGCTGCTGGCCCCGGTGCAGTCGAACGCGGTCTTTGCCACGCTGCCGGTGGCGGTCCATCGCGCGGCGCGGGCGGCGGGGGCGCAGTACTACCTCTGGCCCGACAAGTCCGCCGAAGGGGCCGATCCGGTGCCGGTGCGGCTGGTCTGTGCCTGGGACACGCCCGATGCGGATGTGGAGCGGCTGGCCGCGATCCTGCGCGGCTAGGTGCGCAACGCCTCCAGCAGCAGCTGCAGGGCATGATCCACGGTCGCCGCGCGCACGCGCTGGCGGCCGATGGCGCCGAATTCGACGGTCTGGGTCTGCGTACCGAAGGGTTGGCTGAGGCCGAAGCAGACGCGGCCCTCGGGCTTGTGCTCGGACCCGCCGGGACCGGCGATGCCGGTGACCGACACCGTGATGCCCGCCCCGGATTGGCGCAGCGCGCCTTGCGCCATCTCGGCCGCGATCTCCTCGCTGACGGCGCCATGGGCCTCCAGCGTCTCGGGGCGGATGCCCAGCATCTGGACCTTTGCGGCGTTGGAATAGGTGACGAAGCCCCGGTCGAAGGCGTCCGACGATCCCGGCACCTCGGTCAGAGCGCCTGCGATCAGCCCGCCGGTGCAGCTTTCGGCGGTGGCGATCATCACGCCCCGCGCGCGGGCGGCGTCCAGGACCTGCGCGGCCAGCGTCACATCAGCACCCCATGCGCCACGCCCGCCGCGATGATCGTGGCGATCGCGGCGAAGATCCCGGCCCAGAGGTCATCCAGCATCACGCCCGCCGTGTCGTGACGACGGTCGGCGCGTCCGACCAGCCAGGGCTTCCAGATGTCGAACAGGCGGAAGAACAGGAAGGCCGCGACCCAGCCCGGCCAGGGGAAGTTGTCGGCCGTCAGACCCGCATGCCAGAACCCGAAGGAGGGCGCCATCAGCGCCAGCCACTGGCCCGCGACCTCGTCGATGACGATCTCGCTGCGGTCGGGGTCGGCCATCCCGGCAGTGTATCGCGGCACGACCCAGAACCCCAGCACGATCACCAGACCCGTGGCCAAGGCCAGCAGCGGGAAATGCCCGATCCGGTGCAGGATCAGCCCCATGGCGACCGCGACCGCCGATCCCCAGGTGCCGGGGGCGGGGCGCAGCAGGCCGGAATAGAACCAGGTGGCCAGCAGGCGGTCCATGCTCATTCCTTGATCAGGGTGGCGGTGGCGATTGCGGCGATGCCCTCGCGCCGGCCGGTGAAGCCCAAGCGTTCGCTGGTCGTGGCCTTGACGCTGATGCGGGCGGCGTCCAGGCCCATGATCTCGGCCAGGCGATGGGCCATGTCCAGGGCATGGGGGCCGATCTTGGGCGCCTCGCAGATCAGGGTCACGTCGGCATTGCCGATGCGGAACCCCTTGTCGCGCGCCATGCCCGCCGCATGGGCCAGAAAGATCGCGCTGTCCGCGCCCTTCCATTGCGGGTCCGAGGGCGGGAAATGCCGCCCGATATCGCCCTGCGCCATCGCACCATAGATGGCATCGGTCAGGGCGTGCATGCCGACATCGGCATCCGAATGGCCCAGCAGACCCGCATCATGCGGCACGCGGATGCCGCAGAGCGTCACATGGTCGCCCGGCCCGAAGGCGTGCACGTCATAGCCATTGCCAAGGCGGATATCCATGTCGGTCCCCAGAATGCGTTCGGCCCGCGCGAAATCGGCGGGGTAGGTGATCTTCAGATTGTCCTCGGAACCGGGGGTGATCGCAACCTCCAACCCGGCGGAAAGGGCCAGTTCCACGTCATCGGCGGCATCCGCCGACTGGTCGCGATGGGCCTTGAGGATCGCGGCCAGGGCAAAGCCCTGCGGCGTCTGCGCACGGTGAAGGCCGTCGCGCGGGGCGGTGGCGGTCACCCGGTCCCCCGCGCCACGCCAGAGCGCGTCCGAGACGGGCAGGGCGGGGGCCGCGGCATCGGCTCCGGCCTGCAGCGCATCGATCACGCCCCGGATCACCGCGTCGGGGACCAGCGGGCGGGCGCCGTCATGGATCAGGACGTGGCTGGCCTGCCCCTCCAGCGCCTCAAGACCCGCGCGGACGCTGGCGGCGCGGGTCTCGGCCCCCGCGACGATGGTGATCGCCCCGGCATAGCGGTCGATGGCCTGGCCCATGTCGTCAGGATGGACGACCAGCACGATCCGCTCGAACCCCGCGAAGGCTGCCAGCGTGCGGTCCAGAACCGGCCGTCCGGCCAGATCGCGCCATTGCTTGGGCGTGCCGCCGCCCGCGCGCGTGCCGCGTCCGGCGGCGGTGATCAGCGCCGCATAGCCGCGGGGCGCGCGGATCATGCGTGATCCGCGCCCTGGATCGCCGCCGCGAAGGCCGTGCGGTAGAGCGTCGAGAGATCGGCCAGGGCCGCGCTGTCGCCGCCCAGATCGACCGCCGTACCGCCGAAGCGGCCGACCGTGGCGATGGGCACGCCCGCGGCCTGGGCCGCATCGGTCAGGGCCGCCGCCGCGTCCGGCGCGCAGGCGACCAGATAGCGGGCCTGATCCTCTCCGAAGAGCTGCGCGATGTCGGCGCTGTCCAGCGTGACGCCGATGCGGGCCTCCTCGGCCATCTCGAAGGCCGCCAGCGCCAGACCGCCATCTGACAGGTCGCTGGCCGCGCGCAGATGGGCGCGATGGGCACGAAGGAATTCGCCGTTGCGGCGTTCGGCCTCCAGATCGACCGCAGGCGCATCACCCGCGTCGATGCCGAAACCCTCCCAGGCCAGGGCGGACTGCGCCAGATGGCCCTCGGTCGCGCCGATGACCAGCGCCAGGTCGCCTGCCTGCGGCAGGCCCGCGATGATGTCGTCCAGATCCGCGATCAGGCCGACGCCGCCGATGGTGGGGGTGGGCAGGATGCCCTTGCCGTCGGTCTCGTTGTAGAGCGACACATTGCCCGACACGATGGGGAAGTCCAGCGCGCGGCAGGCCTCTCCGATGCCCTGGATCGCGCCGACCAGCTGGCCCATGATTTCGGGCTTCTCGGGGTTGCCGAAGTTCAGGTTGTCGGTCGTGGCCAAAGGCAGGGCGCCCACGGCGGTCAGGTTGCGATAGGCCTCTGCCACGGCCTGGCGGCCGCCCTGGACGGGGTTCGCCTTGACGTAGCGCGGGTTCACGTCGCTGGTGAAGGCCAAGGCCTTGCGGGTGCCGTGCACGCGGACCACGCCCGCGCCCATGCCGGGGCGACGGATCGTGTCGGCGCCGACTTGGGTGTCGTACTGTTCCCAGACCCAGGCCTTGTGGGCATGGCTAGGGCTGCCGATCAGCGCGCGCAGCGCGGCGATGGGGGCGATGGCGGGCAGGGTGGGCGCGGGGCCTGCGGGCGGGGTCGGCACCCAGGGGCGGTCGTATTCGGGCGCGCTGGAGGAGAGCTTGGACAGCGGCAGGTCGGCCATGACCACGTCGCGGTGGACGATCAGGAAGCGGTCCTCGGGGATCGTCTCTCCGACGATCGCGAAGTCCAGGTCCCATTTCTCGAAGATCGCGCGGGCCTCGGTCTCCTTCTCGGGCTTCAGCACCATCAGCATCCGCTCCTGCGATTCCGACAGCATCATCTCGTAGGCGGTCATGTTCGCTTCGCGCTGCGGCACGTTGTCCAGGATCAGCTTGATGCCCAGACCGCCCTTGTCGCCCATCTCGACCGCCGAACAGGTCAGGCCCGCGGCCCCCATGTCCTGGATCGAGATGACCGACCCAGATGCCATCAGCTCCAGGCAGGCCTCCAGCAGGCATTTCTCGGTGAAGGGGTCGCCGACCTGCACGGTGGGACGCTTGTCCTCGATCGTGTCGTCGAACTCGGCGCTGGCCATGGTCGCGCCGCCGACGCCGTCGCGCCCGGTCTTGGCGCCCAGATAGACGACGGGCATGCCGACGCCGGAGGCCGCCGAATAGAAGATCTTGTCGGCATCGGCCAAGCCCGCCGCAAATGCGTTGACCAGGCAGTTGCCGTCATAGCTGGGATGGAAGCGGACCTCTCCGCCCACGTTCGGCACGCCGAAGGCATTGCCGTAGGCGCCGATCCCCTCGACCACGCCCTTGACCAGATGCGGCGTCTTGGGGTGATCCGTGCGGCCGAAGGACAGCGCGTCCATCGCCGCGATGGGGCGCGCGCCCATGGTGAAGACGTCGCGCAGGATGCCGCCCACGCCGGTAGCGGCGCCCTGATGCGGCTCGATATAGCTGGGGTGGTTGTGGCTCTCCATCTTGAAGACCACGGCTTGGCCGTCGCCGATATCCACGACGCCCGCGTTCTCACCCGGGCCGCAGATGACCTGCGGGCCATCGGTGGGCAGGGTGCGCAGCCATTTCTTGGACGACTTGTAGGAGCAGTGCTCGTTCCACATGGCGCTGAAGATCCCCAGTTCGGTGAAGCTGGGTTCGCGGCCGATGATCTCCAGGATGCGATCGTATTCGTCGGGCTTGAGCCCGTGCGCGGCGATCAGTTCGGGGGTGATCCGGGGTTCGAGCATGATCAAGCCTTCCTGCGCATGAAATCACGCGCCTTTTAGGCGCTGCCGGCGCGCATGGGAAGGCCGCCCGACCGGGTTGCACGACAAAAAAAAGCCGGGCACGAGGCCCGGCCTAAGTCCAACAGGGAGGTAGAAGATGACGCGCGATTACGCGGGTCGTCGTCTTCTGAGCCCGATCTATGTGCAGTTTGTGAACGCTTCAAGACAAATGAGGCTGCATGTGCAGCATAGCCGCCATGCAATGCCGGTATGGCTGCCCGGAAAGGGTGCAGATCACGTGTTTTCAGCGGTTTCCGGCGAAATCGCGGGCGGTCCTGCCTGCTTTCGCGTCAGTCCTGCCCCGCTTCGCTCTGATAGCGGCGATAGGCCTGGATCTCCTCCAGCACGAAATCGCGGAAGACGGCCACGCGGCGGGTCTGACGCAGCTCCTCCGGATAGGCCAGAAAGACCGGGACCTCGCCCGATTCGGTGTCGGGAAAGACCCTGACCAGGTTCGGATGGTCGGCGGTCAAATAGTCGGGCAGCACGCCGATGCCCAGATTCGCCAGCACCGCCTGGAGCACCCCGAAATAGTTGTTCACAGTCAGGGTGGAGCCGACATTCTGCGCCATCAGCTCCTGCACCAGACGGGCGCCGGCGGCGACCTGGGGCTGATCGGGCTTCTGGCAGATCAGCCGGTGGTTCGCCAGATCGGTCAGATCGGCCGGGTTGCCCCGCGCGGCGATGTAGTCCGGGCTGGCGTAAAGGCGCATGCGGATGTTCAGCAGGCGGCGGCGGATCAGGTCGGACTGGCTGGGCTCCTTCATGCGGATGGCCACGTCGGCCTCGCGCATGGGCAGGTCCAGGACGCGCTCCTCCAGCAGCAGGTCGATGCGCAGGTCGGGGAACTTCTCGTAGAGCTTGACCAGGCGCGGGGCCAGCCACAGCGTGCCGAAGCCGACGGTCGCGGTGACCTTCAGCTCTCCGAAGACGTTCTCCTCGCTGTCGCGGATGCGGGCCGAGGCGCTGTCCAGCTTGCGCGACATGGAGGAGGTCGCCTCGAACAGCAGCTCTCCCTGCTCGGTCAGAATCAGGCCGCGCGCATGGCGGTGGAACAGGGTCGTGCCCAAGGCCTCCTCCAGCGCCCGGATCTGCCGGCTGACCGCCGACTGCGACAGGTGCAGCACGTCGCCCGCATGGGTCAGCGACCCCGCATCCGCGACGGCGTGAAAGATTCTGAGCTTGTCCCAGTCCATCCTTGTTACGATCCTGTCATGACAGCCATGCGCCTTTTGCAGACCTAACCTTCCCCTGCGATTCCGGCAAGTCGCCGTCAAGGGATCAATTTTCGCTTCGTTGGTCAGCCATTCTGACCTATAATGGCGTCGGAGGCCCTGTGGGCATGGGAGGAGATGGTAGTGAGCAAGCAGGAATTTTCGCTGGCCGACCGGTTCGATCTGTCGAAGCGACACGTCTTGTTGAACGGGACGCAGGCACTCGTGAGGCTGATGCTCATGCAATCGGCACGCGACAAAGCCGCGGGCCTGGACACGGCGGGCCTGGTCACCGGCTATCGCGGCAGCCCGCTTGGCAGCGTGGACCTGATGATGACGCGCGAGGCCAAGCGCCTGGCCGCGGCGCAGGTGCTGTTCCAGCCGGGCCTGAACGAGGATCTGGCCGCCACCGCCATCTGGGGCAGCCAGCAGGCCGAGCTGCGCGGGGAGGGGCGCCATGATGGCGTCTTCGCGCTGTGGTACGGCAAGGGGCCGGGCGTGGACCGGTCGGGCGACGTCATGCGGCACGGCAACATGGCCGGATCGTCGCGCCACGGCGGCGTTGTCATGGCGATGGGCGACGACCATACGGGCGAAAGCTCGACCGTGCTGCATCAGTCGGACTGGGCGATGATCGACGCCTATATCCCGGTGCTGTCGCCCGCAGGCGTGCAGGAGATCCTGGATTACGGCCTCTACGGCTTTGCGCTGTCGCGCTATGCGGGGGTCTGGACCGGCCTCAAGACGATGAAGGACACGGTCGAGGCGACCTCGGTCGTGGACGGCGATCCGTTCCGGCTGCGCTTCGTGACGCCCGAGCGTGTGCTGCCCGAGGGTGGGCTGAACATCCGCCTTGGCGACACGCCGGTCGCGCAGGAGGCGCGGATGATCGACCACAAGCGGTGGGCGGCCGAGGCGTTCAGCCGCGCGAACCGCATCGACCGCAAGGTCTGGGGCAAGTCCGGGGCGCGGATCGGTTTCGTGGCCGCGGGCAAGAACTGGCTGGACCTGGTCCACGCACTGTCGCTGCTGGGCATCGACGAGGCCGAGGCCGAGCGTTTGGGCCTGACCACCTACAAGGTCGGGCAGACCTGGCCCATGGACATGAAGTCGATCCAGGAATGGTCCGAGGACCTGGAGCTGATCATCTGCGTCGAGGAGAAGCGCAAGCTGATCGAGGTGCAGCTGAAGGAGGCGATCTTCGACAACCGCCACGGCCGCCGCGTCCATGGCTGGAAGCATGACCGCACCGGAGAGGAGCTGTTCCCGGTCCGCTATGCGCTGGACCCGGTGATGATCGCGCAGAAGATCGGCGGCATCCTGATCGAGGAGGGCCGCGGGACCGAGCGTCTGCGCGCCGGGCTTGAGCGGCTGAACGAGGTGCGGCGCAACGACAACGCGCCCGAGATCGCGACCCGCACGCCGTGGTTCTGTTCGGGCTGCCCGCACAACACCTCGACCCGCCTGCCCGAGGGCAGCCGCGCCTATGCCGGGATCGGCTGCCACTACATGGTGCAGTGGATGGGTCGCGAGACCAACGGCTTCACCCATATGGGCGGCGAGGGCGTGAACTGGATCGGCGAGGCGCCGTTCAGCAAGAGAGGTCATGTCTTTCAAAACCTTGGCGACGGAACTTATAATCATTCGGGGTCTCTAGCGATCCGCGCGGCCAAGGCGGCGGGCACCAACATCACCTACAAGATCCTCTATAACGACGCCGTCGCGATGACCGGCGGGCAGCCGAACGAGGGCGGCCTGACCGCTCCGCAGATCGCGCGTGAGCT
Organism: Paracoccus sp. ME4; assembly: GCF_046736325.1. Lineage (GTDB taxonomy): Bacteria > Pseudomonadota > Alphaproteobacteria > Rhodobacterales > Rhodobacteraceae > Paracoccus. The sequence goes on from NZ_CP151276.1 coordinate 1,538,329, forward strand.
GCAGGCCATGGGCGTCAGCCCGCTGATCGTGGTGCATGACGAGAAGGAGGAGGTCGATCCCGCCCAGTTCCCCAAGGGCCTGCGGATCGAGACGCGCGACAAGATGATGGCCGTCCAGCGCGAGCTGGAGACGGTGGAGGGCGTGAGCGCGATCCTCTATGTCCAGACCTGCGCAGCCGAGAAGCGGCGGCGGCGCAAGAAGGGCCAGTTCCCCGACCCCGACCGCCGCGTCTGGATCAACCCCGAGGTCTGCGAGGGCTGCGGCGACTGTTCGGTGCAATCCAACTGCGTCTCCATCGTGCCGCTGGACACCGAGCTGGGCCGCAAGCGCCAGATCGACCAGTCCAGCTGCAACAAGGATTTCAGCTGCGTCAAGGGGTTCTGCCCCAGCTTCGTGTCGGTCCGGGGCGGCAAGCTGCGCAAGCCCAAGGCCGAGGCGTTCGATCTGCCGCCGCTGCCCGAGCCGGCGCTGCCCGCGATCCGCGGCACGCATAACGTCGTCATCACCGGCGTCGGCGGCACCGGCGTGGTGACGGTCGGCGCGGTCTTGGCGCAGGCCGCGCATATGGACGGCAAGGGCGCGGGCATGATGGAGATGGCGGGGCTGGCCCAAAAGGGCGGCGCCGTCCACATCCACCTGCGCCTGGCCGAGCGTCCCGAGGACATCAGCGCGATCCGCGTCGCCGTGGGCGAGGCCGATTGCGTGATCGGCGGCGATCTGGTCGTGACGGCCGGGGCCAAGACGATCGGCCTGATGACCGCCGGCCGCACCGGTGCGGTGGTGAACGATCATGAGATCATCACCGGCGATTTCACCCGCGACCGCGACTTCCGCGTGCCCTCGGACCGGCTGCGGATGTCGCTGGAGGCGCGCTTGGGCAAGCGGGTGGCCTTCCTGGACGCCAACGACCTGGCGCTGCGGATGCTGGGCGATTCGATCTATTCGAACATGCTGGTCCTGGGGGCCTGCTGGCAGCAGGGGCTGATCCCGCTGTCCCATGACGCGATCATGGAGGCGATCCGCCTGAACGGCGCGCAGGTCGAGGCGAACCAGCGCGCCTTCCAGATCGGCCGTTGGGCCGTGGCCTTCCCCGGGCAGACCCGCAAGCCCGCCGAGGTCGTCCAGCTGCCGCCCGATCCGGTCGCCTATCGCGAGGCGCGCCTGATCGAGTTTCAGGGCCGCCGCCTGGCGCGGCGCTATCGCAAGCTGGTCGATGCGGCGCCTGCGGGCCTGCGTGACAGCGTCGCAAGAAGCTACTACAAGCTGTTGGCCTACAAGGACGAATATGAGGTCGCGCGGCTGCATCTGAGCACCGCGCGGCAGGTCGCTGACCGGTGGGAGGGCGATGTGCGGCTGTCGCTGCATCTGGCCCCGCCGATGCTGAACGGCAAGGATGCCGACGGCCGCCCGAAGAAGCGCGAGTTCGGCCCGTGGATGTTCCGCGCCTTCCGCGTGCTGGCGGCCTGCAAGGGGCTGCGCGGCACGCCGCTGGATCCGTTCGGCTACAGTGCCGAGCGTCGCCGCGAGCGCGCCGCGATCCGCGAATACGAGGCCGACATGGCCGAGATCTTCGCGGGCCTGACCGACCCGATGCTGCCGGTCGCGATCGAGCTGGCCGAGCTGCCCTTGGGCGTGCGCGGCTTTGGCCCAGTCAAGGACCGCGCCGCCGATCAGGCCGCCCTGCGCCGGGCCGAGCTGCTGGAGCAGTTCCGGACCGGGCGGGCACCGATCCGTGAAGCGGCGGAGTGATCTGGCGCATTTTCAAACCGGTCGTGGCGTCCTAAGAAGGGCGCCACGATCACAGGGACGGTCTCAGGGGGGCGGCAGATGGCGGTAGGGGTCTTCGATTCGGGGCTGGGCGGGCTGACGGTCCATCAGGCCATCGCCGCGCGCCTGCCCGATCTGCCGCTGGTCTACCTGGGCGACAACGCCCATGCGCCCTATGGCGTGCGAACCCATGACGACATCTTCAATCTGACCTGCGCCGGGGTCGAGCGGCTTTGGGCCGAGGGCTGCGATCTGGTGATCCTGGCCTGCAACACCGCCAGCGCCGCCGCCCTGAAGCGGATGCAGGAGACCTGGCTGCCCGCGGACAAACGCGTCCTGGGCGTCTTCGTCCCGATGATCGAGGCGTTGACCGAGCGGGCCTGGGGCGACAATTCGCCCCCCCGTCAGGTGGCCGTGAACAACGTGGCCCTGTTCGCGACCCCCGCCACCGTCGCCAGCCGCGCCTTCCAGCGCGAGCTGGCCTTCCGCGCGGTCGGCGTCGATGTCGAGGCGCAGCCCTGCGCCGGCGTCGTCGATGCGATCGAGATGGGCGACGAGCAGCTGGCCGAGGCGCTGGTCACCAGCCATGTCGAGGCGCTGAAGCGGCGCATGCCGCACCCGGAGGCGGCGGTTCTGGGCTGCACCCACTATCCGCTGATGCAGGAGGCCTTCCAGCGCGCACTTGGCCCCGACGTCACGGTGTTCAGCCAGGCGGGGCTGGTGGCCGAGAGCCTGGCCGATTACCTCATCCGCAGGCCCGAATTCGTGGGGCCGGGGACGGAGTCGAAATACCTGACCACGGGCGATCCGGTGCGCGTCGGCGGCAAGGCCACGCAGTTCCTGCGCCGTCCGCTGCGCTTTCAGGCCGCGTGAGGAGGCACCCGATGGCCGGCATGAAATCCCTCAAGAAGCAGCGCCGCATCCAGGTCCTGGCCGCGGGCAGCGTGGCGCTGGTCCTGGCCGTGGCTTTGATCGGATACGGGTTCAGCGACGGCATCAACCTCTATCGCTCGCCCAGCCAGGTCACTGAGGCGGCGCCCGAGCCGGACGAGTTCTTCCAGCTGGGCGGACTGGTCAAGGAGGGCTCGATCGTCAACCGCGATGGGGTGGCCTTCGATTTCGTCATCACCGACGGCGCGGCCGAGATCCCCGTGGCCTATGTCGGCGGCGACCCGCGCCCGGACCTGTTCAGCGAGGGGCAGGGCACCATCGCCAAGGGCTGGTATCGCGACGGCCGCTTCGAGGCGCGCGAGATCCTGGCCAAGCATGACGAGACCTACATGCCGCGCGAGGTCGTCGACACGCTGAAGGCGACCGGCGTCTACAAGGACCCCGACGCCTGACGTCCCCGAAACTGACGCCCCGGCAACGCCCGCAGGGTTAACAGGACGTTAACCGCGCGCCGTCAGCATTCCCCGCAGCGCTCCGTCCGGGGTGCGCAAGGCGAGGGGGTGCCATGCCGAGTGTCGAACAGATTGCCCGAGAGATCGTCGCCCGCGAGGGTGGCTTCGTGAACGACCCCGACGATCCGGGCGGGGCCACCAACCACGGCGTCACCATCGGGACCATGCAGACCCTGGGCCTGGACCTGAACGGCGACGGCCGGGTCGATGTCGCGGATGTCCGCGCCCTGACGCGCGCGCAGGCCGAACAGATCTTCGTCCAGCACTATTTCGCCAGGCCCCGGCTGGCGGATCTGCCTGCCCCGGTTCAGGCCAGCGTCTTCGACATGTATGTCAACGCCGGGGCCAATGCGGTGAAGATCCTGCAGCGGCTGATCACGCGGATGGGCTTTCCCGCGGTCGATGACGGCATCGTCGGCCCCGCCACCATCGCCGCCGTGACCGAGGCGGCCGAGGCCGCGCCCGCGCATCTGGCCGATGCCTATGGCATCGCGCGGCGCAACTACTACTACGCGCTGGCCGATCAGCGTCCCGCCAGCCGCAAGTTCGCCCGCACCAAGGCCGGCGGCAAGGGCGGCTGGATCACCCGCGCGGAGGAGTTCATCGCCCCCCGCTATCACCTGACCCCCGCAGAGCACCGCGAGAGGACCGCGAAATGGGCCTGATCGACCGCTTCATCGGCATCGCGCCGACCGTCACCGCCCTGGGCAGCGCCGCGACCGGCATGGCCGAGGTCTTCACCCAGAACGCCACCCGCCGCATGGAGCTGGACGAGGAGGCCTATGCCCGCGCCATCGCCCAGCACGGGCAGGAGTTCGCCGTTCCCCGGCAGGGCTGGTTCGACGGGTTCGTCAACGGGCTGAACCGCCTGCCGCGCCCGCTGTTGGCCCTGGGGACGATGGGGCTGTTCATCTATGCCATGGTCGAGCCGATCGGCTTCGGCATCCGCATGGAAGGGTTGCAGCGCATCCCCGAACCCCTGTGGTGGCTGCTGGGCGCCATCGTGGGCTTCTATTTCGGGGCGCGCGAGGCGCATCATTTCCGTCACCGGGTCTGGCCCGCCCGCGTCACCGAGGAGACGACCGTGGTGCCCACGGGCCAGCCGGTCCGCGTCGTCCGCCCGGACGACGATTTCGCCGACAATGCCGCGCTGCGGGATTGGGTCGCGGGCCTGCGCGATTAGGCCGCAGCCGGGGGCGCCGAAGGACGGGGCTGGGACCAAGGGGGGGCTTTCCCCCCCTTTCGCGTATCCCTATGCTGCGAGGCCAGCAGAGGGATTGCCGCAGATGATCGCAGAGCTTGGCCATTTCGCCCTGATCCTGGCCTTCACGGTCGGGATCTTCCAGATGATCGTGCCGATGGTCGGCGCGGCGCGTGGCTGGCACGGCTGGATGGAGAGCGCGCGTCCCGCGGCGCTGGTGCAGGCCGTGCTGATCGCGGTCAGCTTCGGGGCGCTGACGGTGGCCTTCGTGACGTCCGACTTCTCGGTCCGGCTGGTCTATGAGAATTCGCACACCGCGAAACCGCTGATCTACAAGATCAGCGGTGTCTGGGGCAACCATGAGGGCAGCATGCTGCTCTGGGTGCTGATCCTGGCGCTGTTCGGGGCGGCGGCGGCGCTGTTCGGGGGCAACCTGCCGCCCAGTCTGCGCGCCCGCGTCCTCAGCGTGCAGGCTTCGGTCACGGTGGCCTTCTACGCCTTCATCATCTTCACCTCCAACCCCTTCTGGCGCATGGGAAATCCGCCCTTCGACGGGCGCGACCTGAACCCGCTGCTGCAGGACCCGGGCCTGGCCTTCCATCCGCCCTTCCTCTATCTCGGCTATGTCGGGCTCTCGATGGCCTTCAGCTTTGCCGTGGCCGCCCTGATCGAGGGGCGCGTCGATGCGGCCTGGGCGCGATGGGTCCGGCCCTGGACGCTGGCGGCCTGGGTGTTCCTGACCATCGGCATCGCACTCGGCTCGTGGTGGGCCTATTACGAACTGGGCTGGGGCGGCTTCTGGTTCTGGGACCCCGTCGAGAACGCCAGCTTCATGCCCTGGCTGCTGGCCGCAGCGCTCCTGCATTCCGCCATCGTCGTCGAAAAGCGCGAGGCGCTGAAGAGCTGGACGATCCTCCTGGCGATCCTCGCCTTCGGCTTCTCGCTGATCGGGACGTTCATCGTGCGCTCGGGGCTGATCACCTCGGTCCACAGCTTCGCGAACGACCCCGAACGCGGCATCTTCATCCTGGCGATCCTGGTCCTGTTCACCGGGGGTGCGCTGACGCTCTATGCGCTGCGCGCCTCGGCGATGACCGCCAAGGGGGTCTTCTCGCCGGTCTCGCGCGAAGGGGCGCTGGTGCTGAACAACGTCCTTCTGGCGGTCTCGGCCTTCGTGGTCTTCGTGGGCACCATCTGGCCGCTTCTGGCGGAGATGGTCTGGGGCCGGGTCCTCTCGGTCGGTCCACCCTTCTTCAACCAGGCCTTCACGCCCTTCATGATCGTGCTGGCCATCGCGCTGCCTCTGGGCTCGCTGATGCCGTGGAAGCGCGCGGGCCTCGCGCGCAGCCTGCGGCCCCTGCGCGGCCCTGCTGTGCTGACGGCGGCGGTGATGCTCCTGGTCTTCGCGGTCTCGACCGGTCACTCGGCGCTGGCGGTGATCGGGGCGGGCCTGGGTGCTTGGCTGATCTTCGGCGCGCTGGCCGATCTGTGGCTGCGCACGGGATCGTCGGGCGCGGGGCGCCTGCTGCGCCTCCCGCGCGCCGATTGGGGCAAGGCCGTGGCCCATGCGGGCCTGGGCGTGACCTTCCTGGCCGTGGCGCTGATCCAGGCCTGGCAGGTCGAGGACGTGCGCGTGGCTCAGATCGACCAGCCGTTCCGCGTCGGCGCCTACGACCTGGTGCTGCGCGACGTGGACCGGGCCGACGGCCCGAACTATCTCGCGCAGCGCGCCGTGATCGAGGCCAGCCGCGACGGCCGCCCCGTCGCCATGCTGCACCCGGAAAAGCGCGTCTATCCGGTCCAAGGCATGCCCACGACCGAGGCCGCCATCGATTACGGCCTGTGGCGCGACCTCTATGTCGTGCTGGGCGACGAACAGCCGGGCGGGGGCTGGGCGGTGCGGACCTACATCAAGCCCTTCGCGAACTGGATCTGGGGCGGGGCGATGCTGATGGCGCTTGGCGGGCTGATCAGCCTGACCGATCGGCGCTATCGGGTGGCGGCGGGGGCGGCCAAGACCGCCCGGCGCGGCGCGGTGCCTGCGGAATGAGTGCCGCCCGCCGCATGGGCGCCGCCCTGTCGCTGCTGGTGGCGCTGGCCGCGACGCCGGTCCTGTCGGTCCAGCCCGACGAGATCCTGCCCGACGCGGCGCTGGAATCGCGCGCCCGCGACATCTCGCAGAAGCTGCGCTGCCCGGTCTGCCAGGGCGAGAACATCGACGAATCGAACGCCCCCATCAGCCGCGACCTGCGGCTCTATGTGCGCGAGCGTCTGGTCGCGGGCGACAGCGACGCCGAGGTCATCGATAATGTCGCCGACCGCTTCGGAGAGTTCGTCCTGTTCGAGCCGCGTGCGGCGGGCGCGAACCTGATCCTGTGGCTGGCCGCGCCGCTGATGGGGCTTGTCGCGGCGCTGACGGCGGCGGGCTTCCTGCGCGGTCGCAGCCGCGCACAGGAGAGCGTCGCCGCGCTGGAGCCGGAGGAACAGCGTCGCCTGGACGAGATCATGCGCCGTCCCTGACGCGGGGTCGCGCTTTCCCCGGCGCCGCTTTCCTGCATGATCCGCGTCAAAGGGAGGCCGCCATGACCTATGAGACCATACTTCTGTCCGTCGCCGAGGGCGTCGCGACGCTGACGCTGAACCGCCCCGAGGCACTGAACGCGCTGAACGGCCGGATGCGCGCCGAGATCACGGCCGCGTTGACGCACCTGCCCGAAGGCGTGCGCTCGGTCGTCATCACCGGGGCGGGCCGCGGCTTTTGCTCGGGGCAGGACCTGACCGACGCGGCCTCCGCCATCGATCTGGAGCGCACCCTGCGCGAGGAATATGAGCCGATGCTGGCCGCGATCACCGGCTGCGCGGTGCCCGTCATCGCGGCGGTGAACGGCGTCGCGGCCGGGGCCGGGGCCAATCTGGCGCTGGCCGCCGATGTGGTGATCGCCACGGAAAGCGCGACCTTCATCCAGGCCTTCACGCGCATCGGGCTGATCCCGGATGCGGGCGGCACCTGGATCATCCCGCGGGCGGTCGGCGCGGCGCGGGCGATGGGCATGATGCTGTTCGCCGAACCCGTGACGGCCCGGCAGGCGGCGGATTGGGGCCTGATTTGGGAGGCGCTGCCCGATGACGACTTCCACGCCGGCGTCGCCCGCCGCGCGCAGGCGCTGGCGCAGGGGCCGACCCAGGCCTTCCTGTCGATCCGCGAGGCGCTGGCGGCCTCGTTCGGCAACGACATGGGCGAGCAGCTGGCGGTCGAGGCGCGGCTGCAGGGGCGCGCCGGGCACAGCGCCGATTTCGCGGAAGGCGTCGGCGCCTTCCTGCAGAAGCGCAAGCCGGTCTTTCGGGGCCGCTAGGCGATCTGGCGGAACACCGGCGCCGGTCCGCGATTGTCGAAGAACGGCACCGTCGCGGGCGGGCGCAGCGGCTGGCCCTCCTCGCGCAGCGCCAGAAGCGCGCCCAGCTCGGCCAGCACGACCTCGGTGATGAAGGGCAGGTCCAGCGCCCGCACCTCGGCCATCGGGACCCAGTGCAGGTGCGAAAGCTCGTCGCAGGCGGCGCTGAAATCGTCCGGGTCGCCCTGGATGCGGTCGGCATCGACCACCAGGAAATGCGCATCGAAGCGGCGCGGCCGCCCCGGCGGCGTGATCGCGCGGAACAGATAGATCAGCGCCGAGGCGTCCGGCGTCAGCCCGGCCTCGGAAAAGCCCGGCCAAGGGCAGGGGCGGTCATCGGGTCGGCCGATCAGCAGGCCGGTCTCCTCGGCCAGCTCGCGCAGCGCCGCTGCGGCGATGGCGTCCGGGCCGGGGCCCTGCCCATCGGCCAGACGGGCGCGACAGGGCTCTCCGATCGTCCCGGCCAGCGCGACGTCCGCGTCGCCCGGATCGACCGCGCCGCCCGGAAAGACGAATTTCGACGGCATGAAGGCCGCCCCCGCGCCGCGCATGCCCATCAGAACCGCGTCCTGACCGTCCATCCGACGCACGACCAGCACCGTCGCCGCATCGCGGATCGCCGGACCCTCGGCGGTCATCGCCGCGCCGCCCCGTCGTCGAACCCGTGCATGCGCCGCGCCCATTGCAGGCCCACCATGCCGCCCTTCATGATCGGCAGCAGCATCAGCGACAGCACGATCGCGCCGATCCCGAAGGACCAGATCATCGTCGCGGCACTGGGCCGCCACGCGATGAACGAGGCCAAGAGCAGCGGCGCACCCAGATGCGACACGATCAGCACGGTCAGATAGGCCGGTCCGTCATCGGCGCGCTGATGGTGCAGCGCTTCGTTGCAGGCGGGGCAATGGTCGGCGACCTTGAGATAGCGGCTGAACAGGCGCCCCTCGCCGCAGGCGGGGCAGCGGCCGCGCGCGCCGCGCAGCATGGCCCGGCCCGTCGGGCGGTCGTCCGGACTGATGTCGGTGGCCTGGCTCATGCGCATGCTCCGCTGATCGCTGTTCGGCTGCGATCCTACCGGCGGGGACGGGCGGTGGAAAGCACCCTCTACGCCGCATGCTGCGTCGTGGCGCAGACGACGCGGTTCCGCCCGGCCGCCTTCGCGGCCAGCAGGGCGCGGTCCGCCTGCTCCAGCACCAGATGCGCGACCTGCTCTGGCCAGCTGTCGCCGTCGCCCCGGCCGAGTGCAAGGCCCACGGAGGCGGTGACGCGCAGTTGCCCGCCGCCCGAGACCCCCGGCAGCCGCACCGGGCGCGCCTGCACCGCCAGGCGCAGGGCCTCGGCGATCTGCATGGCGCGCACCGTCGGACAGTCGCCCAGCACCACCAGGAACTCCTCTCCGCCCATCCGCGCGATCAGCCCGTCCGGGCCGACCGTGTCGCGCATGCGGGTGGCGATCTCGGCCAGGACGGCATCGCCTGCGGTATGGCCGTGGCGGTCGTTCACGGCCTTGAAATGGTCCAGATCGATCGCGAAGACGCCGAAGCTGCGCCCGGACTGCGCCGAGGCGCGCACGATGTCGGCGAGCTTGGGCAGCGCATAGCGGCGGTTGTGCAGCCCGGTCAGCGGATCGGTCATCGCCCAGACCATGTGACGGCGAACCTCGGCGCGGCGCTGGTCGCTGCGCGACTTGCGTGACAGCAGCATCTGCAGCGACATGGCGGCGGCCTCGGCGGCGGCGGACGTGTCCAGCAGGTCGGCGATCACCTCGCCCGCGCCCAGGTCCAGCGCGATCGCCGAGAGCTCGTGGCGGTCCGGCGCGATGGCGATGACGAAGCCCGCATCGCGCGAGCCGTGCCGGCTGCGCAGCTCGGACAGCAGGCGCAGCCCGTCACCACGCTCGCGCAGGTCGGCGGCGATCAGGTAGAGATCGACCTGACGGCCCTCGGCGGCGGCGCCCAGGGCCTGGTCGGGGTCGCGCACCTCGAAGCGGCAGCTCATCCGGTCCGACAGCATCTTGCGCCAGCACAGCGCGCGCGCGGGGCTCTCGGCCACCAGGACGACCAGCGGGCGGGTGCCGTGATCGAAGGCCGCGGGCGCCTCGGCCATGCCCATCGCGACGCCCGCATCGCCCGGGGCATCGGATTGCCGCAGGATGTTGCGGATCCGGGCCAGCAGGATCTCGTCGCCGCTGTCGGGCTCCAGCGTCGCCGCGGCGCCGGCCTGCAGCGCGGCCAGCCGCGCCTCGGCCGGGACCAGCATCAGGATCGGAACCTCGCTCAGGCGCGGATCGCAGGAGATCGCGGAGCACAGCGCATCGGCAGGCAGGTCGGGCAGGGCGCCGCTGATGATGATCAGGTCCGGCAACCCGTCATCTAGCTGCCGCGCCAGCTGTTCGCGCGTCCCCGCCGCGACGACGTCGTAGCGCACGGCCGATAGGCGGACCTTCAACGTGATCCGCGCCGTGGATGCGCCGTCTGCAATAAGGATGCGTGCTGTCATCGGCCTATCCAGAAAACCCCGACTTATTCATTTCAAATTCGCCTAAAATGCTTAACAAAGGGTTTCATTTCCGACGTGCTCACGAAATTGATACTTGAGGGACCACATGGCCTATTCGGTGACGCAAGCGGCCGATCTTGCCCAGCAGGTGCTGATCGCCCTGGTGGACCGCCCCGACGACCTCGGCGCGTTCATGGAGGGCGCGGGGCTGCAGCCCTCTGATCTGCGGGATTTCGCGGACAGGCCCGACATCGCGCTCTACCTTCTTGATTTCGTGACGGAAGACGATGACCGGGTGATCGCCTTTGCGCAAGCCCTCGGGCTGCGGCCCCAGGACGTCATGGCCGCCCGGACGGCGCTTTCCGGCCCGGGAAGCTACGGCTGGACCGCGGATTAGCGGAATTCCGCCACCATCTTTCCGGTTTGTTTACGCCCGGGCGCTAATCTCGGTTCGAATCGAGGTGGGCATGAACGGTCTGATCAATCGCGCGATCGAGGAGTTTCTCCGCTCAACTTACGGGGAGGGGCTGGTCCAGGCGGTGCTGGAGGAGACGGCCGTCGCGGCGGGCAGTCTGTCCGGCGGGATCCTCGCCGCGGGCTCGGACTGCCTCGACCGAGCGGCCTTCCGCTTGCGCAAGCCGCGCAGCGAGATGATCGAGGATCTGGGCGGCTGGATGACGCGGATCGAGCCGATCCGCCGCCTGCTGCGCTTCTCGGGGCGCGACTTCCGGGACTTCCTCCTGCGCCTGGACGAACTGCCGGGCCGCGCGCATCTGGTCCTGCCCGATCTGGTGGTCCCGCCGATCGAGGTCGCCTCCGGCGATCAGACCGTCTGGCTGATCATGCTGGATCTGGACGAATCCTGGCAGCATTTCCTCATCGGGCTGATCCGGGGGATGGCGGATGATTACGGCGCGCTGTGCCTGATCGCCGCCGACGATGCCGCGATCAGGGTGGACATCTGGGACGAGCAGTTCGCCGAAGGGCGGCTGTTCAGCCTGCAGGCCATGGTTCCGGCCGGAACGGTGCTGTCGTGACCGCGGCGTTGCGGGACGCCGTCATGCAGCTGGGGACCGGGGCGCTGGCGCAGCTTCTGCCGATGCATCTGTGGCTGGAGGATGGGGGAACGGTCCTGTCGGTGGGGCCGACGCTGGCCAAGCTGGTTCCCGACCTCTCGGAGGGCCTGCCCGGCCGCCTGGCGCCGACGCGCGCCGGGCGGACGGGCTGTCCGTTGGCCGAGATGCGTGTCGCGATCGACCAGCGCCGCCGCCTGTTTCTGCGTGTGGTCTGCGCGCGCGACGTCGTCCTGCGCGGCCACGGCATCCGCGTCGAGGACGGCAGCATGCTGGTCAACTTCGGCTTCGGCATCAGCCTGCATCACGCGATCCGGACCGCCGGGCTGACCGACGACGACTTCGCCCCCTCGGACCTCGCGATGGAACTGCTGTTCCTGCACGAGGCCAATCGCGGCGTCCTGACCGAGCTGTCGCGCTTCAATGCGCAGCTGGCGCAGTCGCGCGAACAGGCGCTGATGCAGGCGTTGACCGATCCGCTGACCGGGCTGCACAACCGGCGCGGGCTGGAGCAGGCGCTGGCGCAGGCGCTGCGGCCTTCCGATCTGCCGGATGCAGGGCCGCAGCCCTTCGCCTTGGTGCATCTGGACCTGGATCAGTTCAAGCAGGTGAACGACCAGCTGGGCCATCAGGCGGGCGACGAGCTGCTGCGCGCCGTGGGCCAGGTGCTGCGCGGGCAGATCCGCAAGGCCGACACCGCCGCCCGCATCGGCGGGGACGAGTTCGTGCTGATCCTCAAGGGCATGACCTCGCGCACCGCATTGAGCCATCTGGCACTGCGCATCATCCGCGCCATCGAGGCGCTGTCGCCCAGGGAGCTGGCGCCGCTGGTGACCTCGGCCAGCCTCGGCATCGTGATCTGGACGCATGCCGTTCCCACCCATCCCGACGAGATCCTGGCGATCGCCGACAGGGGGCTCTACGAGTCCAAGGCCCGCGGGCGCGCCTGCGCGACGATCGTGCCGTGACGCCGGCCGCCCCCGTGCGATGGTCCGTGACGGCCTGATGCGGGAAAACACCGGCTGTGTCGTCTCCGCGACAGACGGCGAGGCGGAATCCGCGCTAAGGTCGGGACAGGAGCGGGGCATCGTTCCTGTCGCCCTGTGTTCCGATCATCCGCCCCGCCCGACGATGCGTTGCGGCGGGATCACGGTCCCGCCGCACCAGATTGCGGTTCCATCTTGCCGCGCAAGATGTCACCATCGCCTCATGGTTCGGGCGGCGGTGCAGACATGACGGCGCGGATATCCAGGTCCATCCCGGCCGGGTCGGACATCCTTGACCTTCTCAGACGTCTGCGCCCCGCGATACTGGCCGGCATCACCCATGAGGGCCTGTCCGCGCTGCTTGCGGAGGCGCGGATGATCTCCGTCTTGCAGCCGCTGGAGGTCCTGCGTCAGGGCGAGGTCGCGGACTGGGCCTATCTGATCCTGAAGGGCCGGATCGAGGTCAGCTATCTTGACCGCGACGGCAACCGCGTGCTGGCCCATCTGGCCGGTCCCGGCGAGGTGATGGGCGAGGTCGAGCAGTTCTCGGGCCGGACCTGCGCGGCCGGTTGCACCGCACTGCCGGACAGCACCCTGCTGCTGGTCAATGCCGCGATGATCATGCGGCACATGCCGCACGACCTGCTGGTCCGCAACCTTGCGAACATCTTTCACGACCGCCTGACGCGCGACAACCGGCAACAGTCCATTGCCATGTTCTATGCTTCGGAACATCGCGTCCGCATCCATCTTCTGTCCCTGACCACTCCCGACGCGCCGCAGATCCGGCTGAGCCAGGCGGAGCTTGCGGCCTTTGCCGGCTGCTCGCGCCAGACGGTGAACCGGACCCTGTCGCAGCTGCGCGCCGAGGGGATCGTCGATCTGGGCCGCGGCACGATCCGGGTGCTGGACCGCGCCCGCCTGCGCGATGCCGGCAGGGGGGATGCGACCGGTGCTGGCCCCGAGGACGACGGCGCGTTGCTGGACATGCCGAAAGCGTGACCGCCCGCGCGGCCTGAAGGGCTGAGATTTCCGGCATCCTGCGGTTATCTGTGCGCAAGCCCAGCCCGATCGGAGACCGCATGTCCCAGGATGCCCGCCCCACCGACCCCGCCCTTCGCCCCCCATCGCAGGCCCTTGCCGGTCGCGACCGGATGGGCGACCGCTATGCGCGCGAACTGGAGCGGCATCTGGACTGGCTGGACAGCTTCACCTCGACCGCGCTCGGGGTGCTGTCGGCGGCGTCGGGGATCTATACCTATCTGGGGGTGCGGACGCTCTTGGACAGCCCCGGCCTGTGGACGACCTTCGCGGCGCTGGCCTATTCGATCGCGGTGTCGGTCGGCATCTTCGTTTTCTGGTCCTACATGCTGCGGCTGCTGCCGGCGGTGCGCTCGGCCGCGTCGCGCGTGGGGCTGCTGCTGACTATGGCGCTCGGCTCGGTGGCCATCGTGGCGATGTCGTCCTGGCTGAACGCCGCGGCCCTGGCCGGCACCGCCGCCGTCGAGACGCACATGGCCGCGACCGTCCAGAGCTATCAGACCTCGCTGGAGCGGGCGCATGCCAATGCGGTCGCGGGGCAGTCGCTGGTGCGCGACGTGACCCGCGTCCGGCAGAGCTTCGGCGACCTGTCCGAACAGGAGGCGGGCGGCACGCTGTCGGGCTTCTCCGGACGCGGGGCGGTGTTCCGGGTGCTGACCCAGAAGGGCTCGGAGCTGCAGGCGCTGGAGGATCAGCTGCTGGCGGTCGAGACCTCGATCGAGGACACCTTCGCCCAGGGCAACATCATCCTGTCGCGCATGCGCGGCACCTCGGTCGAGCCGGGTCCGCTGGAGGACCGCACCGTGCGCTTCTCCGAGGACGCGGTGCAGCTGGCGGGCCTGATCACCCAGCTGCGGCAGCTGAACCCCGCGCCGCTGGTCGCGCGCGCCGCGCTGGACCTGTCCGAGGCCGTCGTGCTGCCGGAACTGGACGGCTCGACCGAGGCCACGCGCGCGGGACAGTCCAGCACCATCACCTCGGTCCTGGGGCTGGTCGAGCAGCGCGCCCAGACCCTGGCCCAGGCCGCGACCGAGGTCATGGCGCTGCCCGATGCGGATGACGCGCTCTATACGCCGATGTCGGCGGCGGATGCGGTCATCGCCTATGCGGGGAACTTCGTTCCGGCCTGGGCCGGCGCCATCGCCATCGACCTTCTGCCCGCGGTCCTGGTCTTCGTCATCATGGTCGTGCAGGCCGCGATCCGGTCGGGCCGGGGCGAGGGCCACAGTGACGACCGCATGACCGTCGGAGAGCTGCGCGCCGCGCTGGCCGCGTCCGAACTGCTGCGCCAGCACGAGGCCCTGCATGCCGAGCGCGCGCCGGACCCCGCCGCCCGCCCCGCGACCCCCGAGGCCTGAGCGATGGGCCTGCTCTCCTCGCCGCAGCGCGCGATCCGGGCCGTGCTGCTGTCGCAGGTCGTGATGGCGGCGGCCATCGTGGGGCTGGATCTGTGGCAGGCGCCGGGCCGCGCCGCCCCCGGCCTCTATGCGCCCCCCGCCCAGGGGCCGAGCGTGCGGCCCTATCGCCCCGACCTGCGCCCGGCCGATCCCGCCCAGCCCGGCGCCCCGGCGATGCGCACCATGCCCGAGGCGCTGGAGTTCGCCGAGGCCGATGGCGCGATCACCCTTGTGGGCCAGATCGGGCCCGGCGACGCGGACCGTTTCGCGGCCTGGCTGAACCGGACGCGGCCCACGGCGACCGTGGTGGCGCTGGACAGTTCCGGCGGGTCGGTCTCGGACGCGCTGGCCATCGGGCGCACGATCCGGGCGGCGGGCATGGCCACGCGGGTCGCGGACGGGGCGGTCTGCCTGTCGGCCTGTCCCTATATCCTGGCGGGCGGCACCGAGCGGCAGGTCGCGGCGGGCGGCGTGGTGGGCGTGCACCAGCATTATTTTGGCCAGAGCACGATCCTGCCCGCCTTCATGGCGGTCAGCGACCTGCAGCGCGCCCAGGCCGGGGTCATGGATTATCTGGTGCAGATGGGGGTCGACCTGCGGCTGATGCCTTTGGCGCTGCGCACGCCGCCGGCCGAGATCAACGTCCTCGACGCCGAACAGATGGCCGATCTGGGGCTGACCACGCCGACGGATGGCTGATCGGCCCGGCCGCTTGGACCGGACCGACAAGGGCGCTCAATGCGCGGGCAGGCGATCCGGCATGGACAGGCGGTCCATCAGCGTGGCCGAGGCGGCGTTCATGCCCGTCACGCGCGCGTCGGTGCCCGTGCGGCGGAACTTGGCCACCGCCATGTCCAGCGTCTGCACCGCGCTGATGTCCCACAGATGCGCGTCCGAGACGTCGATGGCCACCGTCTCCAGCGGTTCGGCAAAGTCGAAGGCCGCCATCAGCGCCTCGGTCGAGGCATAGAACATCTGCCCCTGCACGCGATAGGTGCGGTGCCGCCCGTCATCCGACAGGACCGAGGTCACGCGGAACAGCTGCGCGATCTTGGCCGCAAAGAAGACGCCCGACAGCAGCACGCCCACGCCGACGCCGATGGCCAGGTTGTGCGTCCAGACGACCGTCGCCACCGTCGCCAGCATCACGACCGAGGATGTGCGCGGATGGTGCCGCAGATCGCCGAGCGACGACCAGCTGAAGGTCCCGATCGACACCATGATCATGATCGCGACCAGCGCGGGCATGGGAATGCGGCTGACCAGGTCGCCGAAGACGACCACCAGGATCAGCAGCGCCACCCCGGCGGTGAAGGAGGACAGCCGCCCCCGGCCGCCGGATTTGACGTTGATCATCGACTGCCCGATCATCGCGCAGCCGGCCATGCCGCCGATGAAGCCTGTCGCGGTGTTGGCCAGACCCTGGCCGATGCATTCCTGCGTCCGGCTGGAGCGAGTGTCGGTCTGTTCGTCGACCAGGTTCTGGGTCATCAGGCTCTCCAGCAGACCCACGACCGCGACCGCCAGCGAATAGGGCAGGATGATCAGCAGCGTCTCCAGCGTCAGCGGGATGTCGGGCAGCAGGAAGACCGGCAGCGTGTCGGGCAGGGCGCCCATGTCGCCCACCGTCCGCACGTCCCAGCCATAGGCCATGGCCAGCCCGGTCAGGACCACGATTGCCACCAGGGGCGAGGGCACCGCCCGCGTGACGCGCGGGAACAGGTAGATGATCGCCAGCGCCGCCGCGACCAGCACATAGGTGAAGGCGCCCACGCCCGGCGTCGCGGGGTTCAGCTCGGGCAGCTGCGCCATGAAGATCAGGATCGCCAGCGCGTTGACAAAGCCGGTCATCACCGATTTCGACACGAAGCGCATGAAGCGCCCCAGCCTCAGCAGGCCGAAGGCGATCTGGATCAGCCCGGCCAGCACCGTGGCCGCCAGCAGGTAGTTCAGCCCGTGGTCGCGCACCAGCGTGACCATCAGCACCGCCGTCGCCGCCGTCGCGGCCGAGATCATGCCGGGCCGTCCCCCCGCGATGGCGGTGATGACCGCGATGGAGAAGCTGGCATAGAGCCCCACCTTGGGGTCTACCCCCGCGATCAGCGAAAACGCGATCGCCTCGGGGATCAGGGCCAGGGCCACCACAAGGCCCGACAGCAGGTCGGGCCGGACATTGCCCAGCCATTCGTTCTTGTAGGTCGTCATTGAAAACATGCGTCATCCGTTCCCGACCGGGCCGTGCTGGCCTGCGGTCCGACAGTCATCTGTCACGGTTCGAATTGTCCGGCGGATCGGCGGCCGGAAGAGCCACCCGGAATTTCACCGGGTCCATGCGGATGCGACGCTCATACCCGCAGCCGCCGCGGGGATGCAACCCCGCAACGGCAAAAGATCAGGACCTCAGCGGCGGGTGCGCAGCAGGCCCATGATCTCCTTGGTGCGCTCCAGGATCGGCGTGGCGATGGCGTCGGCCCGCTCCGCGCCCTCGGCCAGGATGGCGTCGATCTGGGCCGGATCGGCCATGTAGTCCGACATGCGCCGCGTGATCGGCGACAGCGCCTCGACCGCGACCTCCGCCAGGGCGGGCTTGAACGCGCCGAAGCCCTGACCCTCGAACCGCGCCAGGACCTGGTCCGGCGTCTGGTCGGAAAGGGCCGCGAAGATGTTGACCAGGTTGCGCGCCTCGGGGCGGTCCTTCAGGCCCTCCATCTGGCCGGGCAGGGGGTCGGCATCGGTGCGGGCCTTGCGGATCTTGGTGGCGATGGTGTCGGCATCGTCGGTCAGATTGATGCGGCTGGCATCCGACGGGTCGGATTTCGACATCTTCTTCGATCCGTCGCGCAGCGACATGACCTTGGTCGCCACACCCTCGATCAGCGGCTCGGTGATGGGGAAGTGGTTCACGCCGTAATCGTGGTTGAACTTGGCCGCGATGTCGCGGGTCAGCTCCAGATGCTGCTTCTGGTCCTCGCCCACCGGCACGGCGGTCGCCTGATAGGTCAGGATGTCGGCCGCCATCAGCGCCGGATAGGCCAGAAGGCCCAGGCTGACATTCTCGGTGTTCTTGCCGGCCTTGTCCTTGAACTGGGTCATCCGGTACATCCAGCCGACGCGGGCGACCGTGTTGAACAGCCAGGCCATCTCGGCATGGGCGCTGACCTGGGATTGGTTGAACAGCACCGACTGCGCCGGATCGACGCCCGCCGCCATGAAGGCCGCCGCCGCCTCGCGGATGCGGGCGCGCAGCTGCTCGGGCTCCTGCCAGACGGTGATCGCGTGCAGATCGACGATGCAGTAGACCGTCTCGGCCGCGCCCCCCTGCAGCGCCGCGAACCGCTTGAGCGCGCCCAGATAGTTGCCCAGGGTCAGCCCGCCCGAAGGCTGGATCCCCGAGAAGATGCGCGGACGGAAGGGGGTGTCGATCGGGTCGGACATGACGGGCCTGCCTTGGAATCTGCTGGCCCGTGGCTTAGCGGTTGGTCCTGTGCTTCGCAACCCAAGGAACGCCCATGCGCACCGGCCTGCCCGAATCGCCCCTGAACCCCCTGCCGCCGGTCATCTGGCTGCTGGCCCTGCCGGTCGTCGCGCTGGAGGCCGTCTTCGCGCTTGGCGCCATGGGCATGATCGGCGGGGCCGAAGGGGTGGGGCTGCGCCTCTCCGCGATCCGCCTTGCGGCCTTTCCGCCCGAACTGCTGCAGCGCGCCTGGACCTATGGCGCGGTGGACCTGGACCAGGCCTATCGGCTTCTGTCCTTCGTCTTCGTCCATGCCAGCTTGACGCATGCGCTGTTCGTGGTGGTCTTCACGCTGGCGCTTGGCAACATGGTGGCGCAGAACTTCCGCCCCTGGGCGGTGCTGGCGCTGTTCTTCGGATCGGCCATCGGCGGGGCGGCCGTCTATGCGGCCGTCGTTCAGGTGACGGGCGCACGGCCCGCGCCGCTGATCGGGGGCTATCCGGCGGTCTATGGGCTGGTGGGCGCCTTCACCTTCCTGATCTGGACGCGGCTGGCGGCGCAGAACGCCAACCGGCTGCGCGCCTTCACGCTGATCGGCATGCTGCTGGCGTTCCAGCTGGTCTTCGGGCTGGTCTTCGGCGGCGCGGGCCTGGGCTGGATCGCCGAGATCGCGGGCTTTGGCTGGGGCTTCGCGCTCTCCTTCCTGCTGGTGGACGGAGGGCTGGCGCGCGCCCTGGCGCAACTGCGCCAGCGCTAGCCGCGCCGGACCGCCGCGCGCAGTTCGGAGGGGCGATAGCCCGCAACCGCGATGGCCAGCGCGAAATAGATCGCAGCCCCCCCGAAGACCAGGATCGCCAGCCCCGCGCCGCGCCCGATGCCCGCCGACTCCAGCCAGCCGCGCATCGCCCAGAGCGCCCCTGCCATCAGCGCCGACGACAGAAGGATGCGCGGGAACGCCCGGCGCAGGCGCGCATCGGCGCGCGCCGCCTGACCCATGGCGCGGGTGCCCCTCCACAGCTGCGCGACCATGATCCAGGCTGCGATGCTGGTGGCCAGGGCCGCCGCCAGAAAGCCGAACAGCGGCATCAGCCCGAAGGCCGCGACCGCGTTCACGATCATCGAGATGACGGCAAAGCGGAACGGGGTCCTGGTATCCTCACGCGCGAAATAAAGCGGCTGGAGGATCTTCTGCAGAACGAAGGCCGGCAGGCCCAGGGCATAGACGACCAGCGCCGCCGCCGTCTGCTGCGTGTCGAAGGCGGTGAAAGCGCCGCGTTCGAACAGCGTCGCGACCATCGGCTCGGCGATGACGGCGATGGCGAAGGCGGCGGGCAGGGTCAGGAACAGCCCGAACTCGGTCGCGCGCGAGAAGGCGGTCTGCCCGCCCGCGTGATCCTCGGCGCGGATGCGCCGCGCCAGCTCGGGCAGCAGCACCACGGCCACCGCCGCGCCCACGACGCCCAAAGGCAGCTGATAGAGGCGGTCCGAATAGGACAGCCACGCGATCGCCCCGTCGAACTGGGATCCGACCTGACGCCCGACCAGCAGGTTGATCTGCACCACGCCACCCGCGAAGGCCGCAGGCAGCGCCACCGCGATCAGGCGGCGCATGTCGGGGGTCAGGCGCGGGCGGTGCGGCCAGAAGGTGTATCCGGTCCGCCGCGCATCCCACCAGACCAGCGCCAGCTGGGCCACGCCCGTGACAGGCGTCGCCCAGGCCAGCGTCAGTCCCAGGTCCCAGCCCTGCCAGCGGCCCAGATACATGGCGACGATGAACAGCAGGTTCAGCAGCACGGGCGCGGCGGCGGCGGCGGTGAAGCGCCCGTTCGCATTCAGGACGCCCGAGATCATCGAGGCCATGGAGATCAGCAGGATGTAGGGGAAGGTGATCCGCCCGTATTCCACCGCAAGGTCGAAGCGTTCGTCGCCTACGAAGCCCGAGGCCATCAGCCAGACCAGCCCCGGCATGAAGATCATCGCCACCGCCGACAGCGCCAGCACCGTCAGGAACAGCCCCGAGAAGGCCTCGCGCGCGAAGCGCCGCGCGTCCTCGGGGTCCTCCAGCTTCTTCGAGAACATCGGGATGAAGGCGGTGTTGAACGCCCCTTCCGCGAAGAAGCGGCGGAACATGTTTGGCAGGGACAGCGCGATGAGGAAGGCCTCGGCCACCGCGCCCGTGCCCAGCCAGGCCGCCATCAGGATGTCGCGCACGAAGCCCGACGCACGCGAGGTCAACGTCCAAAGACCCACGGAGAGGAACCCCCGCACCAGCCCTGTTTTTTTCATGCCTGTTCGGCCTCGGCCCTTTTCACGCCATCGGCGATCGCCGTGCGCAGTTTCTTTTCCAGCCCGTCGCGTTTCGCGGCGCTGTGCAGCTTCAGCCCGAACATGTCCTTGACATAGAAGCTGTCCACCACCTGCGCCCCATAGGTGGCAATGACGGCGCTGACAATCTGGATGTGGTTCGCGGCCAGCGTCCGCGTCAGGTCGTAGAGCAGGCCCGGACGGTCGCGGGTGTCGACCTCGATGATGGTATAGATGTCGCTGCCTTCGTTGTCGAAGGTGATGTGAGTCGGAAACTTGAACTCGCGGTTGCGCTTCTTGGGCTTGTCGCGGCTGGCGAAGGCCTCGCGCGCGACGATCTCGCCGGCCAGGGTGCGCAGGATGGTCTGGCGCAGTTTGGGCAGGCGGTCCTCGGCGAAGGGGCGGCCCTCGCTGTCCTGCACCCAGAACACCGCCGTCGCATAGCCGTCGCGCGTGGTATAGGTGCGCGCATCGACCACGTTCGCCCCGGTCAGCGTCAGCGCGCCCGCCAGCCGCGAGAAGATGCCCGGATGGTCCGACAACACGAAGGCCGCGCGGGTGGCGTCGCGGTCCGGATCGGCGCGCAGGTCGATGCGGATCTCGTCGGGGCCGATGCCGGACAGCATCTCGGCAAAGGCCGCCTGTGTCGCGGTCTGCAGGCCCGGCCAATAGGCGTCGTAATGCCGCCCCAGCTCGGCCCGCACCTTCCGCGCGTCCCAGCCCTTCGCGATCAGCATGTGGCGCAGCGAGCGCTTGGCCTCGGTCTGGCGGCGGTCGCGGTTCAGCTCCTCCAGCCCGTTGTCCAGCGCGGCGGCGGTCTCCTGGTGCAGCTGGCGCAGCAGCGCGGCCTTCCAGTTGTTCCAGGTGCCCGGACCCACGCCGCGGATGTCGCAGACGGTCAGCACCAGCAGCATGTCCAGCCGCTTCCTGGTCTTCACCGCCTTGGCGAAGTCGCGCAGCGTGCGCGGATCGGCGATGTCGCGCTTCTGCGCCACGTCCGACATCAGCAGGTGGTGGCGCACCAGCCATTCGACCGTGTCGATGTCGTCCTGCGCAAAGCCGAAGCGCGTGGCGATGCGCCGCACGATCCGCGCCCCCAGGATCGAGTGATCCTCGGGACGGCCCTTGCCGATATCATGCAGCAGCGTCGCCAGATACAGCACGCGGCGGTTCACGCCCGCCTGGATGATCTCGGACGACAGCGGCAGGTCCTCGGGGTGTTCGCCCCGCTCGATCTCGGCCAGGGCTGCGACGCATTGGATGGAATGCTCGTCCACGGTGTAGTGGTGATACAGGTTGAACTGCATCATCGCCACGACCGGCTCGAATTCCGGGATGAAGGCGGCCAGCACGCCCAGCTCGTTCATGCGCCGCAGCGCCCGTTCGGGGTTCCCGTGCCGCAGCAGCAGGTCCATGAAGATGCGGATCGCCTCGGGGTCGGACTGCACCTTGTCGTCGATCAGGTGCAGGTTCGCGGCCACCAGGCGCAGCGCCTCGGGATGGATCAGGATGCCGGCGCGCAGGGCCTCCTCAAACAGGCGCAGGATGTTCAGCGGATCGGACAGGAACTGCGCCTCGTCGGCATAGGACAGGCGGCCCTGCTGGTCGGTGAAGCCGGGCCGCATCTTGCGCCGCCGCCGGAACAGCCGGCCCAGGAAGGGGGCCGCGCGCACGTGGCGGGTCTCCAGCTCGGTCAGGAAGACGCGGGTCAGCTCGCCCACGCGGGTGGCGTGGCGGAAGTAGTCCTGCATGAAATACTCGACCGCGCGGCGTGCGGTGCTGTCGGCATAGCCCATGCGCCGCGCCACCTCGACCTGCATGTCGAAGGACAGCACGTCCGACGGCCGCCCCGCGATCAGGTGCAGGTGGCTGCGCACCGCCCAGAGGAAATCCTCGGCCTGCCAGAAGGCCAGATGCTCCTCGCGGGTGAAGACGCCCAGATCGACCAGCTCGACCGCGCGGTCCACGCGGTGGATGTATTTCGCGATCCAGTAGAGGGTCTGCAGGTCGCGCAGGCCCCCCTTGCCCTCCTTGACGTTGGGCTCCAGGACATAGCGCTGGCCGCCCTGGCGGGCATGGCGGGCGGCGCGCTCCTCCAGCTTGGCCTCGATGAATTCGGGGACGGTCCGCTCGAACAGCTCGGACCACAGACGGTCGCGCAGCTCCTGGGCCAAGGGCGCGTGGCCGGTGACCAGCCGATGCTCGACCAGCGAGGTGCGGATGGTGATGTCGGCCGCGCCGAGGCGCAGGCAGTCGTCCACGCTGCGGATCGAATGGCCGATCTTCAGCTTCAGGTCCCACAGCATGTAGAGCATCGATTCGACGACGCTCTCGGCCCAGCCCGTGATCTTCCAGGGCGTCAGGAACAGCAGGTCCACATCGGATGCAGGCGCCATCTCGGCCCGGCCGTAACCGCCCACGGCCAGCACCGCCAGACGCTGCGTCTCGGAGGCCGATTGCTGGGGGTGCAGGCGGGTCGTGGCGACGTGATGCACGCCGGTGACCAGCGCGTCGGTCAGCATGGCGATGGCGCGCACCGTCTCGCGCGCGGCGCGGGGGTGGCGGGCGAACTCCGCCTCGATCGCGGCCATTCCCTCGGCCCGCGCCAGGGCCAGCGTGGCGACGGTGCGCGCGCGGATCTCGCGCGCGTCCGTGACCGGCGCCAGCGCCCGGTCCAGATCCGCGATCAGCCGGTCCGTGTCGGCCATGGCTGACAGGGAGGTGGCGGCGAGGGACGCCTGCGTCATCGGCTCAGGCCGTTGCCAGCACGCTTACGAGCCCAAGCCGCGCGAATTGCGCGGCGCGGGGTCCAGTACGACCAGCTGGCCGCCCCGGATCGTCGCCACGGCCAGGCCGCGCTGGACCGTGCCGTCGGGCTGCAGCCGGAAGACCCCGCCCACGCCCGCAAAGCCCGAGCGCTGCGTCAGCCCGGTCGAGGTCAGCGCATTGCGCTGGCCGTTGCGCACCAGCGAGGCGATGGCCGCGACCCCGTCATAGGCCAGCGAACCCAGCTGATGGGGCGCCTCGCCATAGGCCTGGGCATAGCGGGCCTCGAACTGGCGCTGCAGGGTCTGGTCGGGGATCGCGAACCAGCCCTCGGCCAGCTGCGGCAGGCCGAGGCGGTCGGCCGGCTGGTCCCACCGGGTCAGGCCCACCATCTGCGTGCCGGGCGAGCGGACGCCCGCCGCGGCCAGGCTCTGCGTCAGATAGGGCAGCACGGCCTGGTTGTTGGCGGTCATGAAGACCGCATCGACCTGGCCGGTGCGCGCGGCCTCGGTGATGCGCGGGACCACCCCGTCGATACCGCTGATCGAGACCGGGTGATCGACCCGGCCCGCCAGACGCGCGCCGTTGCGCGCCACCGCGGCCTCGATCGCGCGGCCGCCCAGCTGGCCCGCAACGTCGTTCTCGGCCACGACCAGGACGTTGCGCTTGCCCTGCGACAGGCCGTATCCGACCAGCCGGTCGGCGATGTTCTCGAAGCTGTTGCCCAGCACGAAGACGTTGCCGCCCGCGACCTGCGTGTTGTTCGAGAAGGTCAGCACGTTGATGTTGCGCGCCATCATCGCGTTGCCGACGGCATTCGCGCCTTCCGCGAACAGCGGCCCCAGGATGATCTGCGCGCCCGCGTCGGCGGCCGCGTTGGCCTGGGCCACGGCGCTCTCGGTCGAAGCGCCGCTGTCATAGACGCGCAGATCGATGGTCGCGCCCTGGGCGTCGGCGGCTGCCATGCGGGCCGCGTTCTTCAGGCTGCGCGCCAGCCATTCCAGGTCCTGCGAGCCGGTCCCGCCCGGCGCCAGCAGCGCCACGCGCACCGGTTCGGACGGGTCGATCAGGGGCCCGGTCTCGGGGCCGCGGGCCTGGGTCGTGCCGCCGGTGGGTTCGCAGGCGGCCAGGAACAGCGCCGAGGCCACCGTCGCGGCTTTCATGAGGACATGGCGCAGGCCCGTGGCGGGGCGGCTTGTGACGAAGGCTGACATGTGAAACTTCCCTGCAATATGCTATGACGCGCGCGGATGGCGGCAGCCTATGTCCTGTCCGTTCGAATGGCAATCAGCCCCGGCCCGCCCGACCCGGCCGCCGACCGCAACCGGAGACAGGATGCCCGACCCCCAGACCCCGCCCCGCCGCGACCCCATCGACCCGCCCCGCCGCCTGAGCGCCCATGTCGAGGCGGCGGCCCTGACGCCCGGCCTCTATCTGGTCGCGACCCCCATCGGGGCGGCCCGCGACATCACGCTGCGTGCGCTGGACGTGCTGAACAGCGCCGACATGCTGGCCGCCGAGGACACCCGCGTGCTGCGCCACCTGATGGACATCCACGGCATCCCGCTGCGCGGCCGGCGCATCCTGGCCTATCACGACCACAACGGCGACCGCGCGCGTCCCGCGCTGCTGGCGGCGCTGGCGCGGCAGGATAGCGTGGCCTACTGCTCGGATGCGGGCACGCCGCTGGTGGCCGATCCGGGCTATCGGCTGGCGCTGGATGCGGCGCAGGCGGGGGCGCGGGTCCATGCGCTGCCGGGGCCGTCCTCAGCGCTGGCGGCGCTGTCGCTGGCGGGCCTGCCAAGCGACCGGTTCCTGTTCCTGGGCTTTCCGCCATCCACCCAGGCCGCGCGGCTGACCTGGCTGCGCCGCTGGCTGGCGGTGGACAGCACGCTGATCCTGTTCGAAAGCCCGCGCCGCGTTAACCGGACCTTGGCGGATCTGTGCGAGATTGACCCGAATCGGACGGTGGTGGTCGCGCGCGAGCTGACCAAGAAGTTCGAGGAGGTGATCCGCGGGACGGCCGCCGCCCTGGCCGCCGATCCGCACATGGCCGAGCTGAAGGGAGAGGTCGTGATGGTGCTGGACCGGCCCGCCGAGGCCGTCATGGACGAGGACCGCCTGCGCGCCGTGCTGGCCGAGCATCTGGGCCGCATGTCGGTCAAGGATGCCGCGCGCGAGGCGGCGACGCAGCTGGGCCTGCCGCGCCGCGACGTCTATCAGCTGGCCCTGAGCATGGCGCAGGACGACGATGCCTGACGCCCAACCCTTGCGCGCCCGTCGCGGCCGGACTGCCGATCTGGCCGGGCGCCTGGCCGAGGAGGGGGTGCTGCGCCACTATCAGGCGCGCGGCGCGACGCTGCTGGAGGCGCGCTGGCGGGGCCGGGGCGGAGAGATCGACCTGATCCTGCGCGACGGCGCGGATCTGGTCTTCGTCGAGGTCAAGGCGGCGCGCGATCACGACACGGCCGCGCAGGCTCTGGGTCCCGCGCAGATGCGGCGGATCATGCTGTCGGCGCTGGACTATTGCGAGGCGCGGGCCCTGGGCGAGGTGCCGATGCGCTTCGACGTGGCGCTGGTCGATGCGACGGGGCGGGTCGCGCTGATGCCCGACGCCTTCGGGGCGGGCTGACGGCCTTGCATCCCGCGAGGCGCCGCGCCACAACGTCAGGAAAAGCCAGGAGGGCCGGATGAGCCTCTACGTCGCCTTGCAGATGGACCCGATCGAGCATGTCTCGATCACCGCCGACAGCACCTTCCGCATCGGGCTGGAGGCCCAGGCCCGCGGTCATCGGCTGTTCCAGTATACCGTCGATCGGCTGCGCTACGACGAGGGCCGCGTGATCGCGCGCGGCCGCCCCGTGACGCTGCGCCGGGTCCAGGGCGACCATGTCACCTTCGGCGATTGGTCCGAGGTCGAGCTGACCGAATTCGACGTGGTCTGGCTGCGCCAGGACCCGCCCTTCGACATGGGCTATGTCACTTCGACCCATCTTCTGGATCGGGTGCATCCCGGCACGCTGGTGGTGAACGACCCGTTCTGGGTCCGGAACTGCCCCGAAAAGCTGATGGTGCTGGATTTCCCCGACCTGACGCCGCCCACCATGATCGCCCGCGACCCCGCCGCCTTCCGCGCCTTCCGCGAACGTCACGGCGAGATCATCGTCAAGCCACTCTACGGTAATGGCGGCGCCGGGGTGTTCCACCTGAAGCCGGGCGATCCGAACCTGTCGTCGCTGCTGGAGACCTTCGCGGGCATCAACAGAGAGCCGATGATCGCGCAGAAATACCTGCCTGCCGTGGTCAGGGGCGACAAGCGCGTGATCCTGGTCGATGGCGAACCCGTGGGCGCCATCAACCGCGTCCCGCAGGAGGGCGAGGCGCGGTCGAACATGCATGTCGGCGGGCGCGCCGAAAAGGTCGGCCTGACCGAGCGCGAGCGCGAGATCTGCGCCCGACTGGCCCCCGTCCTGCGCGAGAAGGGGCTGATCTTCACCGGCATCGACGTGATCGACGGCTGGCTGACCGAGATCAACGTGACCTCGCCCACCGGCATCCAGGAGCTGGAGCGCTTCGACGGCATCAACGCCGCCGAGGCCATCTGGCAGGCGATCGAACGGCGCGTGGCCGCCAAGGGCTAGCCGCCCGCCACGAAGGGCAGCCGATAGCTGAGCGCCTCGCGCAGGTGGTCGGTCAGCACCCGGTCGGACTCGGCCAGATCCGCGATGGTGCGCGCCGTGCGGAGCACGCGGTGATAGCCGCGCATCGTCAGGCCCAGCCTGTCGGCCGCCGCGGCGATCAGGGCGCGCCCCTCGGCATCGGGGGCGGCGATCTCCTCCAGCAGCGCGCCCGAGGCGTCGGCGTTCACCCGCGCCTCGGGGTGATCGGCAAAGCGCGCGGCCTGGATGTCGCGCGCCCGCGCCACGCGGGCCGCGACCGTGGCAGAGGTCTCGCCCGTGGCCGCGCCCGGATGATCGGCGATGGGCACGCCCGCCACCTCCAGCCGCAGGTCGAACCGGTCCAGCATCGGCCCCGAGATGCGCCCCAGATAGCTGGCCCCGCAGGCCGGCGCGCGGGCGCAGGCGCTTGCCGGATCGGCCAGATGGCCGCAGCGGCAGGGATTGGCGGCGGCGACCAGCAGGAAGCGGCAGGGATAGCGCATCTGCGCCGCGGTCCGCGTCACGAACACCTCGCCCGATTCGATGGGCTGGCGCAGCGCCTCCAGCACGCGGGGCTGGAACTCGGGCAGCTCGTCCAGAAACAGCACGCCGTTATGCGCCAGGCTGATCTGGCCGGGACGCGCGCGCGGGCCGCCCCCGACGATGGAGGGGGGCGATGCGCCGTGATGGGGGTCCTGGAATGGCGCCTGGCGCAGGATGCGGCCATCCTTCAGCTGGCCCGCGACGGAATGCACGATGGAGGTCTCCAGCGCCTCGCGCGCGGTCAGGGGCGGCAGCAGCCCGTGCAGCCTGCGCGCCAAGAGCGTCTTGCCCGCGCCGGGCGGGCCGACCATCAGCAGGTGATGCCGACCCGCCGCCGCGATCTCCAGCGCGCGCTTGGCGCGTTCCTGACCCTTGACGGCCGACAGGCAGGCGACCGGGGCCGGGGCTTCGGGCAGGCCGGGCCGGGCCGGGCTCAGGGGGCGGCGGTCGGTCAGATGATCGACCACCGCGCGCAGCGTGCCGGCGGCCAGGACCGGCACGGCCTCGATCCAGGCGGCTTCGGGGCCGCAGGCCTCGGGGCAGATCAGCGCGCGGTCCTCCTCGGCCGCGGCGACGGCGGCGGGCAAGGCGCCCGCGACCGGCACCAGGCGGCCGTCCAGCGCCAGCTCCCCCAGGGCCACGCAGCGGGCGACCTCATCGCGGGGGACCAGATCCAGCGCCGCCAGCACGGCCAGCGCGATGGGCAGGTCGAAATGCGACCCCTCCTTGGGCAGGTCCGCGGGCGAGAGGTTGACCGTCAGCCGCCGGTTCGGCAGGGCGATGGCCAGCGCCCCGAAGGCCGCGCGCACCCGCTCCTTGGCCTCGCTGACCGCCTTGTCGGGCAGGCCCACGATGGAGAAGCCGGGCAGGCCCGCCGCGACGGCGCATTGCACCTCGACCAGGCGCGCCTCGATCCCCTCGAAGGCGACGGAATAGGCGATGGCGACCATGATGCTCTCCGCGACGGTTCGCCAATGGTTAACGGGATGCGCCTTAAGGAAAGGTTAACGGGCGGGCTTTCCTTGCGGCAGGGGGCGCGGGGGGTTATCTGGGGCGCAGGACGTAGCGGGGGCGGCATGCAGGGCAGACGGATATTGCTGATCGTGGGCGGCGGGATCGCGGCCTTCAAGATCCCCGCCCTGGTGCGGCTGATCCGGGCCGAGGGCGCGGCAGTGACGCCGGTGCTGACCGCGGCCGGATCGCAGTTCGTGACCCCCATGACCCTGTCGGTGCTGGCCGGAGAGCCGGTCCACGACACGCTGTGGGATCAGGGCGCCGAGGCCGAGATCGGCCATATCCAACTGTCACGCCGGGCCGATCTGGTCGTCGTGGCGCCCGCCACCGCCGATCTGATGGCGCGCATGGCGCAGGGGGCGGCGAACGATCTGGCCTCGACCCTGCTGCTGGCGACCGACAAGCGCGTGCTGATCGCGCCCGCGATGAACGTGCGCATGTGGGACCATCCCGCGACGCGGCGCAATCTGGCCGCACTGCGGGACGACGGCATCCTGACCGTCGGTCCCGATGAGGGCGACATGGCCTGCGGCGAATACGGCCCCGGCCGAATGGCCGAGCCCGAGGCGATCCTGGCCGCGATCCGCGCCGCGCTGAGCGACGGGCCGCTGGCGGGGCGTCATGTCGTGGTGACCTCGGGGCCGACGCATGAGCCGATCGACCCGGTGCGCTATATCGCCAACCGCTCCAGCGGGGCGCAGGGGACCGCGATCGCCGCGGCGCTGCGCGATCTGGGCGCGCGGGTGAGCTTTGTCACAGGTCCCGCCGCGGTGCCGCCGCCCCAGGGCGTGGCGGTGATCCGAGTCGAGACCGCGCAGCAGATGCGGGATGCCGTCGAGGCGGCCTTGCCTGCGGATGCGGCGGTGATGACCGCCGCGGTCGCGGACTGGCGCGTGGAGAACGGCAGCGCGGAGAAGATCAAGAAGGGTCCGGACGGCCCGCCCAGCCTTCGGATGGCCGAGAATCCGGACATCCTGGCCTGGATCAGCCGTGCCCCGGCGCGGCCGCGTCTGGTGGTGGGCTTTGCCGCCGAGACGACCGATGTCCTGGCCCATGCGACGGCCAAGCGCCTGCGCAAGGGCTGCGACTGGATCGTGGCGAATGACGTCAGCCCCGGCACGGGCATCATGGGCGGGACCGAAAACGCCGTCACCATCATTTCCGACGCGGGGGTCGAGAGCTGGCCCCGGCTGACCAAGACCGAGGTCGCCGCCCGGCTGGCGGCCCGCATTGCGGAGGCCCTGCGATGAGGACCTATCTGGACTGGAACGCCACCACGCCCCTGCGCGCGGAGGTCAAGGCCGCGATCATCGAGGCGCTTGAGATCGCGGGCAACCCGTCCTCGGTCCATACCGAGGGGCGCGCGGCCAAGATGGCGCTGGAGCGCGCGCGCGAGCAGGTGGCCGTGGCCCTGGGGGCGGATGGGGCCGACGTGGTCTTCACCGCGGGCGCGACCGAGGCGGCGGCCATGGTGCTGGGGCAGGGCGGCTTTCACTGTGCGCCCGTCGAGCACAGCGCCGTCAAGGTCTGGTGCGAGACCGATCTGGCGGTGGACGGCGATGGCATCGTGACCGTCACCGACCCCGCGCGCACCAGCCTGCAGCTGGCCAACAACGAGACCGGCGTGATGCAGGACCTGCCGCAGGGGCTGCACAGCAGCGACCTGACGCAGGCCTTCGGCAAGGTGCCCTTCGCCTTCAACTGGCTGGGCGTCACCGCCGGTTTCGTCAGCGCGCACAAGCTGGGCGGGCCCAAAGGGATCGGCGCGCTGATCCTGAAGAAGGGCACCGATCTGCCGCCGCTGATCAAGGGTGGCGGACAGGAGCAGGGGCGCCGCGCGGGGACCGAGAACCTGATCGGCATCCTGGCCTTCGCGGCCGCGGCCACCGCCGCGCAGCGCGACCTGGATGCGGGCCTGTGGGACGCGGTGCGCGCGCGCCGCGACGCGCTGGAGGCGCGGCTGATGGACATCGCGCCGCAGTCGGTCATCGTCGGAAAGGACGTCCCGCGCTTGCCGAACACGACCTGCCTTCTTACATCGGGTTGGAAGGGCGAGACCCAGGTGATGCAGATGGATCTGGCGGGCTTTGCCATTTCGGCGGGGTCGGCCTGTTCGTCCGGCAAGGTCCGGGCCAGCGGCGCCCTGCAGGCGATGGGATTTGACGATCAGCTTTCGCAATCGGCGATCCGGATTTCGATAAGTCCGGCTTTGGACGACGATCAGATCAACCGATTTGCGGATGCCTGGGAAAACGCGTATTCACGCTGGCGCGACAGGAATGGCGTGACTGGAACGGGCGGGCAGGGGTCCGCTCTACCGAGGAAGGAACGATGATGACGGCGACCACCGATCTTGACGTGCGCGAAGGCGTCGACCGCGAAACGGTCGAGACCGTGCAGAACATGGGCAGCTACAAGTATGGCTGGAACACCGAGATCGAGATGGACTATGCCCCCAAGGGCCTGTCCGAGGACATCGTCCGCCTGATCTCGGAGAAGAACAACGAGCCGCAATGGATGCTGGACTGGCGGCTGGAGGCCTATCGGCGGTGGGTGACCATGACCGAGCCCAGCTGGGCCATGCTGAACTATCCGGTGATCGATTATCAGGACCAGTATTACTACGCGCGTCCCAAGAGCATGCAGGAGAAGCCCAAGTCCCTGGACGAGGTCGATCCCAAGCTGCTGGCGACCTATGAGAAGCTGGGCATCCCGCTGAAGGAGCAGATGATCCTGGCGGGCGTCGAGGGGGCCGAGAACGCCCCCGCCGAGGGCCGTCGCGTGGCCGTGGACGCGGTCTTCGACAGCGTCAGCGTCGGCACCACCTTCAAGGACGAGCTGGCCAAGGCGGGCGTGATCTTCTGTTCGATCAGCGAGGCGATCCGCGAGCATCCCGAGCTGGTCAAGAAGTACCTGGGCAGCGTCGTGCCGCAGTCGGACAACTTCTTCGCCACGCTGAATAGCGCGGTCTTCTCGGACGGCTCGTTCGTCTACATCCCCGAGGGGGTGCGCTGCCCGATGGAACTGTCCACCTATTTCCGCATCAACGCGGAGAACACCGGCCAGTTCGAGCGCACGCTGATCATCGCCGACAAGGGTGCCCATGTCAGCTATCTGGAAGGCTGCACCGCGCCCAAGCGCGACACCAACCAGCTGCATGCCGCGGTCGTCGAGATCGTCATCCTGGAGGATGCCGAGGTCAAGTATTCGACCGTCCAGAACTGGTTCCCCGGCGACGAGGACGGCAAGGGCGGCATCTACAACTTCGTCACCAAGCGCGCCGATTGCCGCGGCGACCGCGCCAAGGTGATGTGGACCCAGGTCGAGACCGGGTCGGCGATCACCTGGAAATACCCGTCCTGCATCCTGCGCGGCAATGAATCGCAGGGCGAGTTCTATTCCATCGCCATCGCCAACAATCACCAGCAGGCCGATACCGGCACCAAGATGATCCATCTTGGCAGGAACACCCGCTCGCGCATCGTGTCGAAGGGGATTTCGGCCGGCAAGGCGCAGAACACCTATCGCGGTCAGGTCAGCATGCACCCGCGCGCGACGAACAGCCGGAACTATACCCAGTGCGACAGCCTGCTGATCGGCGATCAATGCGGCGCGCATACGGTACCCTACATCGAGGTCAGGAACACCTCCAGCCGGGTCGAGCACGAGGCGACCACCAGCAAGGTCGATGACGACCAGCTGTTCTACTGCCGCTCGCGCGGGATGGACGAGGAGGAGGCGGTGGCGCTGGTCGTCAACGGCTTCTGCCGCGAGGTCCTGCAGGCGCTGCCGATGGAGTTCGCCATGGAGGCGCAGGCGCTGGTCGCGATCTCGCTGGAAGGCTCGGTGGGCTGATCTTTCCGGCCGGGCCGCGGGTCCGGCCGCACACTCTATCGGCGCCCGCCGGGGCGCCTTCGCCGTTTGAGGAAAACATGCTGAAAATCAACAACCTGCACGTCAAGCTTGAGGAAGAGGACAAACAGATCCTGAAGGGTCTGACCCTGGAGGTCCCCGCCGGCGAGGTCCATGCGATCATGGGTCCGAACGGGTCGGGCAAGTCCACCCTGTCCTATGTCCTGTCGGGCCGCGACGGCTATGAGGTGACCGACGGCACCGCCACGCTGGACGGCGAGAGCCTGCTGGACATGGAGCCCGAGGAGCGCGCGGCGGCCGGCCTGTTCCTGGCCTTCCAGTACCCGGTGGAGATCCCCGGCGTCGGCAACATGACCTTCCTGCGCACGGCCGTGAACGCGCAGCGCAAGGCCCGCGGTGAGGACGAGCTGTCGGCGGGCGAGTTCCTGAAGGTCGTCCGCGAGAAGGCGCGCGAGCTGCAGATCAGCCCCGAGATGCTGAAGCGTCCTGTGAACGTTGGCTTTTCGGGCGGCGAGAAGAAGCGCAACGAGATCCTGCAGATGGCCATGCTGGAGCCGCGCATGTGCATCATGGACGAGACCGACAGCGGTCTGGACGTGGACGCGATGCGCCTGGTCAGCGAGGGCGTGAACGCCCTGCGCAGCGAGGGCCGCAGCTTCCTGGTCATCACCCACTATCAGCGCCTTCTGAACCACATCCAGCCCGACGTCGTCCACATCATGTCGAACGGCCGCATCATCAAGTCTGGCGGCCCCGAGCTGGCGCTCGAGGTCGAGGAGAACGGCTATGGCGATCTTCTGGCGGAGGCCGGCTGATGACCGAGATGGCCGTCAAGACCAAGGCGCCCGAACCCGCCGCCCGTCCCGCAACCGCGCTTGACGCGCGGCTGGCCGTGCTGGACCTGCCGCAGGGCGGGTTCGCCGCGGCGCGTGCCGACGCGCTGTCGCGCCTGCGGGCGATGGGCCTGCCGGGACCGCGCGACGAATACTGGCGCTATACCGACCCGCGCCCCTTCAATGCGCCTCAGGCGACCGCGCTGCCCATCGACGGCGGACCGGAATCGCCGCTGTTCGCGGAGCGGGACAAGCTGACGCTGGTCTTCGTCGACGGCGTCTTCGACGCGGCCGCCTCGGACCCGCTGGCGCTGGAGGGGATCGAGATCGAGACCCTCGCCGCCGCGCGGCCCGGTCATTGGGCCGAGGGCCTGTTCGGCACGCTGGAGGCCGCCGGCCAGACCCCGGTCAAGCGGCCCTTTGCCACGCTGAACACCGCCGCCGCCCGCGACGGCGTCCTGATCCGCGTGACCGGCACGCCCTCCAAGCCCGTGCACGTGCTGCACCGCCGCGCGACGGATACCGCCGACGCGATGTGGCACCATGTCATCCGCGTCGAGAGCGGCGCGGTGCTGACCCTGCTGGAGAGCGGCATGGTCGGAGCGCGGTCGAACGGCGTGATCGAGGCCGATCTGGCCGACGGGGCCACGCTGCACCACATCACCGCCAAGCGCGCCGTGGACCCGAAGGTCGGCCTGTCGCATCTGTTCGCCCGCGTGGGCGCCGAGGCCGTGCTGAAAAGTTTCGCGCTGGTCGTGAACGGCACCACCATGCGCCATGAGGCGGTCGTGGACATCGTCGGCGACGATGCGGTCGCGCATGTCGCGGCGGCGGTTCTGGGCGATGGCGGCGTGGGGCCGTTCCATCACGACGACACGGTCTTCGTGACCCATGGTGCGCTGCGCGGCGAAAGCCGTCAGGTGTTCAAGAAGGTCCTGAAGAACGGCGCCACCGGCGTGTTCCAGGGCAAGATCCTGGTCAAGCAGGGCGCGCAGAAGACCGACGGCTATCAGATCAGCCAGGCGCTGCTTCTGGACGAGGCCAGCCAGTTCCTGGCCAAGCCCGAGCTGGAGATCTATGCCGATGACGTGAAATGCTCTCACGGCTCGACCACCGGGGCGATCGACGAGGATGCGCTGTTCTATCTGCGCTCCCGCGGGGTGCCGCATGACCGGGCGATCGTGTTCCTGGTTCTGTCTTTCCTGGCCGATGCCCTGGAGGAGGTCGAGGACGAAAGCCTGCGCGATGAGATCAACGAACGGCTGGATGCGTGGCTGACCGCCCGACCCCAGATCTAGGTCCGTCGCGCGGCGGCATGATGCTGCGCGTGCTGGAAAGCTGGTGGGCCCCGCGCCGGGTGGTGCGGGGCATTGCCGCCATGCCCGACCGGGTGCTGCTGCCGGTGCTGATGCTGGCCATGCTGATCACGCTGGTCGCGCAGACGCCGGGCCTGTCGCGGGCCGCGCAGCTGGACCCGTCGGTGCCGCTGGACGCGCGCATCGGGGGTGCGGCCTTGGGCACCATGTTCATGATGCCGCTGATCGCCTATGCCGTGGCGGGGCTGTCCGGCCTGCTGATCCGGCTGACGCCGTGGCGGCTGGAGCCGCGGCACGCGCGGCTTGCGCTGTTCTGGGCGCTTCTGGCGGCGGCGCCGGCGACGCTTCTGGCGGGGCTGGTCGCGGGGCTGATCGGCCCGTCACCCGCCCTGACCCTGACCCGCACCGTTGCGGGCCTGGGTTTCCTGTTCATCTGGGGCGCCGGGATCGCGGCGCTGGCGAGACGCAAATGACCCGTGACGACTTCAAGACCCTGGCGGTCCAGACCCTGCGCCAGCCCGAGGAGGCGGCGCGGTGGCTCATCGCGCTGAACCTGCCCATGCCGGTGCGCTGGATGGCGCTGGTGCTGGCCGTGGCGCTGTCGGGCATCCTGGCCTTCGGCGCGACCGCCATCCTGGGCGGCCCGCAGGACGACGCCGCGCCGGTCATGGCGATCACCGGCCAGCCCCTGGTCCTGGCCGCGACGCAGCTGGTGGCCATCGTGCTGGGCGCGGGGCTGATGGCCGGGGTCGGCCGGATGTTCGGCGGCCGGGGCCGGTTCGAGGACGCGCTGATCCTGACCGTCTGGATCGAGGTCATGCTGCTGATGGTGCAGCTGGCCCAGATCGTCCTGTCGCTGGCGCTTCCCGCGCTGGCGGGCATGCTGGGGATCCTGGCCGTCGCGCTGTTCCTGTGGCTGACCGTCCAGTTCACCAAGGCGCTGCACGGCTTCACCAGCGGGCCCAAGGTGCTGCTGGTGATGTTCGGGACGCTTCTGGTGATGGGCTTCATCCTGTCCTTCTTCATGGCCGCGCTTGGCCTCATGCCGGAGATGCCGCAATGAGTTTCGACGTCGAGGCCGTCCGGGCCGATTTCCCGATCCTGTCGCGGCAGGTGAACGGCCGCCCGCTGGTCTATCTGGACAACGGCGCCAGCGCCCAGAAGCCGCGCGTGGTGATCGACGCGATCACCCGCGCCTATGAGGGCGAATACGCCAACGTGCATCGCGGGCTGCATTACCTGTCGAACCTGGCGACCGAGAACTACGAGCGGGTGCGCGCGATCATCGCCCGCTTCCTGAACGCCCCGCGCGAGGACGAGGTGATCTTCACCTCCGGCTCGACCGAGGCGCTGAACCTGGTCAGCTATGGCTGGGCCGCGCCGAACCTTCGGCCCGGCGACGAGATCCTGCTGTCGGTGCTGGAGCATCACGCCAACATCGTGCCGTGGCACTTCCTGCGCGAACGGCAGGGCGTGGTGCTGAAATGGGTCGAACCCGAACCCGACGGCAGCCTGCCCGCCGAGAAGGTGCTGGCCGCCATCACCCCGCGCACGCGCATGATCGCGCTGACGCATATGTCGAACGTGACCGGCACGGTGGTGGACATCGCGGGCGTCCGCGCGGGCACCGACCTGCCGCTGGTCGTCGACGGCAGCCAGGCGGCGGTGCACATGCCGGTGGACCTGAGCACCCTGGGCGCCGATTTCTACTGCGTCACGGGGCACAAGCTCTACGGCCCATCGGGTTCCGGCGCGATCTGGATCCGGGCTGACCGACAGGCGCAGATGCGGCCCTTCCTGGGCGGCGGCGACATGATCCGCACGGTCGGCCGCGATGCGGTGACCTACAACGACCCGCCCCTGAAGTTCGAGGCGGGCACGCCCGGCATCGTCAACCAGATCGGCCTGGGCGCGGCGCTGGAATACCTGATGGGTCTGGGCATGGAGAACGTGGCCGCGCATGAGCGCAGCCTGCGCGATTATGCCCGGCAGCGGCTGAACAGCCTGAACTGGCTGCAGGTGCAGGGCGACGCGCCGGACAAGGGCGCGATCTTCTCCATGACGATGGCGGGGGCGCATGCGCATGACATCTCGACCATCCTGGACAAGAAGGGGATCGCGGTGCGGGCCGGCAGCCATTGCGCCATGCCGCTGATGGAGCATCTGGGAATCACCGCCAGCGCCCGCGCCAGCTTTGCCATGTACAACACGCAGGCAGAAGTGGACGCGCTGATCGAAGGATTGACCTTCTGCCACGAACTTTTCGCCTGAATCTTGCAAAGATTCGGGCGGTCGCCGAAGAAACCTTGTCCGGACCGCCGTTCCGCCGCATCGCTGAGGAAAGACAGCGATGGAGGCGGCGATGGCCGAGGTTCTGGTTCTGGGTGCGGGCATGGTCGGGGTGACGACCGGATTGGCGCTGCAGGCGCGCGGGCATGACGTCACCATCATCGAACGCGGCGTGCCGGGACGCGAGACCAGCTACGGCAATGCCGGCCTGATCCAGACCGAGGCGGTCGAGCCCTATGCCATGCCGCTGGCGCCGGGCGCGCTGTTCCAGATCGCGCTTGGGCGGGGCTATGACGTGAAATGGACGCCCTCGGGGCTGCTGTCGCAGCTGGGCGCGGTCGCGACATACGCGCTGAACTCTCTGCCCGCGGCGCATAAGCGCGCCTCGCTCACCTGGGGCAAGCTGATCCGCCAGTCGACAGAACGTCACGGGCCGCTGATCACGGCGGCGGGCGCGGACAACATCATCCGCCGCAACGGCTATATCGAGATCCACCGCACCCCCGCCAAGATGGAGAAGGCCCGCCAGACCGCCGAGCGTTTCCGCACCGAATTCGGGGTCGAGGCGCGGCTGATGACCGGGACCGAGCTGCGTGCGATGGAGCCCGCGATCCGCATCGAGGTCGAGGGCGCGACGCATTGGTCGGACAGCTGGAACTGTGCCGATCCCGGCGGGCTGGTGGCCAGCTATGCGGCCCTGTTCCAGAAGCAGGGCGGGCGGATCGTGAACGGCGACGCGGGCGATCTGCACCGCCACGGTGCCGGCTGGCGCGCCGACGAGGTCGAGGCGGAACATGCCGTGATCGCGCTTGGGCCGTGGTCGCCCATGCTGACGCAGCGCTTCGGCCTCAAGGTGCCGATGGTCTACAAGCGCGGCTATCACCGGCATTACCACATGGAGATGCCGCCCCATCACCCGATCGCCGATTTCGGCAATTCGGTCGTTCTGTCGCCTATGCGCCGGGGCCTGCGCATCGCCACCGCGGCCGAGCTGACGCCCCATCCGCGCCTGTCGCCCCCGCAGCTGAAGCATGGGGAGAAGGCCGCGCGCGAGCTGTTCGACATCGGCGCCCCGGTCGAGGCGGAACCCTGGACCGGGCGGCGGCCCTGCATGCCCGACATGCTGCCGCTGGTCGGGCGGGTGCCGGATCAGCCGAACCTCTGGGCGCATTTCGGGCATGGGCATCAGGGCTTCACCCTGGGGCCGGTCACGGCCGAGATCCTGGCGGATGAGCTGTCGGGCGGGGCAGGGTGGTCGGAACTTCAGCCCGCGCGCCTCAAACGCGGTTGAATTCCGGGCCTGCGCGACACATCTTGGGGACAAGCCGAACGGATCAGGAACCCCCGGACAGTCATGGGTCACAACAACACCAACGCGCCCGTCGCGCGTCCGATCGAAGTGACCCGCCCCAAGCTTGAGGGCGGGAAACGCTTTGTCCTGCAGAGCGAGTTCGCCCCCGCAGGCGACCAGCCGACCGCCATCAGGGAGCTGGTCGCGGGCGTCGCCGCCGGAGAGCGCGACCAGGTCCTTCTGGGCGCGACCGGGACGGGCAAGACCTTCACCATGGCCAAGATCATCGAGGAGACGCAGCGCCCCGCGATCATCCTGGCGCCCAACAAGACGCTGGCCGCCCAGCTTTACGGCGAGTTCAAGGGCTTCTTCCCTGAGAACGCGGTCGAGTATTTCGTAAGCTATTACGACTACTACCAGCCCGAGGCCTATGTGGCCCGCAGCGACACCTATATCGAGAAGGAGTCGCAGATCAACGAGGCGATCGACCGGATGCGCCACAGCGCCACCCGGGCGCTGCTGGAGCGTGACGACGTGATCATCGTGGCATCCGTCAGCTGCATCTATGGCATCGGCTCGGTGGAGACCTATTCGGCGATGACCCAGGACATGGTCGTGGGGCAGAGCTATGACCAGCGCGAGTTCCTGGGCCAGCTGGTGGCGCAGCAGTACAAGCGGCTGGACACCAGCTTTCAGCGCGGCAGCTTCCGCGTGCGCGGCGATCTGGTCGAAGTCTGGCCCGCTCACCTCGAGGACCGGGCCTGGCGGTTCGACTTCTTCGGCAACGAGCTGGAGGCGATCACCGAATTCGACCCGCTGACCGGGGTCAAGTCCGACAGCTTCAAGCAGATCCGCATCTATGCCAACAGCCACTATGTCACGCCGCGCCCGACGCTGCAGCAGGCCGTGAAAGGCATCAAGCAGGAGCTGGCGACGCGGCTGAAGCAGCTGACCGAGGAGGGCAAGCTTCTGGAGGCGCAGCGGCTGGAGCAGCGCACGAATTTCGACATCGAGATGCTGGAGGCCACCGGCGTCTGCAACGGCATCGAGAACTACAGCCGCTATCTGACCGGCCGCGCGCCCGGAGAGCCGCCCCCCACGCTGTTCGAGTTCATCCCCGACAATGCCATCGTCTTTGCGGACGAGAGCCATGTCAGCGTCCCGCAGATCGGCGGCATGTATCGAGGCGACTTCCGGCGCAAGTTCACGCTGGCGGAACACGGCTTCCGCCTGCCATCGTGCATGGACAACCGCCCCCTGAAGTTCGAGGAATGGGACGCGATGCGGCCCCAATCCGTCTTCGTGTCGGCCACGCCCGCGCAATGGGAGATGGATCAGACCGGTGGCGTCTTCACCGAGCAGATCATCCGCCCCACCGGCCTTCTGGACCCGCAGATCGAGATTCGGCCGGTCGAAATGCAGGTCGACGATCTGCTGGACGAGGTGCGCCGCGTCACTGCCGCAGGTTACCGGACGCTGGTGACCACCCTGACCAAGCGCATGGCCGAGGATCTGACCGAATACCTGCACGAGCAGGGGATCAAGATCCGCTACATGCACAGCGACATCGACACGATCGAGCGGATCGAGATCCTGCGCGACCTGCGCCTTGGTGCCTTCGACGTGCTGGTGGGCATCAACCTGCTGCGCGAGGGCTTGGACATCCCGGAATGCGGGCTGGTGGCCATCCTGGACGCGGACAAGGAGGGCTTCCTGCGCTCCGAGACCTCGCTGATCCAGACCATCGGCCGGGCGGCGCGCAATGCCGACGGGCGGGTGATCATGTATGCCGACCGCATCACCGGCAGCATGGAACGCGCCATGGCCGAGACCGAGCGTCGCCGCGCCAAGCAGATCGCCTATAACGAGGAGCACGGCATCACGCCCCAGACCGTCCGCAAGAACGTGGACGACGTGCTGGCGGGGCTGTGGCAGGGCGACACGGATCAGTCGCGCGTGACCACCAAGGTGGACAAGCCGCTGATCGGCGCCAATCTGGCCGCGCATCTGGACGCGATGCGCACCCAGATGCGCAAGGCCGCCGAGAACCTGGAGTTCGAGGAGGCCGCGCGCCTGCGCGACGAGGTCAAGCGGCTGGAGGCCGTCGATCTGGCCATCGCCGACGATCCCATGGCCCGCCAGTCGGTGATCGAGGAGGCGGCCGAGGCCGCGGTCAAGTCGTCGGGACGATCGACCGCGGGCAGGGCGGGTCAGCGCGGCGGCAACAAGCGCTCCAAGCGCGGCCGCTAGCCGCAGGCGACCGCGACGATCCAGCCCATCGGATCGAGGAACATGGTGAGCCGCGACGGGCGATAGTCGCGGGTCATCACCCCGTCGGCGCCGCCATTGGTGGAGGTCACCTCGCGCTTGGGCAGGTTCGGCGGTAGGTAGACCTCGCCGATGTTGCGGCCCACGAGGGTCTGATGCTGGGACGCGTCGCAGCGGGTCGCGGCGACATCGTAGGGGCTTGCCCCGCAGGCGCCCAGGGCCATCGACAGCGTGAGGGCCCCGAAGATCGGCGCCTTTGCGGCAAGACGGGCAGGTGCGGTCATGATCACGTCCCTCTCATGTGACATCGTGTCGTTTTAGGGCCAACATGCGGCAGCGAAACTGGTTCCGGAAGGTCAGCCATGAAGTCTAGGACATTCTTTCTGCTTGCGGCAACGATGCTGACCCCTGGCCTGGCCTCCGCCTCCTCGGACGACGCATGGGAGGCGCTGCGCCTGCGCCTGATCGAGGCCTGCGACGAGGCCGCCCGCACCGCCGCACCGGAGGCCGGCATCGCCGTCCACGCCAACGAGTTCGGCACCGAGATGACCGCCCTTGCCCTGGTGGTGACCACGCGCGAGGGGCAGGAGGAGCCTGAACTGTCGGTCTGCCTGCATGACAAGCGGACGGGCGCGACGGAACTCAGCGCACCCTTCGCCGAGATGCCCGATCTGGCCGGTGCCGGCCACGCCGGGCCTTGAAGCGCGGCGCGGTTTTGGCGATATAACGATCAGACCCGATCCGAAGGAAATCCCATGCTCGTGCGCATCTATCAGCCCGCCCGCACCGCGATGCAGTCCGGCACCGCCAAGACCAAAGGCTGGGTGCTGGAATTCCCGCCCTCCGACGCGCGCGAGGTCGATCCGCTGATGGGCTGGACCAGCAGCGGCGACACCCAGAGCCAGGTCCGGCTGCGCTTCGACACGCGCAAGCAGGCCGAGGACTATGCCCGCGAGCGGGGTCTGGAATTCGTGGTGCATGAACCGCATCGCCGCGCCGTGAACGTCCGCCCGCGCGGCTATGGCGAGAACTTCGCGACCGACCGCCGCGCGCCCTGGACCCACTGACCGGAGCGTGGTTGCTGCGGGGCAGGGGCATCCGTGCCCGGTTCGGGGCAAAGGTTTCGTAAGCCATCGATTTTTCTCTGACCGCCTTCGGGCGGTCATCTGCTTTTCAGGACAGGCCATGACCATTGCCCATCTCGTCACCCATTCCGGCGGTTTCCATGCCGACGAGCTTCTCTCCTCCGTCATCCTGACCCGGCTCTTCCCGCATGCCCGGATCGTGAGGACTCGCAATGCGGACTGGACCACGCCGGCGCCGGACCGGGTGATCTATGACGTCGGGCGCGACTACGACCCCGCGCGGCTGATCTTCGACCACCACCAGAAGAACCCGCCGCTGCGCGACGACGGCCAGCCCTACAGTTCGTTCGGGCTGATCTGGCGGCAGTTCGGCCGGGACTACCTGCGGGCTTACGGCGTCCCGGCACGGGATGTGGACGCGATGCACGCCGCCTTCGATGCCGACTTCGTCCTGCCCATCGACCTCGTGGACAACGGCGCGCTGTCGCCGACAGGACCGCTTGCGGACCTGTCGCTGCCTCTGCTGCTGGAGAGCCTGAAACCGGTCTTTGACGACCGCACCCCCGAGGCGGACGATCTGGCCTTCGACCGGGCACTGATCATCGCGCGCGCCTTCGTCGAGGCCGCGATCGCCCGCAAGGCCGCCAAGCTGCGGGCCGAGGCCGTGGTGATGGACGCCATCGCCGCCGCAGGCGACAGCCCGATCCTGGAACTGCCGATGGGCATGCCGTTCCGTGCGGCGATCGACAGGGCAGGTGCCGATCACCTGCTGTTCGTCGTGCATCCCCGCGACACGGATTGGGCAATCACCGGCATCCGCCGCGATCCCGAAGGCTTCGCATTGCGCGCAGACTTGCCGGAGGCATGGGCAGGTCTGACCGACGCGGCGTTCGCGGCCGCATCGGGCGTTCCCGGCGCGCGCTTCTGCCACAATGGCCGCTTCATCGCGGTCGCTGCAGATCGGCCGGCAGCGTTGCAACTTGCGGCTCTGGCGGTCCAGGATGCGGGAATAGTGCAGCAGGCTGGATGAGCGCTTATGGCCTAATAACAGCCATAAGTCTGATGGGATTGTTTGGGTGCTACAGCTTTCGGTGATGAGAGGCCTTGAGGCAGCGCGGTAGAACAAAGAACTCAAGGTGTGAAAGCGGTCTGACCACTACGCGGCTCCTTATGTCAATAATCTGTATTATGTCATTTTATAGGCATGCTAAGTTAAGCATCGTTACCGGATACCTTGCATTGACCGGTTTCACGCGCCAGAAACGACCAGAACTATGACAGGACATCGCATGGCCGTATCACCTCCAGTCTGCGACTTCGACGCTCCGTGGCACGACTTCGACCTGACGGACCGCGACGGGCGAACCGTATCGCTGCGCGATGTGGCCGGGCCCAAGGCGACGCTGGTCATGTTCATCTGCAACCACTGTCCGTACGTGCGATCGATCCTGGATCGCATTGTCCGCGATGCTCATGCGCTGATGTATGACGGCGTCGGTGTCGTCGCGATCTGCGCGAACGATGCCGAGGCCTATCCCGACGACGCTCCCGATCGGATGACGCGTCTGGCACGGGAATACGGGTTCCGGTTCCCGTATCTTCACGACGCGACGCAGGACGTGGCGCAGGCCTATGGGGCGGAATGCACGCCCGATTTCTTCGGATACAACGCCGACGGCCTGCTGCAGTATCGCGGGCGTCTGGACGCATCCTCGCGCGTCGCCGCTGCTCCAGATGCGCGGCGCGACCTCTATCTGGCAATGTGCCAGATCGCCGAAACCGGCCGGGGTCCGCGCGACCAGATCGCGTCCATCGGCTGTTCGATCAAATGGAAGGCCTGATCATGCGCGACCGCTGTCCCATCATCTTCGACCTGGACGGCACACTGATCGACAGCGCACCCGACATCCACGCCTGCGTGAATGCCGTCCTGCGCCAGCATCAGGTGCCGCCCCTCCCGCTGCCGCGCGTGCGCAGCTTCATCGGCGGCGGGGTCGAGCTGCTGTGGACGCGCATCATCGCCGCCTGCCACATCGACCCGGTCCATCGACCGACGCTGATCGCGGGCTTCATGGCCCGCTATCACGATGCGACCGCGCTGACCCGGGTCTTTCCCGGCGTGGTCGAGGCGCTCGGCGCGCTGTCGGATGCCGGCCATCCCCTGGGCATCTGCACCAACAAGCCGCTGGTGCCGACGCGCCATGTCCTGGATCATTTCGGTCTGGCACACCTGTTCCCAGTGGTCGTCGGTGGAGACAGCCTGCCGCAGCGCAAGCCCGATCCCGCACCCCTGCGGCTGGCGTTCCAGCAGTTCGGCTGCGATCCGGCGGTGCCGCGCGGATTGTTCGTGGGCGACAGCGAATTCGACGCCCATTGCGCGGCGGCCGTGCCCGTGCCGCTACTGCTGTATTCCGGCGGTTACCGGATGACCGCGGTCGAGGATTTGCCGCATCAAGCCATCTTCGACAGGTTCGACCAGCTGCCCGATCTTGTCGGTGCGGCGATCGCGGCCTGAGGCGCCCGGCTTGACATTCGGGGCGCGATCGCGCCAGACCGACACCATCCGATCATGAGAGGCCCCACGATGGATCTGCGCCAAATCAACCCCGACCTCGCCGTATCGCCGCAGATTCTGCCGGAGGACGTACCGGCACTGGCCGAGGCCGGCTTCAAGGTGCTGATCAACAATCGACCCGATGACGAGGTCGGCCCCGAGATCGATCACGACGCCATGGCCGAGGCCGCGCGTCAGGCAGGGATGCGCTATCACTACGTGCCGTTCCATCCGGGCCAGATCACGCCGCAGCTGATCGGCGACTTCGCCGAGGCGACCGCGGGTCAGGGGCCGGTGATCGCCTATTGCCGGTCTGGCAACCGCTCCACCGTCCTTTGGGCGCTGACGCAGGCCGGTAAGCTGCCCGAGGACGAGATCCTGGCCACGGCAGCCGGTGCAGGCTACGACCTGTCAGGCGTCCGCCCACTGATCGCCTCACTGTCCAGCCGCCGGGGCTGAGACGCGGGGCACCCTGCCCCGCACCCCCTGCCCCGTTCGTCAGGCCGGAACGCCCAGTGCCCGCTTGACATTTGCGGTCCATCCGATAACGCGCTGATCGCCCGTGCGAATCGCCGGGCGCTTCATGACGCTCGGCTTGTCGCCCATCATCTGGACCGGATCGGCGGCGCGCTCCTCCTCGGACATGCCCCGCCAGGTCAGGCTGGC
The DNA here is from genome assembly GCF_046736325.1 of Paracoccus sp. ME4. Lineage (GTDB taxonomy): Bacteria > Pseudomonadota > Alphaproteobacteria > Rhodobacterales > Rhodobacteraceae > Paracoccus. Next base: position 1,583,004 of record NZ_CP151276.1, read on the forward strand.
GCGGTTGATGATTTTGTCGCCGAAATCATCCACCAGGGCCTGGCGCTCGTCGGCACTTAGCGGCTCCTTCTGGACATCGCGAAAGGCCACGGTCCAGCCATGCTCCTCCAGCGCCGCCTGCGCCTTCTGGCAGGTCGAGCAGTGGGAAAGTCCGAACATCGTCAGTGTCTTGGACATGGTTCCTCCAGAATTCAAAGGTCAGATCAGCGGCACGAAGGGAACGCCGCAGGCGGTCAGGGCCAGCGTTGCGATCAGGGCAAGGGTCAGGCGCATCGGATCTTTCTCCCGTTGGTTGTCGGTCGATCTATCCCGAACCGCGGGCCGCACCACAAGCTACAAATCGTCGCTGCCGTGGTCGTGAAACTGCGCCCGCACGCGTCGCATGGACCACCAGACCGCCAGGACCGTCACCGGAGTCAGGCCCGCGACCATCAGCGCCTTGTCCAATCCCGACAGACCCGCCAGCGGCGCCAAGGCATAGGCCAGAAGCCCGACCGCATAATAGCTGATCGCGACGACCGACAGTCCCTCGACCGTGTGCTGCAGACGCAGCTGCAGGTCGGCGCGCCGATCCATGCGGCGCATGATCTTCTGGTTCTGCGCGCTGCGTTCGACATCCACGCGGGTGCGCAGCAGCTCGCTGGCGCGGGCGGCACGTTCCAGCATGGTGGCCAGCCGCCGTTCGGCCGATTTCGCGGTGCGCATGGCCGGCTGATAGCGGCGGCGCAGGAACTCCGTCAGCATCTGGCGATCCTGGAACCGCGTCTCGCGCAGCGCGGCGACGCGGTCCTGCACGATCGCCTCATAGGCGCTGTTCGCCCCGAAACGGAAAGAGTGCTGCACCGCCTGCGCCTCCAGCTGGGCCGAGACCGCCAGAAGATCGTGCAGCAGCTGATCAGCGGGCTGCGCATCGTCGGTCATGCGCTCCAGGATGGCGGTCAGACGCGGCTCCAGATCGTTCAGGCGGCGGCCCAGATCGCGGGCGCGGTCCAGGCCCAGCATCGACATGGCGCGATAGGTTTCCAGCTCCACCAGCCGGTGGATCAGACGCCCGATCCGGGCTTCGCTGGTGCCGGGACGGACGAAGACGGCAAAGCGCATGAACCCGTCCGCGTCGATGCGGAAATCCCCCGCGACCAGGGCACTCTGGTCCAGCACCCAGATCACCGCCAGACTGTCCTGCGCGAACCAGCCGTCCAGCTGCGGCAGCAGGTCGGACGGATCGTCGGGCAGCAGGGCCACCTGAATCATCACGGCGGCGACGCGCCTGCCGGGGGCCTCGTCCTGCCAGGCTACGGGAAAGATCGCGGCCGCAGACGGATCGAAGGGCCGGATCGGCAGACCCGGCACCATCGCCATGTAGGTCACGAACTCGGTATGGCTCTCCCATTTCAGGTCGTGCCGGCCCAGCTTGCCCTGATAGTGGATGCCCTGCGGATCGGGGCGCGGCCCGCCATGGCGCGCGACCAGCGCCGCCAGATGCGCCTGATCGCGGTCCCGGTCGCGGTTCGCGGCGTTGCGCGGCTCCTTGAAGGCCAGGAAGACCGCCGTGGCGGGGGCTGCGATGCTGGGCGAGGGCCGCGCATGCAGCTCGTTGACCAGGGCATAGCGCAGCGGGTGGTCGGTCGCGGGGTTCATTCGGCTCTCCCTCACGGGGGCCGCGCCCCCTGCCCCGTCCCGTCGCGGCGACCGTCACGGCCGCCGCGACGGCGTGGATCAGTCGATCATCGGCAGCAGCTTGTTGATGCTGTCCTTGGCGTCGCCATAGAACATCCGGGTGTTCTCCTTGAAGAAAAGCGGATTCTCGATGCCGCTATAGCCGGTGCCCTGACCGCGCTTGCTGACGAAGACCTGCTTGGCGCGCCACACCTCCAGCACCGGCATGCCGGCGATGGGGCTGTTCGGATCGTCCTGCGCGGCGGGATTCACGATGTCGTTCGACCCGATGATGATGACCACGTCGGTGGACGGGAAATCGTCGTTGATCTCGTCCATCTCCAGCACGATGTCATAGGGCACCTTGGCCTCGGCCAGCAGCACGTTCATGTGGCCCGGCAGACGCCCCGCGACGGGGTGGATGGCGAAGCGCACCGTCTTGCCCGCAGCGCGCAGCTTGCGGGTCAGCTCGCTGACCGCACCCTGCGCCTGCGCGACCGCCATGCCATAGCCCGGCACGATCACGACGCTGTCCGCCTCGTTCAGCGCGGATGCCACGCCGTCCGCGTCGATGGCGATCTGCTCGCCCTCGATCGCCGCTGCGGGGCCGGTCTCTCCGCCGAAGCCACCCAGGATCACGCTGACGAAGTTCCGGTTCATCGCCTTGCACATGATGTAGGACAGGATCGCGCCCGACGATCCGACCAGCGCCCCAGTCACGATCAGCAGGTCGTTCGACAGGGTGAAGCCGATCATCGCTGCCGCCCAGCCCGAATAGCTGTTCAGCATCGACACCACGACCGGCATGTCGGCGCCGCCGATGCCCATGATCAGGTGATAGCCGATGAAGAAGGCCAGAAGCGTGATCAGGATCAGCCAGAACACCGCCGGACCCACGCCCGTGCAGTAGAGGATGCCCAGCAGCACCGACAGCGCCAGCGCGCCTGCGTTGAGCATGTGACCGCCGGGCAGCTTCTTCGGCTTGCCATCGACGCGGCCGGCCAGCTTGCCATAGGCCACGACCGATCCGGTGAAGGTCACTGCGCCGATGAAGACGCCCAGGAAGACCTCGATCTTCAGCATGGCGATCTCGGCCGGGGTCTTGTGCGCCAGAAGCGCGGCAAAGCCGGTCAGCTCGGCCTCGATCCCCTCGGCGCGCAGGCGCAGCACGCGGCCCAGCTCGATCTGGGCGTTGAAGCCGACGAAGACCGCGGCCAGGCCTACCAGCGAATGCATCGCCGCGACCAGCTGCGGCATCTCGGTCATCTGGACGCGCTTGGCCACCAGCCAGCCGCCGGTGCCGCCGATGGCGATCATCACCAGCGACAGGAACCAGTTGCCCGCGCCCGGTCCGAACAGTGTCGCCGCCACCGCCAGCGCCATGCCGACGATGCCGTACCAGATCGCGCGCTTGGCGCTCTCCTGTCCCGACAGCCCGCCGAGCGACAGAATGAACAGCACCGATGCGACCACATAGGCCGCGGTTGTGAATCCGTATTCCATGCCCGTGATTCCTTACGACTTCTGGAACATGGCAAGCATGCGCCGGGTGACCATGAAGCCACCGAAGATGTTGACCGACGCCATCAGCACCGCCAGCCCGCCCAGCAGCACGACCCACCAGGAGCCAGAGCCGATCTGCATCAGCGCGCCCAGGATGATGATCGAGCTGATCGCGTTGGTGATGGCCATCAGCGGCGTGTGCAGCGAATGGGCCACGTTCCAGATGACACGGAAGCCCACGAAGCAGGCCAGCACGAAGACGATGAAATGCGCCATGAAGCTGGCGGGGGCGACCAGCCCGATCAGCAGGACCACCAGTCCGCCGCCGACCAGCAGCTTGATCTGGTTCGCGGTGTCGGCCTTGAAGGCGGCGGCCTCGGCGGCGCGGCGCTCCTCGGGGGTGAGGTCCTTCTTCTTCTCTTTGGGCTTCTGGGCGGCGATGGCCGCGACCTTGGGCGGCGGTGGCGGCCAGGTCACGTCATGGTCATGCGCCACGGTCGCGCCGCGGATGACGTCATCCTCCATGTTGTGATGGATGACGCCGTCCTTCTTGGGCGTCAGGTCCGTCAGGAAATGGCGGATGTTGTTGCCATAGAGCTCGCTCGCCTGCGCGCCCATTCGCGAAGGGAAATCGGTATAGCCGATGATGACGACGCCGTTCTCGGTGATGAAACGCTCATCCGGGACGGTCAGCTCGCAGTTGCCGCCCTTCTCGGCGGCCAGGTCCACGATGACGCTGCCGGGCTTCATAGCCGCGACCATGTCGGCGGTCCACAGCTTTGGCGCGTCCCGGCCCGGGATCAGCGCCGTGGTGATGACGATGTCCATCTGGGGCGCCAGCTCGCGGAACTTGGCCAGCTGCTTCTCGCGGAACTCGGGGCTGGAGGGCGCGGCATAGCCGCCCGTCGCGGCCCCGTCCTGCACGGGCTGATCGAACTCCAGGAAGACGAACTCGGCGCCCATCGACTCGATCTGCTCGGCGACCTCGGGGCGCACGTCGAACGCATGGACCTGCGCCCCGAGCGAGACCGACGTCCCGATCGCCGCCAGACCCGCGACGCCCGCCCCCACGACCAGCACCTTGGCCGGAGGCACCTTGCCCGCCGCGGTCACCTGCCCGGTGAAGAAGCGCCCGAAATTGTTCGCGGCCTCGATCACGGCGCGATAGCCCGCGATGTTGGCCATGGAGGACAGCGCGTCCATCTTCTGCGCGCGGCTGATGCGCGGCACCATGTCCATGGCGATGGCGGTGATGCCCTGATCCTTGGCACGCGCCAGCAGCTCGGCATTCTGCGCGGGATGGAAGAACGAGATCAGCGTCTGCCCGTCGCGCATCTGGCCGATCTCGGCCTCGGTCGGCTGACGGACCTTGGCCAGCACGTCCACGGCCGCGATCAGCGCCGCCGCGTCCGGCTCGACCGTGACGCCCGCCTTGTGATAGTCGTCATCGGAGAAGCCGGCCCGTGCGCCAGCGCCGCTCTCGATGTGGATCTCATGTCCCAGCTTGGCCAGATGGCCGGCCGAAGCGGGCGTGATCGCGACGCGCGCCTCTCCCTCGAACCCCTCTCGAACCGCACCAATCTTCATGGCGTCGTCGCCCCCCGACCTTGTTGTATGCTCTTGCCCGACACATAGCACCGCGAAAGAAAGTTTCACAAGACCGGCTTGCGTCATGCCGCAACGAAACGTGTGGCTGTCTTCCGCTTGTCATGTCGAACAATGCGGAACGGTCATGGCAAAAGGCCCCGGATGCGGTCTGCATCCGGGGCCGTCATGGTCGGTCTGGGGCGGGTATCAGTTCGCCGGGGCCGGAGTGGTGGTCGCGGGCGCGGGGGTCTCAGCCGGCTCCTCGATGGTGATCGCGTCGTCGACGGCCTCTGCCGCGTCATTGGCGGCCTCGGCAGCGGCGTCGGCGGCGTTGGACGCGGCCTCGCCGGCGTTCTCCAGCGCGTTGTCGACGGCAGCGCCGGTCGCTTCGGCGGCGTTGTCGGCAGCCTCGGCAGCGTTGTCCGCTGCCGATTCGGCGGCGGCGGCGGCATCGCTGGCGGCGTTCTCGGTCGCCTCGGCGGCGCTGTCGGCGGCGGCCTCGGCCTCGGCGGCGGCGTTGTCGGCGGCGGCTTCAGCCTCGGCAGCGGCGTCCTCGGCGGTGTCGTCGGTGACGACGGCGGGCGCGGTCTCGGGCGCCGTCTCGGTCGTGGTCACGGTGGTCGTGTCACCATCGACGACGACCGTGTCGTCGGCCATGAACCGCTGAAGCACGAAATAGGCCAGCGCCAGAGCCAGCAGCACGCCGATGATCAGCGGCAGTGCCGACGACCGACGCTCGACCGGCTCGACATAGGTTTCCTTGGGCGCACCAGGGTTCACGCGGTTCGGGTCGTTGGGATCATAGCTCATGCAGGTCTCCGATTCAGACAGTCTTTTGACCGGGTTAGGTCGCAGCGGTGTGGCGCGCGGGCGACCGGCTGTCAATCGCCACTGCCCACACCCCGCCTTGCGAGCCGGCGTTCAGGCGATTAACACCGGTATCGGGCAGGGGTTCCGCCCATGCCCGATTTTTCAGGAGAGGCCGCCCGCGATGCCCGATCAGACCCCGCAGCCCGTCAAGCGTCTTGCCGACTACCGTCCCTGGCCCTTCGGCCTGACCGAGACCCGGCTGGACGTGACGCTGGCCCCGCGCGGCACGGTGGTGCGCAGCGAACTGGACCTGCGCCCCGGCGCCACGCCCGAGGATCTGGTCCTGGACGGCGGCGCCGGACTGCGCCTAAAGACGCTGGAGATCGACGGCCGCCCCGTCGAGCCCGCGCAGATGCGCCGCGACGACGAGACCCTGACCATCGCCGCAGACGCCCTGCCCCGCGCGCCCTTCACCCTGTCCGCCGAGGTCGAGATCGACCCCGAGGGCAACACGGCCTTCGAGGGGCTGTACCTCTCCGGCGGCATCTTCTGCACGCAATGCGAGGCCGAGGGCTTTCGCCACATCACCTTCTATCCCGACCGCCCCGACGTGATGACGACGTTCCGCGTGACCGTCCGGGGCGATCTGCCGGTGCTGCTGTCGAACGGCAACCCGGTCCGGCAGGAGCCGGGTCAGGCCGAATGGCACGACCCCTGGCCGAAGCCCGCTTATCTGTTCGCGCTGGTCGCGGGCGATCTGGTCGCGGTCAGCGACCGCTTCGTCACCCGCTCGGGGCGCGACGTGGCGCTGAATGTCTGGGTGCGGCCCGGCGATCAGGACCGCGCGGGCTTCGCCATGGAGAGCCTGATCAAGTCGATGCGGTGGGACGAGGACGTCTATGGCCGCGAATACGACCTGGACGTGTTCAACATCGTCGCCGTCGACGACTTCAACATGGGCGCGATGGAGAACAAGGGGTTGAACATCTTCAACTCCAAGCTGGTCCTGGCCTCGCCCGACACCGCGACCGACACCGATTACGAGCGCATCGAGGCGGTCATCGCGCATGAGTATTTCCACAACTGGACCGGCAACCGCATCACCTGCCGCGACTGGTTCCAGCTGTGCCTCAAGGAGGGGCTGACGGTCTTTCGCGACCAGCAGTTCACCGGCGACCTGCGCAGCGCCGCGGTCAAGCGGATCGAGGACGTGCAGGTCCTGCGCGCCCGTCAGTTCCGCGAGGATCAGGGGCCGCTGGCGCATCCCCCGCGCCCCGACCGCTACGAGGAGATCAACAACTTCTACACCGCGACCGTCTATGAGAAGGGCGCCGAGGTCATCGGCATGCTGAAGCGGCTGGTCGGCGACGAGGGCTATGCCCGCGCGCTGGATCTGTATTTCGACCGCCATGACGGCGACGCCGCCACCATCGAGGACTGGCTGACGGTCTTCGAGGACGCGACCGGCCGCGACCTGACGCAATTCGCGCGCTGGTACACAGACGCGGGCACGCCGCATCTGACGATGCAGGAGCATTGGCAGGACGGCACACTGACGCTGGACTTCGCGCAGACGACCCCGCCCACGCCGGGTCAGCCCGAAAAGCCCGCCCGTGTCATCCCCATCGCCGTGGGCCTGATCGGCCCGAACGGCGACGAGATCCTGCCGACGACGGTCCTGGAGATGACCGGGGACCGTCAGTCCTTCGACTTTCCGGGCCTGGGTGCCCGTCCGGTCGTGTCGGTCCTGCGCGGCTTCTCGGCGCCGGTCGTGCTGCGCCGGGAGATGGATGACGCGACGCGGGCCTTCCTGCTGGCGCATGACACCGACCCCTTCGCGCGGTGGGAGGCGGGGCGCGAACTGGCGCTTTCGGCGCTGACCGACCTGGCGCAGGGCCGCGACGCGGGAGAGGGCTTCATCGCGGCCATCGGCACGCTGATGTCGGACGAGGCCGCCGATCCGGCCTTCCGCGCCCTCTGCCTGGCCCTGCCGGGCGAGGAGGAGATCGCGACCCGCCTGGCCGACCGGGGCGTGACCCCCGATCCGCAGGCGATCCACGCGGCGCGCGGCGATCTGGCCCGCCGCATCGCCGAGGCGCATCGCGACGCCCTGGCCGCGCTCTACACCGCGATGACGGTGCCGGGCGACTACAGGCCCGATGCCGCCTCGGCCGCGCGGCGCGCGCTGCGCATCGCGGCGCTTGGGCTGCTGTCGCGCATCGACGGCGGAGAGCGGGCCGAGGTCCTGTTCGGCACCGCCGACAACATGACCGAACGCATGGCCGCCCTTTCGGTGCTGGTCCGGCTGGATCGCGCCCAGAGCGCGCTGCGCCTGATGGCCGAGGAGTTCGCGGGCAACCGCCTGGTGATGGACAAGTGGTTCTCGGTCCAGGTGATGGCCGCCCCGCCCGACCGGGCCGTGGCGGTGGCGCAGACGCTGGCCGCGCGCAAGGATTTCGACTGGAAGAACCCGAACCGCTTCCGCGCGTTGCTGGGCGGGCTTGCGGCGAACCATGCGGGCTTTCATGCAGCCGACGGGTCGGGCTATGCCTTCACCGCCGACTGGCTGGCCCGGATGGACGGCGCGAACCCGCAGATCGCGGCGCGCATGTCGACCGCCTTCGAGACCTGGCCGCGCTATGACGCGGGCCGGAGGGCTCATGCCGTGGCCGCACTGGAACGGATTGCCGCGCTGGAGGGTTTGAGCCGGAACACACGCGAAATGGTCTCGCGCATGATAGCCGCGGGACGGTGAGGGGAACGCGATGGGCAATACCGAGCAGGCGCGCGCCGACATGCAGGCGCGGCTGGACCCGCTGATCGCGGAACGCGCACCATGGCTGTTCTCCGGCCGGCCGCATCACCGGCTGGCCAAATGGGGCATGATGCACCTGCTGCGCTATCCGCGCACGATCGAGCTGGGCGCCGAGGTCCGCGACCTGCCCCCGTCCGAGATCTTCCGCCGGATGACCGACCTGATCGTGCGCGACCTGCGCGTCGAGGGGATCGAGCACATCCCCGCCACCGGCCCGGCGCTGATCGTGGCGAACCATCCGACCGGCATCGCCGACGGCATCTTCCTGAACGCCGCCATCTCTCAGGTGCGCGACGATCTGTTCATTTATGCCAATCATGACATGATCCGCGTGCTGCCGCAGATGATCGACATGATCGCGCCCGTCGAATGGCGGCTGGAGAAGCGCAGCCATGCCAAGACGCGCGCCACGATGGACTATACCCGCGACGCGATCGAGGCCGGGCGTCTCGGGCTGATCTTCCCGTCGGGGCGGCTGGCCAAGCGCACCGGCCTGACGCTGAACGAACGCCCTTGGATGGCCAGCGCCGCGATGATCGCGCGCAAGTTCGACCTGCCGGTCATCCCGCTGCGCATCCGGGCGCGCAATTCGGCACTGTTCTACCTGTTCGACAAGATCCACCCGACGCTGCGCGACGTGACCCTGTTCAACGAAGTGTTGAACAAGACCCGCCAGCCCTATCGCGTGACCATCGGCGCGCCGATCAACCCCGCCGACCTGCCCCGCAGCAGCGACGAGGCGATCCTGGCGCTGCGACATGCCGTGCTGTCGCTGCCCGAACCCGGCAAGGGCGCCGCCCGCATCCCGCGCCTGCGCGGATCGGCCGATCCGGTCGCGACCCGGCGCATCGTTGGGGGCTGAGGACGACCGGCGCGCTAGAGCGCCATGTCGTCGCGATGGATCAGCGCGGCGCGTCCCGGATAGCCCAGGATGCCCGCGATCTCGGCCGACTGGCGCCCCGCGATCAGCCGCGCCTCCTCGGCGGTATAGCGGATCAGCCCAGTCGCCAGGCGCTGCCCCTCGGGTCCGGTGATGCTGACCGGCTCGCCCCGGCCGAAGCTGCCCTCGATCGCGGTGACGCCCGCCGGCAGCAGCGACTTGCCCTGCGCCAGCGCGCGGGCCGCGCCCGCATCGACGACGACCGCGCCCTTGGACTTCATCGCCGCGATCCAGCGCTTGCGCGCCAGCTGCGGATCCGCCTCGGGCAGGAACCAGCTCGCGCGGGCTCCCTGTGCCACGGCAGAGAGCGGGCGGAAGACCGACCCCTCGGCAATGGCCATCGCGCAGCCGCCCGCCACCGCGGTCCGCGCCGCCATCAGCTTGGTCTTCATGCCGCCCTTGGACAGGCCCGACACGGGGTCGCCGCCCATCGCCTCGATCTCTGGCGTGATCGCCGCGATCAGCGGCAGGTGCCGCGCATCGGGATCGGTCTTGGGGTTCGACGTGTAGAGCCCGTCCACATCGGACAGCAGCAGCAGCTGATCCGCGCCGCAGGTGACGGCGATCTGCGCGGCCAGGCGGTCGTTGTCGCCGAAGCGGATCTCGTCGGTCGCCACCGTGTCGTTCTCGTTCACGATGGGCACGACGCCCAGGGACAGCAGCGTCTGCATGGTCGCGCGGCTGTTCAGATAGCGGCGGCGGTCGGCGCTGTCCTCCAGCGTCAGCAGGACCTGCGCGGTGGTCACCCCATGCGGGGCCAGCGCCTCCTCATAGGCGCGCGCCAGCCGGATCTGGCCCACCGCCGCCGCGGCCTGCGCCTGCTCCAGCGGCAGCGCGCCCCCGGCCAGACCCAGCACCCGCCGCCCAAGCGCGATCGAGCCCGAGCTGACCAGCACCACGTCGCATCCCCGCGCCCGCCATGCCGCCACGTCGTCGCAGAGGCCGCGCAGCCAGTCGACCCTCAGCCCCTCGGGACCCACCAGCAGCGCCGAGCCGATCTTGACGACCAGCCGCCGGGCCGCGGCCAGATCGGGCGCGTCAGCCACCACGATCACGGCTGCCACGTTCCCTGGCTCTCGTCGCGGGCCGGGGCGCGCGACGGCTCGATCTCGGTCCACAGCGCGCGCAGCACATCCGTCACGCCGCTGCCCGAGACGCCCGACATCAGCATCACCGGATGGCCCAGTTCGGCCTCCAGCGCCGCGCGGCGTTCGGCGATCTCGTCCTCGTCCAGCGCGTCGATCTTGTTCAGCGCGGTGACGCGCGGCTTCTCCATCAGCACCGGCGAATAGGCCGCAAGCTCGGTCAGGATGGTGCGCGCGTCCTCGGCCACGGTCTCGGAGGTGCCGTCCACCAGATGCAGCAGCACGTTCGACCGCTCGACATGGCCCAGGAACTGGTCGCCCAGGCCCCGGCCCTCGCTCGCGCCCTCGATCAGGCCGGGAATGTCGGCCATCACGAACTCACGGCCATCCACGCCCACGACGCCCAGGTTCGGGTGCAGCGTGGTGAAGGGATAATCCGCGATCTTGGGCCGCGCGTTCGACACGGCGGCCAGGAAGGTCGACTTGCCCGCATTGGGCAGCCCCACCAGACCGGCATCCGCGATCAGCTTCAGCCGCAGCCACAGCGTGCGCTCGATGCCCTCCTGTCCGGGGTTGGCATTGCGCGGGCTGCGGTTCGTGGCCGACTTGAAATGCAGGTTGCCCCAGCCCCCGTTGCCGCCCTTGGCCAGCAGCACGCGCTGTCCGACCTCGGTCATGTCGGCGATGACGGTCTCCTCGTCCTCGTCCAGGATCTCGGTGCCCACGGGCACGCGCAGCACGATGTCGTCGCCCGACTTGCCGGTCATCTGGCTGCCCATGCCGTGCTGGCCGGACTTGGCGAAGAAGTGCTGCTGATAGCGGAAGTCGATCAGGGTGTTCAGCCCCTCGACCGCCTCGGCCCAGACATCGCCGCCGCGGCCGCCGTCGCCGCCGTCGGGGCCGCCATATTCGATGAACTTCTCGCGGCGGAACGACACGCAGCCCGCGCCACCCCCGCCCGAGCGGATATAGACTTTGGCGAGGTCGAGAAATTTCATGTGAAAGGCTCCTTTTGCGGGATGCGGATACGCCCTTGACGCCTGCGGTGCAAGGGTCGCGGGCTGGCAAAGCCGCCCTGCGCCCCTATCTTAGGGTCAAAGGAGACCCCGATGATCCGTTTCGACAACAGCTATGCCCGGATGCCGCAAGGGTTCTACGCCCGCGTCGACCCGACCCCGGTGACCGCCCCGCGCCTTCTGGCGCTGAACGGCGCGCTGGCCGACAGGCTGGGGATGGACCGCGACGCCCTGACGGTCGAGATGCTGGCCGGCAACGCCATCCCCGACGGCGCCGTCCCCCTGGCCCAGGCCTATGCGGGCCATCAGTTCGGCGGTTTCGTCCCGCAGCTGGGTGACGGCAGGGCGGTCCTCCTGGGAGAGATCGTGGCCCCCGACGGCGCGCGCTTCGACATCCAGCTGAAGGGGTCCGGTCCCACGCCCTTCTCGCGCCGCGGCGACGGGCGCGCCTGGATGGGTCCGGTGCTGCGCGAATACGTGGTCAGCGAATTCATGGCCGCGATGGGCGTGCCGACGACGCGGGCGCTGGCGGCGGTGGCCACCGGCGATCAGGTCTGGCGGGATCAGGGCGGCCTGCCCGGTGCGGTGCTGACCCGCGTCGCGGCCAGCCATATCCGGGTGGGCACGTTCCAGTATTTCGCCGTGCGCGACGACCGCGCGCGCCTGCAGGCGCTGACCGATCACGTCATCGCGCGCCACTATCCCGATGCGGACGGCGCGCTGGCGCTCTTGGAGCGCGTCGTGGCGGCCCAGGCCGAGACCATCGCGCAATGGATGGCCCTGGGCTTCATCCACGGGGTCATGAACACCGACAACATGGCGATCTCGGGCGAGACGATCGACTATGGCCCCTGCGCCTTCATGGACGGCTATCACCCGCAGACGGTCTTTTCCTCGATCGACCGGCAGGGACGCTATGCCTGGGCGAACCAGCCCGACATCGCGGTCTGGAACCTGGCGCAGTTCGCCACCTGCCTGATCCCCCTGATGGGAGAGGAGGAGGCCGCCGTCGAGGCCGCGACCAAGGCGGTGCACGGCTTCGCGCCGCTCTATCAGGCCGCGTGGCGGCGCCGCTTCGGGGCCAAGCTGGGCATCGACGGCGCGGCCCATCAGGCGCTGATCGAGCGGCTGCTGACCCTGATGGCCACCGAACGCGCCGATTTCACGCGTGTCTTCGCCGGACTGTCGGACGGCACCGCCCGCGACGAATTCACCGACCGCGCGGGCTTCGACGCCTGGTCGCGCGACTGGCAGGCGCTGTCGCCCGATCAGGCGGTCATCGCGCGCGCCAACCCGCGTCGCATCCCGCGCAACCACCGGATCGAGCAGGCCATCGCCTCGGCCGTAGCAGGCGACATGGCCCCGTTCGAGCGTCTGTTCCAGGCCGTGACCCATCCTCGCGACCTGCATGCGGATTGGGCAGACCTGGCCCTGCCCCCCGCCCCCGCAGAGGCGGTCCGCCAGACATTCTGCGGCACCTGACGCGGAATTGCGTGCGCCCCCCTTGCGGGCCGCGCGTTCCCCGTCACCATGCGCCCAAGGATGTGGAGACCCCATGCTCAAGATCGCCAGCTACAACCTGCACAAATGCCGCGGCATGACCGGGCCGCACGCGCCCTTGCGCAACCTGGCCGTCATCCGCGCGCTGGACCCCGACATCATCGCCCTGCAGGAGGTGGACTTCCGCCTCGGCGCCCGCCCCGAGGCCCTGCCCCGCAAGCTGATCCAGGCCGAGACCGGGCTGGTCCCCGCCGACATCTACGGCACCACCGAGAGCAGCCTGGGCTGGCACGGCCAGACCATCCTGATGCGCCCGCATCTGGCGGCTCAGGCCAACCTGCGCCGCCTGCCCCTGCCGGGGCTGGAGCCGCGCGGTGCCGTGGCCCTGCGCCTGCCGGGCCTGACCGTCATCGGCGCGCATCTGGGCCTGGCGCGGTCGTCGCGGCGCGCGCAGCTGGCGCGGATCACCGCCCAGGCCTCCCGCATCGCCGAGGATCAGATCGTGATGATGGGCGATTTCAACGAATGGCGCGACGACCGCGGGCTGGAATCGCTGGCCGGGTTCCGCGTGGTGGCGCCGGGCCCGTCCTGGCCCGCGCCCCTGCCCCGGCTGCGCCTGGATCGCATGGCGCTGTCCACCAACCTGGAGATCCTGGAGACCGGCGTCTTCAACGAGGCGGGCGCGCGCGACGCCTCCGACCACCTGCCGATCTGGGCGCGCATCCGCCTGCCGTGAACGTTGCGGAACCGGTCTGTCGGCGCTAACAAGGCGCCAAGCATCAACCGGAGTGTGCTCATGACCGCCATCATCGACATCTATGCCCGTGAAATCCTGGACAGCCGCGGCAACCCGACCGTCGAGGTCGACGTGACGCTGGAGGACGGCACCATGGGCCGCGCGGCGGTGCCCTCGGGCGCCTCGACCGGCGCGCATGAGGCGGTGGAGAAGCGCGACGGCGACAAGGCGCGCTACATGGGCAAGGGCGTCCTGGAGGCCGTGGCCGCCGTCAACGGCGAGATCGCCGAGAACCTGGTGGGCGAGGACGCGACCGAGCAGCGCGCCATCGACGCCATGATGATCGAGCTGGACGGTACGCCCAACAAGGCCCGCCTTGGCGCGAACGCCATCCTGGGCGTGTCCATGGCGGTGGCCAAGGCCGCGGCGGATGCGACGAACCAGCCGCTGTATCGCTACGTCGGCGGGACGGCCGCGCGCATCCTGCCGGTGCCGATGATGAACATCATCAACGGCGGCGAGCATGCCGACAACCCGATCGACATCCAGGAATTCATGATCATGCCGGTCGCCGCGGAGAACATCCGCGAAGCCGTGCGCATGGGGTCCGAGATCTTCCACACGCTGAAGAAGGAGCTGTCGGCGGCGGGCCTCTCCACCGGCATCGGCGACGAGGGCGGCTTTGCCCCGAACCTCAGCAGCACCCGCGACGCGCTGGACTTCATCCTGAAGGCCATCGAGAAGGCCGGCTACAAGCCCGGCGACGACATCATGCTGGCTCTGGACTGCGCCTCGACCGAGTACTTCAAGGGCGGCAAGTACGAGATGAAGGGCGAGGGCAAGTCGCTGTCGCCGGCCGAGAACGTCGACTATCTGGCCGCACTCTGCGACGCCTATCCGATCCTGTCGATCGAGGATGGCTGCGCCGAGGATGACTGGGACGGCTGGAAGATGCTGACGGACAAGCTGGGCGGCCGCATCCAGCTGGTCGGCGACGACCTGTTCGTGACCAACCCGCGTCGTCTGGCCCAGGGCATCGAGAAGGGCTGCGGCAACAGCCTGCTGGTCAAGGTCAACCAGATCGGCACCCTGTCCGAGACGCTGGACGCCGTCCGCATGGCCGACCGCGCGGGCTTCACCTCGGTGATGTCGCACCGCTCGGGCGAGACCGAGGATGCGACCATCGCCGACCTGGCCGTCGCGACCAACTGCGGTCAGATCAAGACCGGCTCGCTGGCCCGCTCGGACCGGTTGGCGAAGTACAACCAGCTGATCCGCATCGAGGAGATGCTGGGCGCGACCGCCGAATACGCCGGCCGCAGCATCCTGCGCTGACGCCTCAGTCCGGCCCCACCCCGGGGCCGGACCTCGCCATCTGGCCAAGCGTCCGCAGCGCGGCCATCAGCCGATCGCGCGGCATCCGTCCGTTCAGCGCGATCCGCACCCCCTGCAGGGGCGCCTGGCCCGGCCCGCAGAAATCCGATGACGGCCGCACGATGACCCCCGCCGCCGCGGCGCGCGCCACGAAATCCGTGGCCGACCAGGGCGCCGGCAGCGGCAGCCAGATCATCGGGACACCGGCCTGCCCCCGTGCGTCCAGCCCGGCCAGCGCCTCCTGCGCCATGGCCAGGCGATGCTCGACCTCGGCCTGGACCTCGCGCGCGATGCGTGACGCGTCGCCCGACCGCATCAGCCGCGTCACCAGCCCGGTGATCGGCTGCGAGAGGCCCATATGGCTGTGCTGGGCGGCCACGCGACCCGCCTGTCCCATCCCCTCGGGGCAGATCAGGATGCCGAAGCGCAGCCCCACCGCGATGATCTTGGAGAGGCTGCTGACATGCCAGACCCGCTCGGGCGCCAGTGCGCGCAGGCTGGCGGGGGCGTCGGGACGCGGGCTGGGGGCATAGCACTCGTCCTCGATGATCTGCAGGTCATGGCGGCGGGCGATCTCGACGATCTCGGCGCGGCGCGCCGCCCCCATCCCGGCCAGCGTCGGGTTCTGGGCCGAGGGCGTCAGGCAGATCAGCCGCGCCCCGCTGGCCCGCGCCACGCGGTCCAGATCGTCGGGCCGCACGCCCTGATCGTCCAGCGCCACGGGCAGGGTCTGGGCGCGCATCAGGCGGGCGGCATGGCTGATGCCGGGATAGGTCAGCGCCTCGACCATGACCTTGGCCGGCTGGTCGGCCAGGCACAGCGCCATGACCAGGGTGATCGCGTGCTGCCCGCCATGGGTCAGCACCAGGTCGGAGCGCGCGACGGCGCCCAGGGGACGCACCGCCATCCAGTCCAGCACCGCGTCGCGGCAGTCCTGATCGCGGCTGAGGGGCGTATAGTCCAGCACGTCCGCGCCCAGATCCTCGGCCAGCGCCGTCAGATGCGCGGCGATGCGCTGGACCTGGCCGCAATCGGGCAGCTGCGGGATGCGCAGGTCGGCCGGCCCGCCGGGCACGGCCGCCTGATCGACGCTCTCATACAGCAGCGGCTGCGGCACGGGCTGGCGCGGGCGCGGTGCCGCGATGAAGCTGCCGCGGCCGACATGGCTCTCGATCACGCCCTCGGCGGCGGCGACCTGATAGGCGCGCGCGACGGTGCCGGTGGTGACCTTCAGCCGCCAGGCCAGGTCGCGCATCGGCGGCAGCCGCGTACCTGGGGCCAGAAGCCCCGACCGGGCGGCCTCGCGCAGCGCGTTGGCCAAGGCGCGGAACTTCGGTCCGGGCTGCGCGGACAGATCGGGATGCCAGTCGTCGATGCGCATGGGGGGACTCCTTGTCGCACCGTCCCTGATAATGCGCCGTTTTTGCAGGCACAATCGTCCACGCGCCGGTGCCGCACCCGACAGGCAAAATAACTTGACCAATCGGTCACAGAGGTCTCGACAGGTCTGAATCCCGGGCTAAACTGTCGGCCATGCAGGGTGGGACAGTGCGGGCCGAGGGGGCCCCCCGACCCAAGCGGAGGGAGACAGAATGAAAGATTCCAAAGCGTTGGACCGGCGGTCCTTCATCACGCGCGCGTCCATCGGCGGTGCCGCCGCAGCGGCGGGCAGCGTCCTGGCGGCCCCGGCGATCGCCCAGGAAGCACCGCAGATCAACTGGCGCCTGGCCTCCAGCTTCCCCAAGTCGCTGGACACCATCTATGGCGGCGCCGAGGAGATATCGCAGCGCCTGTCCGAAGCGACCGACGGCCGCTTCAATATCCAGGTCTTCTCGGCCGGAGAGATCGTGCCGGGGCTGGACGCGATCAACGCGACGACGGACGGGACCGTCGAATGTTCGCATTCGGTGGGCTACTATAACTGGGGCAAGGACCCGGCCTTCGCCTGCGGCGCCGACCTGCCCTTCACCTTCTCGGCCCGCGCCAAGAACGCCTACAACTATCAGGGCGGCGGCATCGACAACTACAACGCCTTCCTGGAGCAGTATAACCTGGTCAGCTATCCGGGCGGCAACACCGGCGTGCAGATGGGCGGCTGGTACCGCAAGGAGATCAACAGCCTGGCCGACCTGCAGGGCCTGAAGATGCGCATCTCGGGCCTGGCGGGCCGGGTGGTCGAGAAGCTGGGCGTGGTGCCGCAGCAGATCGCGGGCGGCGACATCTATCCCTCGCTGGAGCGCGGGACGATCGACGCGGCGGAATGGGTCGGCCCCTATGACGACAGCAAGCTGGGCTTCCAGAAGGTCGCGCCCTACTACTACTATCCCGGCTTCTGGGAAGGCGGCCCGACGGTCAGCTTCTTCGTGAACAAGGCCCAGTGGGATGCGCTGCCCGAGAACTACAAGTCGCTGTTCCGCACCTGCGCGCAGGCCACGGACCAGAATATGCTGGCGAAATACGACATGAAGAACCCGACCGCCCTCAAGGAGCTGGTCGGTTCGGGCGCGCAGCTGCGCTCGTTCAGCGAGGAGGTGCTGACCGCAGCCTTCGCCGCCTCGAACGAGGTCTATGCCGAGGTCTCGGCCGAGAACGAGGCGTTCAAGACCCAGTACGAGGCGATGCTGCAGTTCCGCGACGACTGGTACCTCTACCAGCAGACCGCGGAATACACCTTCGACACGTTCATGATGATCCAGCAGCGCAACGGCACCCTGGCCGTCGGCGGCTGATCCACCGGCCCGATCGGGAACGGGAAACCCCCGCGCAGAGGCTGCGCGGGGGTTTTTTCCTGTCCGGGAAGCGGGACGGGCCGGGGTCGCCGGCCCGCCCGATCAGTTGCCCGAGAGGCCCGGCGGGGGCGCACCGAAGCCCAGACCCATGCCGCCCGACGGCGCGGCCGGCGCCGGGGCGGCGGGCGCAGGCGTGGCCGGTGCCGGCGTTCCCGGTGCCGTCGTTGCCGGTGCGGGAGCGGGCGTGGCCGGCGCGGGCTGCTGCTGACCGAAGGGCGAGCCGCCCAGACCGCCAAGCGATCCGAAGCCGCCGCCGCCCGACTGTCCGGCGTCGCCGCCGCCCAGCCCACCACCAACACCGCCGCCCATCGGGATCTCGATGCGCATGTTCGAGGTGTCCACGACCGGCCCCTTGTAGTGCATGACCAGTCCCGGGAAGGCGATCACCACCGCGATCATCATCACCTGAAGCCCGACGAAGGGCACCGCGCCGCGATAGATGGTCAGCGTGGTGATCGGGTCCATCATCCGCCCCGTGACCTTGTCGCGATAGGGCTTCCGCGGCGCGACCGAGCGCAGGTAGAACAGCGCGAAGCCCACCGGCGGTGTCAGGAACGAGGTCTGCATCGTCACCGCCAGGATCACCCCGAACCAGACCAGATCGACGCCGAGCGCGTTCGCCGCCGGGATCAGCAGCGGCACGATGACGAAGGCCAGCTCGAAGAAGTCCAGGAAGAAGCCCAGGATGAAGATGATCACGCAGGACACGATCAGGAAGCCCGTGACCCCGCCCGGAAGCGCCGTCAGCAGGTCGCGCACCCAGATATGGCCGTTGACCGAGTAGTAGGTCAGCGAGAAGACCGTCGCCCCGATCAGGATGAACATCACGAAGGCCGACAGCTTGACGGTGGACAGCAGCGCCTGGTTCAGCACATCATAGCTGAGCCGGCCCTTGATCGCCGACAGGATCAGCGCGCCCATGGCGCCCATCGCGCCGCCTTCGGTGGGCGTGGCGATGCCCAGGAAGATCGTGCCCAGCACCAGGAAGACCAGCGCCAGCGGCGGGATCATCACGATGATGACCTCGCGCGTCATCGGCGACAGCCAGCGCCCGCCCAGGGCCCGGTCGGTGACCGCCAGGACCAGCAGCACCGCGACCGCCAGCGTGGCCGCCCAGATCGGCGCGTTGGCGATGTCGTTCGCCTCCATCCAGCGGCTGGACAGGTAGAAGATGGCGACGGCCAGCAGGCTGACCACCAGGAGCGACCATCCGCCACCGCCCAGGCTGCGCGCCTCCAGCGGCAGGGCGGGCATGGATTTGGGCCGCAGGACCGACAGGATCAGGACATAGACGATGTAGACGCCGGTCAGGGCCAGCGCGGGCACCATGGCGGCCTTGTACATGTCGCCCACCGACCGGCCCAGCTGGTCGGCCAGCACGATCAGCACCAGCGAGGGCGGGATGATCTGCGCCAGCGTCCCCGAGGCCGCGATCACGCCCGTCGCCAGCCGCTTGTCATAGCCGTAGCGCATCATGATCGGCAGCGAGATCAGCCCCATCGAGATGACCGAGGCCGCCACCACGCCCGTCGTCGCCGCCAGCAGCGCGCCGACCAGGATCACCGCATAGGCCAGGCCGCCGCGCACCGGGCCGAACAGCTGGCCGATGGTGTCCAGCAACTCCTCGGCCATGCGCGAGCGTTCCAGCACGATCCCCATCAGCGTGAAGAACGGGATGGCCAGCAGCGTGTCGTTGCGCATCACGCCGAAGACCCGGTCGCCAAGCGCGCCCAGGAGGTTCCAGCCCAGGTTCACCTGGTCCGAGAGCGGCGTCAGGAACACCCCGAAGAAGAAGAACAGCAGCCCGTTCGCGGCCAGGGCGAAGGCGATCGGATAGCCGAACAGCAGGAAGGCCACCATCGAGAAGAACATGATGGGGGCAAGGTTGTGGGCGATGAGGTCGATCACGCGCGGCGCTCCGGTTCGTCGGTCAGGTCGGTGCGGCCTGCCAGCATCAGCTCGGCCTCGTGGATGGCAGCCTCGTTCGGGCCGGTCGCCGGGAAGGGATCGGGGATGATGCCGCGCATGACGGCGATCTTCTTGACGATCTCGGACAGCCCTTGGGCGAACAGCATGCCGAAGCCCACGACCAGGATCGCGCGCGCCGGCCACAGCGGCAGCCCGCCCGCGTTCATCGAGATCTCTCCGCTGCGGATGCTGCCCATCAGCGCGGGCCAGGTCAGCCACAGCATGACGGTGGTGAAGGGCATCAGGAACAGCACGGTGCCGATCAGGTCGATCCAGTGCTGCATCCGGCGCGACCAGCGGCCATAGATCACGTCGATGCGGATGTGCTCGTTCTCCAGCAGGGTCCAGGCCGAGGCCAGCATGAAGGCGGCGCCGAACAGGTACCACTGCGCCTCCAGCCAGGCGTTCGACGACATGCTGAACAGCTTGCGGACGACCGCGTTGACGGCGCTGATGACCACGGCCAGCAGGATCAGCCACGCGACGCTGCGGCCGACAAGCGACGTGACGCGGTCGATGCCGCGTGAAAGGGCCAAAAGGCCACCCATGATATGCTCCTCCCTCAAGGCGCGGCCTTGGGGCCGCGATCCGGTTCACCCGGTCGTTCTGTCGGGCAGGATATGCGGCAACCCGTCCGGCCCGGTCAAGTTTTTCCGCAGGTTTCCCCTAGGTCAAGGCCGCCATGCCGACCAGGGCCGCACATTCCGCCAGCACCGCCGACGCGCCCAGCACGTCGCCCGTCTGCCCGCCCAGCAGGCGGCAGGCGCGGCGCGACACCGCCACGACGCTGATCGCCGCCAGCGCCATGGCCAGCGCCGCGGCCCCCGGCCCCGGCGCGGTCAGCAGTAGGACCAGCGCCCCGGTCAGACCCGCCGCCAGCACCGCGCGCCGCGACGGGCGTCCCGCGCCCTGTCCCAGCCCGTCGCGGCGTGCGGGCGGCAGGGCGCGCATCAGCACCACCGGCGCCACGCGCCCGGCCGCGACCGCGCCGATCAGCGCCACGGGGCCAAGCGCCGTCACCGCCGCGACGCGCACCAGCATCGCCGCCGTCAGCGCCGCCGCGCCATAGCTGCCGATCGTGGGTTCGCGCATGATGCGCAGGCGGTCCGCGCGGTCGCGCCCGCCGCCCGCATCGGCGAAATCGGCCAGCGCGTCTTCGTGCAGCGCGCCGCTGAGCCAGACCGCCAGCGCCACGGCCAGCGCGGCGGGAAGCAGGCCCGGCCCCATCAGCCACAGCGGCAGCCCGGCCAGCGCGCCCAGCACCGCGCCCGCCAGCGGAAAGGCCCAAGCCGCCTCGGACAGCGGCATCACGCGCGGCGGCAGCAGGCGGCCAAGCGGCAGCCGGGTCAGGAAGACCAGCGCCAGGATCAGCTGGCAGGGCCTAGACAATCCCGGCCTCGGCGAATGTCGCCATGCCGTTGTGACATTCCAGCGCCGCGCGCAGCACCAGAAGCGCCACGGCCGCGCCCGACCCCTCGCCAAGGCGCATGTCCAGCGACAGGACGGGCCGCATCCCCAGGGCGGCGATCAGGCGACGGTGGCCCGGCTCGGCGCTCTCATGGCCGATCAGGCAGTGGGCCAGCGCGGCCGTATCGTCGCGGGTCAGCACCGCGGCGGCGGCCGTGCAGATGAAGCCGTCCAGGATCACCGGGATGCCCAGCTCGCCCGCGCGGCGCACCGCGCCGCAGATCGCCGCCTGCTCGCGCCCCCCGAAGGCCGCCAGCGTGTCGGCGGTGCCGGTCACGGCATGACGGTACAGCCCCTCGGCTACCACGCGGGTCTTGGCGATCAGCATCGCGCCCTGCGCACCGGTGCCGGGACCGACCCAGTCCTCGGCCCGCCCCCCGAAGGTCGCCGCGGCCAGCGCGGCCGCGACGGTGGAATTGCCGATCCCCATCTCTCCCAGCAGCAGGACATGCGCCTCGGGGTCGACGGCCTCGGCCCCCCGCGCCATGGCCTCGGCGACCTCGGCCTGGGTCATGGCCGGGCCTTGGGTGAAATCCGCGGTGGGCCGCTCCAGGTCCAGGTCCACGACCGACAGCGCGGCCCCGGCCACGCGGCACAGCTGGTTGATCGCGGCGCCCCCGGCGCGGAAGTTCGCGACCATCGCCGCCGTGACCGCCGGGGGAAAGGGCGTCACGCCCTGCGCCGCGATGCCGTGATTGCCGGCAAAGATCAGCGCTTGCGCGCGCTCCAGCACCGGCCGGTCGGTTCCCTGCCAGCCCGCCATGAACACGGCCAGCTCCTCCAGCCGGCCAAGCGATCCGGCGGGCTTGGTCAGCTGCGCCTGCCGGGCCAGGGCGGCATCAGCGGCGGTCGCGTCAAATCGGGGCATCGGGGTCGGTCTCCGTGGGTTTCAGGCGCAGGGGCATGCCGCTGACGGCCATCCAGACCTCGTCGGCGAGATGCGCGACGGCCTGGTTCATGCGGCCGTGATCGTCCCGGAACCGCCGCGCCAGCGCATTGTCCGGGACGATCCCCTGCCCCAGTTCGTTGGTCACGAGGACGACAGGGCAGCATTGCTGACGTAACGTCATGCACAATGCGCCGATATCCGCCGATCCCAGACAATTGGACAGCCACAGCGTCAGGCAGTCGATCAGGCGCACGCCCTGCCCGTCGGTGGCCGTCAGCGCGCCGACTAGATCGACAGGCTCCTCGACCGTGCGCCAGCCTGCGCCGCGATCGTCTTGATGCGCCTTGATTCTTTCGGCCATCTCCGCGTCGCGGCCCTGCGCGGTGGCGATGTAGATGCGCGGCATCGCATGGCGCAGCGTCAGCCGCTCGGCCAGCGCCGACTTGCCCGACCGCGCGCCGCCGGTCACCAGGGTGATATGTCCGCGTCCTGTCATGCGCGACTGTTTTCCACAGGGCGGACGGGTTGGGAAGCGCGAAACGCCGCTTGCCCAGCCCGACGCTTTCACTAAACCTCGCGCCATTCCGGTGCGAGACGACACCGACACACAACTTGGAGGAGTTGGGATGACCAAGCTTTTCGCGACGACCGCGCTGCTGACCGCGCTGGCCCTGCCCGCATGGGCCGTGCAGCCCGCCGAGGGCGAGACCCTGGCCGAGAACCAGACCTATACCTATTGGCTGCTGGACGCGATCAAGTCGCTGGACCCGGCCAAGAACACCGATGTCGAGGGTTCGGACGCGCTGCGCTCGCTGTTCGAGGGTCTGATGATCCAGGACGCGCAGGGCGAGATGATCCCCGGCATGGCCGAGAGCCACGAGGTCTCCGAGGACGGCCTGACCTACACCTTCAACCTGCGCGAGGCCAACTGGTCGAACGGCGACCCGGTCACCGCGGATGACTTCGTCTATGCCTGGCAGCGCGTCGTGACGCCCGAGACCGCGTCGGAATACGCCTGGTACCTGGAGCTGATGAACATCCAGAACGCCACCCAGATCATCGCCGGAGAGATGACCCCCGACCAGCTGGGCGTCACCGCGCTGGACGACCGCACCCTGCAGGTCCGCCTGACCACGCCGACCCCCTATTTCATCAAGACCCTGTCGCACACCACGACCTATCCCGTCCCGCGCGCGGTGGTCGAGGAGTTGGGCGATGCCTGGGTCCAGCCGGACAACATCGTCGGCAACGGCGCCTATACCTTGGCCAGCCACAATCTGGGCGTCGAGATCGTCTTCCAAAAAAACCCCGAATACTGGGACGCCGAGAACGTCATCATGGAGACCGTCCGCGGCGTCACCGTGAACGACAACAACGTCGCCCTGACCCGCTATCAGGCCGGAGAGCTGGACCGTGTTCAAATCCCCGCGGGCCAGTTCCCCCGCCTGTCCGAACAGTTCCCGGACGCGGCCGTGTCGGTGCCGAACGGCTGCTCCTACGCCTATGTGTTCAACCTGTCGGAGAAGGGCCCCGAGGTCCTCAAGGACGTGCGCGTGCGCGAGGCCATGGCCCTGTCGCTGAACCGCGAGGTCATCGTGGACCAGGTCCTGCAGGGCGGCCAGGAGCCGGCCTACACTTGGACCCACTGGGCGATCGACGGGTTCTCGGCGCCCGAGGGCGGCATGAAGGACATGCCGATGGAGGCCCGCATGGCCCGCGCGCAGGAGCTGCTGGCCGAGGCCGGCTACGGCCCCGACAACCCGGTCAAGGTCCAGCTGCAGTACAACACCGATGACAGCCACCGCCTGCTGGCGATCGCCGCCCAGCAGTTCTGGCGCCCCCTGGGCATCGAGGTCGAGCTGAACAACGTCGAATGGGCCGTCCACACCGACCGCCTGCAGAACCAGGACTTCGAGATCGCGCGCTATGCCTGGTGCGCCGATTACGACGAGGCCTCGACCTTCCTCGACTGGTTCCGCACCACCGGCTACAACAGCGGCAAGTGGTCGAACGAGGAATACGACAAGCTGCTGGTCGACGCCCGCACGGCCGAGGACACCGCGCCCCTCTATCGCCGCGCCGAGGAGATCCTGGCGGCGGAACACCCGGCGGTCTTCGTCTATCACTATGCCGATGTCGACATGATCAACCCGGCGATCAAGGGCCTGCCGCGCGAGAACCTGCTGAACACCTGGTACGCCAAGGATCTGTATCGCGTCGCCGAGTAAGGTGGCATCCTGACCGGGGGCCGGGGTGGCGCATGCCGCCCCGGTCCCGTTCGTTTCAACCCTCCCGCAGGGAAGGCCCCACGCGATGTTCGCATTCATCCTGCGACGGCTGGCGGTGGCGATACCCACGCTGCTGCTGCTGATCGTCCTCTCCTTCGTCCTGATGCAGCTGGCACCGGGCGGACCCTTCACGGGCGAACGCGCCCTGCCCCCGGCCGTCCTGGCCAACCTGGAGGCGCAATACGGCCTGAACGACCCGCTGTGGCTGCAGATCTGGAACTATCTGGTCAACGTGGTCGTGCATTTCGACTTCGGCCCCAGCTTCGTCTATCCCGACCGGACCGTGAACCAGCTGATCGCCAGCGGATTTCCGGTGACGCTGACCTATGGCGGGCTGTCCTTCCTGGCCGCCGTCGTCGTGGGCGTGGCCCTGGGCGTGGTGGCGGCGATCTGGCACAACAGCTGGGTCGACTATCTGGCCGTGGGCGTGTCCATCGGCGCGCAGGTGCTGCCGAACTTCGTGATGGCGCCGCTGTTGGTCCTGGTCTTCACGCTGTGGTACGGGCTGCTGCCGGGCGGCGGCTGGTCGTTCAGCAATCCCAGCTTCTGGATCATGCCGGTGATCGCGCTCTCGACCAGCTACATGGCCTCGATCGCGCGGATCACCCGGTCGTCGATGCTGGAGGTGCTGGGCTCGAACCATATCCGCACGGCGCGGGCCAAGGGGATGCCCGAACACCGCGTCATCATCCGCCACGCGCTGAAACCCGCGATGCTGCCGGTGATCAGCTATCTGGGGCCGGTCTTCGTGTCGATGATCACCGGGTCGGTGGTGATCGACATCTATTTCTCGACCGGCGGCATCGGCAAGGCCTTCGTCGATAGCGCGTTGAACCGCGACTATGCCGTGATGATGGGCGTCACCATCCTGGTGGGCGCGCTGACCATCCTCTTCAACCTCATCGTCGACGTGCTCTACGCATGGATCGACCCCAAGATCAGGTACTAGGTCATGGTCATCGATCAATCCAAGATGCAGTCCCTCTCGGCCCGCATGGTCGAGGCAGAGGTCCGCGGCCGCAGCCCCTGGGCCGACGCGCGCCGCCGCTTCTTCCGCAACAAGGCCGCGATGCTGGGCCTGACGATCCTGGTGCTGGTGTCGCTCTTCGCGATCTTCGGCGGCTATCTCGCGCAATGGTCGAACGAAGAGCTGGATTTCAGCGTCATGGGCCAGGTCGCCCAGATGGGCCAGCCCTCGCTGGCCAACGGGCACTTCTTCGGCACCGACGATCTGGGCCGTGACCTCTATGCCCGCGTGGTGCAGGGCACCCGCATCAGCCTGATGGTGGGCGTCGTGGGGGCGGCCATCGCGGTCATCGTCGGCACGCTCTATGGTGCGACGGCGGGCTATGTCGGCGGGCGCACCGACCAGATCATGATGCGCGCGGTCGATATCCTGATGTCGATTCCCTACATGTTCGTGCTGATCCTGCTGCTGGTCATGTTCGGGCGGTCCATGTCGATGCTGTTCCTGGGCATCGGCCTGATCTCCTGGCTGGACATGAGCAGAATCGTTCGCGGTCAGACCCTTAGCCTCAAGAACCGAGAATTCATCGAGGCGGCGCGCGCCACCGGCGTGTCGTCCTTCCGCATCATCATTCGCCATATCGTACCAAACCTGCTGGGCGTGGTTGCGGTCTATGCGACGCTGCTGGTGCCGCTGATGATCCTGACGGAAAGCTTCATCAGCTTCCTGGGCCTGGGCGTGCAGGAACCGCTGACCAGCTGGGGGGCGTTGATCTCGGAAGGGGCCGGCACAATGAACTACGGCACGCTGTGGCAGCTGGCCTTTCCGCTGTTCTTCTTTGTGATCACGCTGTTCGGCTTCTTCTTCGTGGGCGACGGCCTGCGCGACGCCCTCGACCCCAAGGAGCGCTGAGATGGCCCTTCTCGAATTGCAGGGCCTCTCGGTCCGCTTCCAGACCAACGATGCCGAGGTGCGGGCCGTCAACGACGTGACCCTGTCCGTCGATGCGGGCGAGACCCTGGGCATCGTCGGCGAATCCGGCAGTGGCAAGTCGCAGCTGTCCTTCGCGATCATGGGCCTTCTGGCGCGCAACGGCCGCGCCTCGGGCAGCGTGATGTTCGACGGACAACAGATCCTGAACGCCCCGCCCAAGGTGCTAAACCGCATCCGGGCCGAACAGATCGCGATGATCTTTCAGGACCCGATGACCTCCCTGAACCCCTATATGCGGGTGGCCGACCAGATGGCCGAGGTGCTGACGCTGCACAAGGGCCTGTCGAAACGCGATGCCGTCACGCAGGCCGTGCAGATGCTGGACGCGGTCAAGATCCCCGACGCCAAGGGGCGCGTGCGGCTTTATCCGCACGAGTTCTCGGGCGGCATGCGGCAGCGGGTGATGATCGCCATGGCGCTGCTCTGCCGACCCAAGCTGCTGATCGCGGATGAGCCCACGACCGCCCTTGACGTGACGGTGCAGGCGCAGATCATGGCGCTGCTGTCGGACCTGCAGCGCGATTTCGGCATGGCGATGATCCTGATCACCCATGATCTGGGCGTGGTCGCGGGGTCCTGCGAACGGGTCGCGGTCATGTATGGCGGCCGCATCCGGGAAACCGGGCCGGTGCGCCCGATCTTTGCCGAACCGACGCATCCCTATACCCAAGGGTTGCTGGACGCGATTCCGCGGGTCGATCAGGACGATGACGAGCTGCGCGCCATCCCCGGCCAGCCCCCGAACATGAGCCGCCCTCCCTCGGGCTGCGCCTTCGAGCCGCGCTGCCCCTATCGCCGCGAAGGCTGCGCCAGCATCGACCCGGCGCTGGAGGTCTTCGCCCCCGGCCGCGCCCGCGCCTGCCACGCGCCCGTGGCCGAGGTGCTGGCCCGGCGCATGATCGACGACCCGCAGCCCGACCTGGTCGCCGCTGGTGACACCCTGCCGCCGGACGACCACCTGCCCGAGGGCGCCGTCGCCGGTGCCGGTGCGGCCGGCGCCACCCAGACCCCCGGATCGGAGGCCAAGCCATGAGCGATCTTCTGAGCGTGCGCGACCTGCGCGTGACCTTCCAGATCCGCCCGGAAGGCGCGATGCCCTGGACCCGCCCCAACCCGCTGCGCGCGGTGAACGGCGTCGATTTCGCCCTGGCGCCCGGAGAGACCCTGGGCGTGGTGGGCGAATCCGGCTGCGGGAAATCGACCCTGGCCCGCGCCCTGATCGGGCTGGTCCCGGCCACGGGACAGGCCGAATGGATCGACGGCAAGGACCTACTGGCGCTGACGCCCCGGCAGATGATGGCCTATCGCCAGGACATCCAGATGGTGTTCCAGGACCCGCTGGCCAGCCTGAACCCGCGCATGACCGTGGGCCAGATCATCGCCGAACCCCTGACCACCCACCGCCCCGACCTGCCCCGTGCCCAGGTGCGCGAGCGCGTCAAGGCGATGATGGAAAAGGTCGGCCTGCTGCCCAACCAGATCAACCGCTACCCCCATGAATTCAGCGGCGGCCAGTGCCAGCGCATCGGCATCGCCCGCGCCCTGATCGTGGAGCCCAAGCTGATCATCTGCGATGAGCCGGTGTCCGCGCTGGACGTCTCGATCCAGGCGCAGGTGATCAACCTGCTGATCCGGCTGCAAAAGGATCTGGGGCTGGCGCTGATCTTCATTGCGCATGACCTGTCGGTGGTGAAACATATCAGCGATCGTGTGATGGTGCTGTATCTGGGCAAGGTGATGGAGATGGGTCCGGTGCAGGCGCTCTATGCCGACCCCCAGCACCCCTATACGCAGGCGCTGCTGTCTGCCGTGCCGGTCCCCGATCCGACGATCGAGACCGCCAAGACCATCGTGCCGCTGGCGGGCGATCTGCCCTCGCCCATGAACCCGCCCTCGGGTTGCGTGTTCCGCACGCGCTGTCCCCGAGCGCGGGCTGAATGCGCAGCATCGGTGCCGCAGCTGACGGTCGGCGATCATCAGGTCGCCTGCCATTTCCCCGGCCCCCTGACCGAGGCCGAGATCGCCCACGCCCGCCGGACCGAGGCCGCCTGAGATGCCGCCCGACGCGCCCGCATCCCCCGATTATGCGGCGCGTTGGGCGGCGCTGAAGAACATCCCGCCCTTCTTGGTCATGGTCTGGCGGGCCAGCCCCGCGCTGACGCTGGCCATGGTGGCGCTGCGCCTGATGCGGGCGCTGATGCCGGTCGCGATGCTGTGGGTGGGCAAGCTGATCATCGACCAGGTCGTGGCCCTGTCGGCCGCGGGCGGGCCCGACACGCTGGTGGGCTGGTGGGACAGCGGGCTGGCGCATCCGCTGATCGGGCTGGTGGCGCTGGAACTGGCGCTGGCGATCGCGCAGGACGTGCTGGGGCGGTTGGTCGCCTATGTCGATGCGCTGCTGCAGGAGAAGCTGGTCATCGACATCTCGATCCGGCTGATGGATCACGCGGCGGATCTGGACCTGGCCTCCTTCGAGGATGCCAGCTTTCAGGACCGCCTGGACCGCGCGCGGCGTCAGACAATGGGGCGCATCCCCTTGCTGAACCAGCTGATGCAGCAGATGCAAGACAGCGTCACCGTCATCAGCTTTGGCGTGGGTCTGGTGGTCTACAATCCGTGGCTGGTGGTGCTTCTGGCGCTGGCGCTGATCCCGTCCCTGATGGGAGAGATGCATTTCAACGCCCGCACCTATGCGCTGAACCACGCCCGCGCCGCAGACCGGCGCGAACGCGACTATCTGCGCATGATCGCAGCCACCGCCGAGACCGCGAAAGAGGTCAAGATCTTCAGCCTAAGCCCGTGGCTGCGCGACAGATACCTGACCCTGGCCCGGCGGTTCTACCTGGAGAACCGGGTGATCCAGCGCCGCCAGCTGTCGGTGATGGCGGTGCTGACCGCGCTTGGCACGCTGGCCTATTACGCGGCGTTCCTGTGGATCATCGCGCGGACCCTGACGGGGCAGCTGTCCATCGGCGATCTGACCTTCCTGTCGGGCAGTTTCCTGCGCCTGCGTGGGTTGCTGGAGGGGCTGCTGTCCGGGTTCTCCAGCATGGCGGGTCAGGCGATGTATCTGGACGATCTGTTCGACTTCTTCACCGCCGTCCCGGCCATTGCCAGTCCTGCCGACCCGCTGCCGGTGCCGATGCCCATCAGGCAGGGGTTCCGGTTCGAGAATGTGGGTTTCCGCTATCCGGGGCGCGACGATTGGGCGATCCGCGGCATGACGCTGGACCTGCAGGCGGGCGAAACCGTGGCCCTGGTCGGAGAGAACGGCGCGGGCAAGACCACCATCGTCAAGCTGCTGGCGCGTCTGTATGACCCCGACGAAGGCCGCATCACGCTGGATGGGCGCGACCTGCGCGACTATGACCTGGACCAGCTGCGCGGCACCGTGGGGGTGATCTTTCAGGACTTCGTCCGCTATGCGGTGACCGCGGCCGAGAACATCGCCATCGGCCGGATCGACGCGCGCGACGACCGCCCCCGAATCGTGACGGCGGCCGAACGGTCCCTGGCCGATCAGGTCATCGCCAAGCTGCCCAAGGGCTATGACCAGATGGTCGGCAAGCGGTTCGCCCGCGGCCTGGACCTGTCGGGTGGCGAGTGGCAGAAGCTGGCCATCGCGCGCGCCTATATGCGCGATGCGCAGCTGTTGGTGCTGGACGAACCCACCGCCGCGCTGGACGCGCGGGCGGAATACGAGGTGTTCCTGCGGTTCCGCGATCTGACGCAGGGGCGGACGGCGCTGCTGATCTCTCACCGCTTCTCATCCGTGCGGATGGCGGATCGGATCATCGTGCTGGAGGGGGGCCGTGTCCAGGACCAGGGCAGCCATGCCGAACTGGTCGCCCGGCCCGGCCGCTACAAGGAGCTGTTCGAGCTGCAGGCGCAGGGGTACCGTTAAAGCACAGTCCCCAACGCGATCACCGTGATCAGCGCGATGACCGGGATCAGCACCGCGACCACGAAGATGTCGGGATAGCTTTTCCTGTGCGTCAGCCCGGTGATGGCCAGCAGCGTGATGACCGCGCCGTTATGCGGCAGCGCGTCGAACCCGCCCGAGGACAGCGCGGTGACGCGGTGCATCAGCTCCATGCTGATCCCCTGGTCGCGACCCATCGTGGCGAACTGTTCGCCAAGCGTATTCAGCGCGATGGACATGCCGCCCGAGGCCGATCCGGTGATGCCGGCCAGAACGTTCACCGCCACCGACAGCGACGCCACCGGGTTGTTCGGGAACAGGCCCAGCACCCCGTCCCGGATCAGCGCGAAGGCCGGCAGCGAGGCGATGACGGCGCCATAGCCCACCTCGGATGCGGTGTTGAAGATGGGCAGGAGCGAGCCCATCGTGCCTGCGTTCACGCTTTCCCGCAGGTCCGCGAAGCGCCGCCAATTGAGGGCAACGGCCAGCAGGATCGACGCGACTAGCGACACGATGATCGCCCAGATGCCGGCGACCGAGGACAGGGTCGTCTCGCCGTATTGCGGCTCGGCCAGATAGTCGGCGCTGATGGTCGGAAGAACAAACCAGGTCAGGATCGCGTTCAGCACGATCACCGACACGACGGGCAGGATGGCCAGCGTGAAGGGCGGCAGGTCCGCATCCTCGGGCAGGGTCGCGTCAGCGGCGGTGACGGGGTGGTCGCCGTAACCCTCGGCCCCGGCCGCACGGGCGCGCCGGTTCAGCCACATCGTGCCACCCGCCAGCATGATGATCCCGGCCAGCGTGCCCAAGACCGGCGCGGCGAAGACGTTCGTGCCGAAGAACGGCATCGGAATGGCGTTCTGGATCGCGGGCGTGCCCGGGAATGCCGTCATGGTGAAGGTGAAGGACCCGAGCGCGATGGCCGCGGGCAGCAGGCGCTTGGGGATGTCGGCGCGTCGGAACAGCGCGTTGGCGATGGGATAGACGGCAAAGGCCACCACGAACAGCGACACGCCCCCATAGGTCAGCACGCCGCAGGACAGGACCACCGCCAGCACGGCGCGGTCCGCGCCCAGCCTGTCCACGATCCACTCCGCGATCGATCGCGCGGCGCCGCTGTCGGCCATGACCTTGCCGAAGATCGCGCCCAGCAGGAACAGCGGGAAATAGGTGATGACGTAGCCGCCAAGCGACGCCATGAAGACCTGCGTGTAGGTCGCAAGGATCGGCAGGTCGCCCGACATCAGCACGGCCAGCAGCGCCAGCGCCGGTGCCAGGATCAGCACGTTGATGCCCCGATAGGCCAGATACATCAGCAGGATCAGTGACAGAAGGATACCGATCAGACCCATGGCACACGCCTCCCCGTTGTGGACGGCGCCATGGTTTCAGGCCAGGCGGGCGGACGCAAGATGCTGCGGTGCAGAAAAGTTCGGAGGGTGGTGGTACCGCCTCCCCGGCTTGAACGGGGGACCTCTAGATCCACAATCTAGCGCTCTAACCAACTGAGCTAAGGCGGCACAGGGCGGTTCTTTAGACCCGGTCGGGGCGCGATGCAAGCCCCGCTTGCCGCGAAATCGGCATCGGGATAGAGAAAGTTTCACAGCGAAAGGATCAGGCCATGGGCATCAACAGCGAAAGCGACATCACCGCGAACATCCAGATCGGCCCGACCGACCTGGGCATGGTCCGCATCTATGTCCAGGGCGAGGGTGTGGACCTGCCGATGGATTTCGACCCCGAGGAGGCCATCGAGATCGCCGAAGAGCTGATGGCTGCCGCAGAGGCCGCCCGCGGCATGGGCGCCAAGCCTAAGAAGCCCCGGCGATAAGCGCCTCGGGGTCGCACAGCACCTGCAGGCGCAGCGCCGCCGCGCGGGCGAAGTCGCGCTGCACCTTGGTGCGGCGCGGCCCGGACAGGCGGTGTTCGGGGGCCATGCGGGTGATCTCGGCGCCGAAGGCATCGGCATGGATCAGGCCCGTGTCCTCGGGCAGCAGGTCCACCGGGAAATCCCCGTCCACCGCCCAGAAATAGCGGTCGCACCAGTCAAGATAGCCCTGCCACTTGCGGTCGGCGCGGAAATCGGCGCGGCCGCTCTTGCATTCGACGACCCACAGCTCGCCCTTGGGGCCGAGGCTGATCAGGTCGACGCGCAGGCCCCGCACCGGCGTGAATTCGGTCAGCACCGCATGATCCAGGCTGCGCAGCAGGCGGCCCGTGCCGCGCGCAAGGCGCTGGCCGGGCATGACGGGCAAGGGGCTGAGGTCGGACATGGCCGCAGGATAGAACGCAAGCGGAACGTCCGCAACCCGCCTTGCCGCCCCCGCCCCCCGCGTATAGCGTCGCCGCGCATATCGCCAAAGGAGAGCAACATGAGCGACATCAAGCGCCTGGAAACCGGTCCCCGCATGAGCCAGGCGGTCATCGCCAACGGCTTCGTCTTCCTGGCGGGCCAGGTCGGAGAGCCGGGCACCCCGGTCGCGGACCAGACGCGCGCCGTGCTGTCGCAGATCGACGCGCTGCTGGCGCAGGCCGGGACCGACAAGACGCGCATCGTCTCGGCCCAGATCTGGATGGCCGACATGGCCGATTTCGCCGAGATGAACGCGGTCTGGGATGCCTGGGTGCCGCAGGGCCACACCCCCGCCCGCGCGACCGGCGAATCGGCGCTGGCGACCCCGGACTACAAGGTCGAGATCATCGTCACCGCGGTGCTGTGATCGCGTGAAGAACCGAGCGCGCCGCGCGCAGGCCCGGCGCCTCTCCCCCCTTGCCCAAGCGGTCCATGGTCACGTCCATCGCGTCCAGCTGCGCCCCGCGATGGGCGCCGTTCTCCAGCGCGTCCTGAAGCGCCGCGGCCAGCGGGCCGGGCTGGCAGCGCGACCCCAGGAATTCGGGCACCGCGCGCGTGTCGCTGACCAGGTTGACCAGCGTCACGGTATCGGTGCGCAGCAGCATCCCCACGATCAGCCGTGACAGGGGTGCCATGTCATAGCCGATGACCATGGGAATGCGGTTCGCGGCCAGCTCCAGGCTGACCGTGCCCGATGCCGCCAGCGCCAGATCGGCCGCGGCAAAGGCCGCGCGCTTCTCGTCCGGTTCCTCGATCACGATGGGGGCGGTTGGCCAGCGGCGCGTCATGTCGCGGATCATTCCCGACACGCCCGGCACGGTGGGCAGCACGACCCGGACCTCGGGGACGCGGTCGCGCAGGCGGATCAGCGCCTCGTCGAAGCGCGGCCCAAGACGCGCGACCTCGCCGCGACGCGATCCGGGCAGGCACAGCACGACCGGCGCGTCGGAGGCGATGCCATGCGCGTTGCGGAACAGCTGCGCCTCGTCGGGCCCCGCCACGTCTGCGGTGGCGACCGGGTGGCCCACGAAATCGCAGGTCATGCCCGCCGCCTCCATCAGCGGCGGCTCGAAGGGCAGGATGGCCAGGACATGATCGATCACCTGCGCCATCTTCAGCGCGCGCCCCGGACGCCAGGCCCAGACCGAGGGCGCGACGTAATGCACCGTGCGCAGGTCGGGCCGCTGCGCCCGGACCAGCCGCGCGACGCGCAGGCCGAAATCGGGGCTGTCGATGGTGATCAGCACGTCGGGGGCGGCGTCGATCACCGCCTGCGCGGTCTGGGCGATGCGCCGCTTCAGCTGGCGGTACTTGGGCAGCACCTCCCAGATGCCCATGACGGACAGCTCGTCCATGGGAAACAGGCTCTCCAGCCCCCGCGGCGTCATGGCTGGGCCGCCGACGCCCAGGAAGCGCGCCTCGGGATCGAGCATGCGCAGCCCGTCCATCAGCGCCGCGCCCAGCTGGTCGCCCGACGCCTCGCCCGCGATCAGGAAATACCGCATGCCGTTCCTCTGTGCTGTGGCCCCGTCATGGTGCGTGTCCCGCCTGGTCCGGGCAAGGCCCATTCGCCTGTGCGCGCCGGCTCAGGCGCCGGCTGCCCAAAGGAACAGCCCGGCCGCCTCGGCGCGCCGCACCGCCTCCTCGCGTTCCAGCAGGATGACCTGCCCCGCGGCCCAGGCAATGCCCGCCAGACCGGCAGCCGCGGCCTGATCGACGCTGTCCGGCCCCAGGGTCGGCAGGTCGATGCGCAGGTCCTGTCCCGGTTTCGGCGCCTTGTAGAGGACGCCCCGCGCCCCGTCGGGATTCGGGCGCAGTCCGGCGTGGCGTCCGGCAAAGTCCAGCATGGCCTGCGTGCCGGGCAGCGTCTCCAGCGCAAGGCACAGGCCCTGCGCGACGACCGCGCCCTGCCCCAAGTCCAGCGGCCCGGTCGCCGCCAGGATCTCGGCGGCACGCGCCACGTCACGCTTGTCATGAGCGGACGGCGCGCCGGTCAGGATGCCCTCGCCGGGCACCAGACCGGGCGCGATTTCCGTGACAGAACAAATGTTCAGGTCGTTTTCCTCGAAGATGTCGAGGACCGCGCGCAGGGCCGCGTCATCGCCCGACTGCATCGCCATGAGAATGCGCGGCACCAGCTGCGCCGTGCGCGCATCGAAGGCCTCGGGGTCCAGACGCGGACGACGGATCGCCCCGGCGAAAACGACACGGGTCACGCCCTGGTCATGCAGCTCGTCCAGGAAAGGTATCAGGCGCTCCAGCCGGAACGGGGTCGCCTCCAGGCCCTCGGGGGCGAACCCTTCCAGCGCGAAGACCAGCGGTGCGTCCACGCTGGCGGCCACGGCAGGGGCCAGCGCGCCGCGCCCGGCGATGATGGCAATGCGGCTCATTCCGGTCGCGGCGCCAGAAAGCTGCGGTCGGACGGGCCGAGGATGAAGTCCAGCACGTCGCGCTCCATCGTGGTGACCGATCCGTCGGCGCGCTGCCGGGCAGCGTCGCGGAACGACCCGCGACCCAGGGCGCCCAGCAGATCGCGCAGCGCCGCGATGTCGGCGCGGCTGGCGCCCCGGCGGCGCAGACCGACCAGGTTCAGCCCGTCCAGATGCCCGCGCGGCCCCTGAACCAGGCCATAGGGGATCACGTCCGCCGTCACCATGGTCACCGCGCCGATCATGGCGCCGCGCCCGATGCGCACCCATTGATGCACCCCGGAGAGGCCGCCCACGATCACGTCGTCCTCCAGCACGCAATGGCCGGCGATGGCCACGCTGTTGGCCAGGATCACCCGGTCGCCGATGCGGCAGTCGTGGCCCACATGGCTGGAAGCCATGAACAATCCGTCATCGCCCACGCGGGTCAGCCCGCCGCCGCCCGCCGTGCCGGGGTTCATGGTCACATATTCGCGGATGCGGTTGCGCGCGCCGATCTCCAGGCGCACGTCCTCGCCCCTGAATTTCAGGTCCTGGGGGACCTCGCCGATGCTGGCGAAGGGAAAGACGGTCGTTTCTTCGCCGATCGACGTGTCGCCCGAGACGACGACATGCGATTTCAGCTCCACCCCGTCATCCAGCCGGACGCGGGGTCCGACCACGCAAAACGGCCCGATGCGGACCCCGGTGCCGATCGTGGCGCCCGGTTCGATCACGGCCGTGGGGTGGATCAGCGCGTCAGCCATCCTTGCGGGCCATCATCGCGGTGTATTCCGCCGAGGCACACAGCTGTCCGTCGACCATGGCGCGGCCCTCGAACTTCCAGATCTTGCCGCCGCCGCGGATCGCGCGGCAATGCAGCTCCAGCACGTCGCCCGGCACGACCATGCGGCGGAACTTGCAATTGTCGATGCCCATGAAATAGGTCAGCATCTCCTCATCGACGACGTTCATGCTGATGCCCACGACGACCGCCGCGGTCTGGGCCATCGCCTCGATGATGGTGACGCCCGGCATGACCGGCTGGTTCGGGAAATGCCCCTGGAAATGCGGCTCGTTCGCGGTGACGTTCTTGATGCCCACGGCGCTTTCGAACGGCACGATGTCGCGCACCTTGTCGATGAAGAGGAAAGGATAGCGGTGCGGGATGATCCGCTTGATCAGCGACAGGTCGGCCTCGGTATAGGGGGCGGGATTGCGCGTGTCGTCAGCCATTTGCGTTCCTTGAGACGGTTTGGTTCGGGTTACCAACCGGGGGGGCGGATGGCAAGCGGACAGGCGGGCCTGCGGGCGGGCGGTCAGGCGGGACGCCGCCGCCCCTCGGCCAGCCAGCCGGTCAGGATCAGCCCCGCGACCAGCGCCAGCCACGCCCAGCCCGGCAGCAGCGGCCTGCGGTCCAGCCCGGTCACGGTCGCGGCATCGCGCGGCGTCACGCCGATCCACGGCCCCGACAGCGCGGTACCGCTGGCGGCGCGTCCGGCGCGGATCTGGCGCAGGTCGGGCACGCCCTCCGACAGGCGCAGGACCGACCCGCCCGACGCCTCGACCAGCGGCGCGATCAGGGGTGCGTCGGCGACCGTCTCCTCGAATTCGCGTGGCGCCGCGGGGCCAAGCGCCATGACGCGGGCCATGTCCCCGTCGGCCAGCCGGTAGAGGCCAGGCTCGGGCGCGGTCCAGTCCGCGACGAAGCGGCCCGGACCGTCCGCCGCCAACGGCAGTTCGGTCACGCTTCCGTCGGGCGCGGTGATGCGCAGCGGCCCGGCCGCGTCGCGCATGGTGCGCCGCACGAAGCGCACGTCCAGCCCGTCGCGGATCTCGGTCAGCAGGGCCTCCTCCTCCAGCTCCGGCTCCTTCATCGACCAATGCGCGATGCGGCGCAGCAGCTCCAGCTGCGGCCCGCCCCCCTCGAAGCCGCGCCCCCAGAGCCAGACCTGGTCCGAGGTCATCAGCGCCACCCGCCCCTCGCCCACCCGGTCCAGGATCAGCAGCGGCTGATCCTGCGCGCCGGTCATCGCCACCTGCGCGTCGCCCGTGGGCGTCACCTGCGCCATGCGCAGCCAGCGGCCCCAATCGGGGTTTTCGGGGTCCGGACCGCCCAGGCCCGCGGTGACGGGATGGCGCTGCCCCTGCTCGGTCAGGCGGGGCAGGAACGGCTCCTCGATCACGCGGCCGGTGGGGCGGCCGGGCAGCACGGGGCCCAGGGGCGACAGGCTGAGGCTTTCGACCGAGGCCAGCTCGGGTCCGGCCGAGACCAGGATCGCGCCGCCCTCCTCCACGTATCGGGCGATGTTCATGTAATAGTCGGGCGGCAGGATGCCCTGCACGCTGTAGCGGTCGAAGATGATCAGGTCGAAATCGTCGATCCGTTCCAGGAACAGCTCCTGCGTGGGAAAGGCGATCAGCGACAGCTCGTTCACCGGGACGCCGTCGAACTTGTCGGGCGGGCGCAGGATGGTGAAGTGGATCAGGTCCACCGCCGCGTCGGATTTCAGCAGGTTGCGCCAGGTGCGCTCTCCGGCATGCGGCTCTCCGGAGACCAGCAGCACCCGCAGCCGGTCGCGCACCCCGTTGATGCTGACGGCGGCGGCGTTGTTGCGGTCGGTCAGCTCGCCGGGCGCGTCGTCCAGTGTGATCCGCACAACGTTCTGGCCCGCATGGGTCAGCGTGACCGGCAGGGTCAGGCTGGTGTTCAGCGGCACGGCCACGACCTGCTCGGTCTCGCCGTCCACGGACAGGCGCAGGGTCACGCTGCCCGCGGCGACTGCTTCGGGGACGGCGCCCTGATCCTCGATGCGCAGGCGGATCTGAACCTCCTGGTCGATCAGGCCGAAGGCCGGGGCCTCCTCGATCACCAGGCGGCGGTCCCAGTCCTGCGGCGCTCCGGTCAGCAGGACCTGCAGCGGCGCGGGCAGGCCCTGCGGCAGCAAAGCGGGGTCGTGCAGCCGCCCGTCGGTCAGCGCGATCACCCCGGCCAGCCGCGCCTCCGGCTCGGCCGCGACGGCGCGGGCCAGGGCGGCGCCCAGCTGGGTGCCGTCCTCGGAATCGCCCAGGGTGACGCGGCGCAGGTCGGTGCCCGGCAGCGCCTCGACCGCGGCGGTCAGTTCGGCCACCGCGCTGTCCGTCTGTTCGGGCCGGCCGGGCAGGTCCTGGCTTGCCGAACGGTCGTCCAGCAGGATCACGATGTCCGACAGGGCCGTGCGGCTGCCCAGTTCCAGCGCGGGTCCCGCCAGCGCCAGCGCCGCCGCCAGCCCCGCCAGCCCGCGCCACGCCCAGCCCCGCAGCCCGCGCCACAGAGCAAAGCCCGCGACCGCCACCGCCAGCGCCGCCAGCGCCGCGATGGCCCACCACGGCAGGGCCGGATCGAAACGGATCTGGGTCATGGGGCCAGCATCTCCTCGGTCGCCAGCCGGTCCAGCAGGGCGGGAACATGGACCTGGTCGGATTTGTAGTTCCCGGTCAGCACATACATGACCAGGTTAACACCGAAGCGGGTCGCCATCTCGCGCTGACGCTCGCCCTCCCAGCCCCGGCCGATGGGAAAGACCGGATAGCCGTCGCCGTCCACCGCCCAGGCCTCGGCCCAGGAATTGCCGCCGATGATGACCGGGCTGACCCCGTCGTTCAGCTGTCGGAAGGGCATGCCGTCCTCGGTCGCGGCGCCGACCGGCGGGGCCTCGGCCCAGACCGGATTGCCCTGCCAGCGGCCCGGAAAGTCCTGCAGCAGATAGAAGGTCCGCGTCAGGACGTGATCCTCCGGCACCGGCGCCAGGGGCGGCACGTCCAGGGGTGCCGCCAGCCGGCGCAAGGCCTGCGACATGTCCGGCCCGCCCACGCCCGCGATGTCGCCGTCGCGCGTGTCGAAGAGGATCATGCCGCCGGAGCGGAGGAAGGCGTTCAGCCGCAGATAGGCCTGTGGACCGGGCGGCACCTGCGCCTCGGTCACCGGCCAGTAGAGGAAGGTCAGCAGCGACAGGTCGTCCTGCTCCAGGTCGATGCCGATGGGCTTGCCCGGCTCGACCGAGGTGCGCGCCCTGAGCGCGGTGGACAGCCCCTGGAGCCCCTGCGCCGAGGCCCGGTCCACCGCCGCGTCGCCCGTGACCACATAGGCCAGCGCGACCTCGGCCGCGGCCCGCATCAGGTCGGGGTCCAGATCCTGCGCATCGGCGCGCGGCGCGGGCCAGAGCGCCAGCGCCAGCAGCACCGCCGCCACCGCCCCGCGCCGCCGTCCGCGCGCCAAGGCCGCCGATCCCGCCGCATCCAGCGCCAGAAGCAGCAGCGCCGCGGCCAGCAGCGCCCCCTTGAGGTCGCGCCCGGAGGAGGCCGCCACGGCCTCGATCCGCGCGCCGGGCCAGTCGGCCGCGCCGGTCACCGGCCGCACCGGGCCGCCCGCGTTCAGCGCCTGACGCCGTTCCCCGGCGGCATAGACCCCGGCCGGTCGCCCCGGCCCCGGTCCCTGCGCCAGATCGGCGGCGGGCACGGGCGACAGGCCGTCCAAGGGTGCCGGGCGGCCGAACCCGTCCAGGACCGTCTCGGGCGTCCAGAAGGGCTGGGCCTGATCGTCCGCGGCGGCTTCGGCGGGCGACAGGCGGGCGGTGGCCACCAGCCGCTCCATCATGCGCACGAACAGGCCCGACAGCGGCAGGGTGGACCATTCCGCATTGGCGGTGACATGGACCAGCACCACCTGCCCCTGGCCCAACCCGTCGCGGGTGACCAGAGGCGTGTTGTCGCTGAGCGAGGCCAACGTGCGCGCCGCCAGATCGGGCGCGGGCTGCGCCATCAGCTGCGCGCGCACGGTGACGTCCTGCGGCACCTCCAGCCCGGCAAAGGGCCCGTCGGCGGGAAAGGGCGCCAGCCCGCGCGGATCGCCCCAGGACAGCGCGCCGCCGATGTCGCGTCCGCCCTGGCGCAGCGCGACGGGCAGCAGCGGCTCCTCCAGCAGGCGGTCGAACCCGGCCATGCGCGGCCCGGCAAAGCGGATCAGCAGGCCGCCGTCGCGCACCCATTCGGTCAGTTCGGCCGTCTCGGCCAGCTGCACCTGATCGGCCAGCACGATCACGTCGGGCGCGGTGGCCAGCACGTCGCCAAGCGCGCCCTCGACCAGATCGGTCGTGGGGGCCAGGGCCTGGCGCAGATAATGGGTCTGGGCCAGAAGCTGCTGCCCCTCGGCCAGCGGATCGCCGACCAGCGCGACCTTGCGGCGGCGCACCCGGTCATCGGCCAGCACGACGGCACCGGCATGGGATTCGGCCTCGATCTGGAAGCGGGTGATGCGGTTGCGCAGCTCGGGCGGCAGGTCGATGGCCACGGGCCGGACGGAGAGGCCGTCGCGCAGCACCGCCCCGCCCGCGGTCAGGATGGCCAGGGGACGCTCGATCCCCTGCGGGTCAGGGCCGATGGCCTGGATCGCGGGGGCGGCGTCGTCTGTGGCATAGAGCGTCAGCGCCGGGGCCGGACCATCCTCCAGCGCCAGAAGGCGCAGCGGACGCGCGGGCGGCACCACGGTGACCGGGCCGCGCGCGGCCAGAGCCTCCAGCCAGGCGGCGCGGTTCGCATGATCGGTGCCGTCCGACAGCCACAGCGTCGCCAGATCCCCCTCCGGTGCATCGGCCAGCGCCGCTGCGGGATCGTCTGGCAGGCGCGTCGACCAGGCCACTGGCTGCGCCCCGCGCAGCGCGGCCAGCCAGTCGGAGGCCGGACGGAAGGTCAGCGGCCCCGGATCGCCCTGCCCGTCCGCCAGGATCAGCGCGGCGGGGCGACCGGCGGCGGCGGCCTGGGTCAGCGCGGCCTCCGCGCGGCTCTGCCGGGCGGCCCAATCGGGGGCGGCGGCAAAGCCCGCATCCATCACCACCACCAGCGGTCCGTCCGGCGCTGGCTGCACCACCGGCCGCCAGACCGGACCGGCAAAGGCCAGGATCAGCGCCGCCACCGCCGCCAGACGGATCAGCAGCAGCCACCAGGGCGTGCGCGTCGCGACCGGTGCGCGATCCGCCAGCCCGGCCAGCAGCGCGATGCCCGGAAAGACCACCCGGCGCGGCGCGGGCGGCATGGCGCGCAGGATGACCCACAGCACCGGCAGCGCGACCAGCGCCGCCAGCACCCAGGGCGCGGCAAAGCCCAGGGGGCCGAGGACCAGCATCAGCGCCCTCCCCCGCCCGGCGCCCGGCCCAAGCCCTGCCAGGCCCAGCCAAGCGCCTCGGCCGGATCGGTGTCGGTCCGGTGGGTGGCGAACAGCCAGCCCGCGCGGTCGGCCTGCCGGCGCAGCCAGTCCTGCCGTTCGGCCAGCCGCGCCTGATAGGCCGCGCGCAGACCGCCCGCATCGCGGCTGTCATGGCGCAGCGTGCCCGAGGCGCTGCGGAAATCCACCGCGCCGTCGAAGGGGAACCGCACCTCGTCCGGGTCCAGGACCTGCAGCAGCAGACCGCCGACGCCCAAGGCCGCGGCCCGGTCCAGGAATGCCGCCAGCCAGGACGGATCGGCCAGGAAATCGCCGATCAGCACGGCGCGCGTGTTCGGGCGCAGCGCCCCTGCGGGGGCATGGTCGTCGTCGCCCGCGGTCGGGGGCGCGGCCGCCAGCGCCTCGGCCAGGCGGTCGGCCTGCAGCCTGCCCGCGCGCGGCGGCTGGCCCAGAAGGCCGACCCGTTCGCCCCCCCGCAGCAGCAGCATGCCAAGCGCCAGCGTCAGGACCTGTCCGCGTTCCGCCTTGGCCGGCCGGTCGGGACCGCCCGTGAAGGCCATGCCCTGCCCGCGCGACAGCCACAGCGTCGCGGCCTGCGCGGTCTGCGCCTCGCGGTCGCGCACGAACTGCTGGTCCGAGCGGCCCGAGCGGCGCCAGTCGATGCTGCGCGCCCCGTCACCCGCCCCGGCCGGGCGATACTGCCAGAAATCCTCTCCGGGACCGGCGCGGCGCAGACCGTGCGCGCCCGGCGCGACCATCGCGGCCAGGCGTTCCGCCGACAGGACCAGCCCCGGCAGATGGGCCGCGGCCCCTTCGGCGCGTGCGCGCAGGTTCGCGGGGGTCAGGCTCATGCGGCGCGGCGGGGGGCCAGACGGTCGTCCAGCAGGCGGTCGATCACCGCATCGACCGTCTCGCCCCGCGCGCGGGCGGCGAAGGACAGCGCCATGCGGTGCCGCAGGACCGGCGCCGCCATCGCCGCCACATCGTCCAGCGTCGGCGCGAAGCGGCCGTTCAGCACCGCCCGCGCCCGCGTGACCAGCATCAGCGCCTGCGCCGCGCGCGGACCCGGCCCCCAGGTCAGCGCATCGGTGACGAAACCCGCCGCCTCGGGCGCGCCGGGACGGGCCGCGCGGACCAAGTCCAGGATCGCCTCGACCACGCTGTCGCCCACCGGCATCTGCCGGATCAGCCGCTGCGCCGCGATCAGCTGATCGGGGGTGAAGGCGCCGTGGGGCGCGTCCTCCTCCAGCCCGGTCGTGGCCAGCAGAATCTGGCGTTCCGTGTCGCGGTCGGGGTAATCGACGTCGATCTGCAGCAGGAACCGGTCCAGCTGCGCCTCGGGCAGCGGATAGGTGCCCTCCTGCTCGATTGGGTTCTGGGTGGCCAGGACGTGGAACGGGCGGCCCAGGGGGCGGTGCTGACCGCTGATGGTGACCTCGCGCTCCTGCATGGCCTGAAGCAGCGCGGATTGGGTGCGGGGGCTGGCGCGGTTGATCTCGTCGGCCATCAGGAGCTGCGTGAAGACCGGCCCCTCGATGAAGCGGAAGGCCCGGCTGCCGTCGGGGCGCGCGTCCAGCACCTCCGAGCCCAGGATGTCGGCGGGCATCAGGTCCGGCGTGAACTGGATGCGCGCGCTGTCCAGCCCCAGCACGGTCGAGAGCGTGTCGACCAGCATCGTCTTGCCCAGGCCCGGCTGCCCGACCAGCAGCGCGTGCCCACCCGCCAGGATCGCGGCCAGCACCTGCTCGACCACCGCGTGCTGCCCGACGAAGCGCCGTTCGGTGCTGGCGCGCGCATCGCCTAGCCGGGCGGCCAGCTCCTGAACCTGCTGCACCAGAATTTCGTCCGACGTCATGACAACACCCTTCCGCTGCTTTAAGGAAAGCATAGGCAGTCCTTTCAGAGGCGACCAGATCGAATGGCGGAAAACGGTGACAAAAGCGTGAACCCCGATGGCCTGGCCCGCGCCGCAGCCGAGGCCGCAGGCCGGGGTCCGGCGCCCGTGCACCTGTGGAACCCGCCCTATTGCGGAGAGATGGACCTGGTGATCCGCGCCGACGGGACCTGGGTGCATGAGGGCACCCCCATCGGTCGCCCC
Organism: Paracoccus sp. ME4; assembly: GCF_046736325.1. GTDB lineage: Bacteria > Pseudomonadota > Alphaproteobacteria > Rhodobacterales > Rhodobacteraceae > Paracoccus. The sequence continues at coordinate 1,626,370 of NZ_CP151276.1, forward strand.
GGCCTAGTGCGGCTGTTCGCCGGCATCCTGAAGCGCGAGGGAGAGCGGTTCTTCCTGGTCTCTCCGGTCGAGAAGATCGGCATCCGGGTCGAGGACGCGCCCTTCCTGGCCGAGGATGCCCAGATCGCGCCCGATGCGGTCACGTTCACCACGACGGTCGGAGACCGGGTGACGGCGGGGCCGGATCATGCCATCACGGTGCGTGGGACGGCCGACGCGCCGCGCCCCTATGTCCATGTCCGTCGGGGCCTGGAGGCGCTGATCGACCGCAAGACCTTCTACCGGCTGGCGGATGCGGCGCGGATCGGCGCCGACGGGCGGGCCGTGATCCGGTCGGGGGGCCGGGACTTCGCATTGGAGCCGTGATGCCGCGCTTTGCCGCCAACCTGACGACGCTGTTCACCGAACTGCCCATGACCGACCGCTTTGCCGCCGCCGCCGACGCGGGCTTCGAGGGGGTCGAGATCCTGTTCCCCTACGACATCGCCGCGCAGGAGCTGCGTCGCGCATCGCTGGCCTCGGGGCTGGAGATCGTGCTGATCAACGCGCCCCCGCCGAACTGGGCGGGCGGTCCGCGCGGCTTTGCCGCCGTGCCGGGGCTGGAGGAGCGGTTCCGGCGCGACTTCGAACGCGCGCTGCGCGTCGCGCAGGCGTTGCGCGTGCGCCACATCCACGTCATGGCCGGCCGCGCCGAGGGCGAGCGGGCGCGCGAGACCTTCGTGGCTAACCTGGCTTGGGCTGCCCACCGCGCGCCCCATGCCAGCCTGACCATCGAGCCGGTGAACCGGACCGACATGCCGGGCTGCTTCCTGTCGGACTACGATCTGGCGGCCGATATGATCGAGCGCGTGGGCGCCCCGAACCTGGGGCTGCAGCTGGACACCTATCACGCCCAGCAGATCACCGGCGACGTGCCGGGCTGCTGGCGCAAGGTCGCGCCGCTGGTGCGCCACGTCCAGATCGGCGGCCATCCCGGCCGGCACGAACCCGACAGCGGCCCGCTGGACTTCGCGGCCTTCGTGGCCGAGCTGGAGGCCTGGGGCTATCGCGGCTGGATCGGCGCGGAATACGCGCCCGCCCGCACAACCCATCTGGGCCTGGGCTGGCTGAAGCGTCTGCACGCCGCCTGCGGCTGAGGCCCCCGCGCGACAGTGGCGGCGTTTTCAACGGCCTGCGGGAACCGCCGCCGCATCTGACCCGTTGGCTGGCAGATGCGTCGTCCTGCCGCGCCCCTGCTGCCGGACGGTGCCCAAGCGAGAAGGGAAATGCCATGAATTCGATCATCTACATCGTCGGCCTGGTCGTCGTCGTCCTGTTCATCCTGTCGTTCCTCGGCCTGCGCTGAAAGGGATCACCATGACTGAAAACCTCAACGCCGCCGGCAGCACGCCGCGCGGTCACGTCGATTGGGCCTCGATCCTGGCGGGTGCCGCGATCGCGACGGGCGCGTCGGTCGTCTTCACCGGCTTCACCGCGGCCATCGGACTGGGTTCGGTCTCGGCCGAGCAGGGCGAGGGTCTGGGCACCTTCGCCTTGATCCTGGTCGGACTGTTCGCCTTCGTGTCGATGATCGCGGTCTATGGCCTCGGTGGCTATGTCGCCGGGCGGATGCGGGCGCGCGGCAGCGCCACCGAGGACGAGACCGAGGCCCGTGACGGCGTGCACGGCCTGACGGTCTGGGCGATCGGCATGATCCTGACCGGCATCGTCGCGGCCGGTGCCGTCTCCAGCGGCGTGCGCGCGGCCGGAAACGCGGCGACCACCGCGGTCGAGGCGACCGGCGCGGCCGTCGGCGGCGCTCTGCAGGGCACGGGCCAGCTGGCCGGCGGCATCGTCGGCGGCGTGGGCCAGGTCGCGGGCGGCGCGATCAGCGGCGTGGGCCAGCTGGCCGGCGGCGCGATCAGCGGCGCGGGCGAGGCCGCGGGCGGCGCGGACCAGATGGGCGGCAACCCGCTGGACTATGTGACCGACCGTCTGCTGCGCTCGGAGGCTGCGGCCCCCGATCAGTTCTCGAACGAGGCGATCCGCAGCGAGGTGGGCAACATCCTGTCCAGCATCCTGCGCACCGGCGAAGTCGATGACGGCGATCTGGACTATCTGCGCAACGCGCTGGCCGCCCGCACCGACCTGACCCCGGCGCAGATCGACGCCCGCGTCGAGCAGGCCGTGACCGGCGCCCAGGATCTGCGCGCCGAGGCCGAGGCCCGCATCGAGGAAGCCCGGACCCAGGCCGAACAGGCCCTGGCCCAGGCCGAACAGCGCGCCCAGGAGGTCAAGGCCGAGGCCGAGCAGCGTCTGCAGGAGGCGCAGGACGCCGCCATCGCGGCCGCCGAGACCGCCCGTCGCGGTGCCGTCTGGTCGGCCCTGTTCCTGGCGGTGTCGTCGCTGATCGCGGGCCTTGCGGCCTGGATGGGCGCCATCAAGGGCGGCAACGACCGGGATGCCGGCCGCGTCTGGTCGGGTCTGACCCGCCGCCGCTGAGCCGCTTCTGACACCACGTCACGGGACCCCCGGCCTGCACGGCCGGGGGTCCTTGGCCATTTGCGGGCTTTCAATCGCGGCCCTTATCCGCTACGGCAGCCGCGAAACCTAAAGAAGGCCGTCATGGACATCCGCAATATCGCCATCATCGCCCACGTCGACCACGGCAAGACCACCTTGGTGGATCAGCTGCTGCGTCAGTCGGGGTCGTTCCGCGAAAACCAGGCCGTCGCGGAACGCGCGATGGACAGCAACGACATCGAACGCGAACGGGGCATCACCATCCTTGCCAAGGCCACCTCGGTGGAATGGAAAGGCACCCGCATCAACATCGTGGACACGCCGGGCCACGCCGATTTCGGCGGCGAGGTCGAGCGCATCCTGTCGATGGTCGACGGGGTCTGCCTGCTGGTCGACGCCGCCGAAGGCCCGATGCCGCAGACCAAGTTCGTGACCTCCAAGGCGCTGGCCCTGGGGCTGCGCCCCATCGTGGTGCTGAACAAGGTCGACAAGCCCGCGGCCGAACCCGACCAGGCGCTGGATTCGGTCTTCGACCTCTTCGCCAACCTGGGCGCCAATGACGAGCAGCTGGACTTTCCGCATGTCTATGCCTCGGGCATCGGCGGATGGGCCGACGAGACGCTGGACGGCCCTCGCCAGGACATGTCGGCGCTGTTCGACCTGATCCTGCGCCACGTCCAGCCGCCCAAGCAGATCGCCCGCGCCGCCGAGCCGTTCCAGATGCTGGCCACCACGCTTGGCGCCGACCCCTTCCTGGGCCGCCTGCTGACCGGCCGCGTCGAGGCGGGCACCGCCAAGGCCGGCGACACGCTGAAGGCGCTGTCGCGCGACGGCGAGCGGATCGAGCAGTTCCGCATCAGCAAGATCCTGGCCTTCCGCGGCCTGACCCAGACCCCGATCGACCTGGCCGAGGCCGGCGACATCGTCACCATCGCGGGCATGGCCAAGGCCACCGTGGCCGACACGCTCTGCTCCCCCGAGGTCGAGACCGCCCTGCCCTCGCAGCCGATCGATCCGCCGACCATCAGCGTGACCTTCGGCATCAACGACAGCCCGCTGGCCGGCCAGGACGGCAAGAAGGTCCAGAGCCGCGTGATCCGCGAGCGCCTGATGCGCGAGGCCGAGGTCAATGTGGCCATCAAGGTCGAGGACACGCCGGGCGGCGACGCCTTCATCGTGTCGGGCCGGGGCGAACTGCAGATGGGCGTGCTGATCGAGAACATGCGCCGCGAGGGCTTCGAGCTGTCCATCAGCCGCCCGCGCGTGATCTTCCGCGAGGAGGACGGCCAGCGCCTGGAGCCGATCGAGGAGGCCATCATCGACGTGGACGACGAATATACCGGCGTCGTCATCGAGAAGCTGACCGGCGACCGCAAGGGCGACCTGGTCGAGATGAAGCCCGCCGGCGTCGGCAAGACCCGCATCGTGGCCCATGTCCCCTCGCGCGGCCTGATCGGCTATCAGGGCGAGTTCATGACCGACACGCGCGGCAACGGCGTGCTGAACCGCATCTTCCATGACTGGGCGCCCTACAAGGGTCCGATCCAGGGCCGCCGCCAGGGCGTGCTGATCAGCATGGAGAACGGCGTCAGCGTCGCCTATGCCCTGTGGAACCTGGAAGAGCGCGGCAAGATGTTCATCGGCGCGCAGGAACAGCTCTACACCGGCATGATCATCGGCGAGCATTCGCGCGACAACGACCTCGAGGTGAACCCGCTGAAGGGCAAGAAGCTGACCAACGTCCGCGCCTCGGGCACGGACGAGGCGGTGCGCCTGACGCCGCCGGTCCGCATGTCGCTGGAGGAGGCCATCGCCTACGTCAACGACGACGAGCTGGTCGAGGTCACGCCCAAGAACATCCGCCTGCGCAAGCGTCACCTGGACCCGCACGAGCGCAAGCGCGCCTCGCGCAGCGACGGCTGAACGGCCCCCCGCAGACTGGTAGGTCCGCCCCTGATCCGGGCGGACCTGTCTATTTGGATATGTCGCGCAGGCGACACAACGTGCTAGTCTGAACAGGCTCGTTCTGCCGTGGGACCGATTTTGCGTCCTTTTGGAACTTGGTTCTGAACCGTGCGTTCTACCATTAGTTTCCCCTGCGGTGTATTTTAGTTAATTCGCTTTCGTTCTGACGTCCTTCACAACGGATCGGATCGCCATGAGACACCCGACCTCGACCAGAGACCCGCGCGGCCTGCATGAACGGGCCATCAGCACCGTCATGATGCTCCTGGAGGAGCAGCAGAGCAGCATCCCCACGATCGAGCGGATCGCCGGCCTGCTGGGCGAGCCCGAGGACCGGATGCGCACGCTCTATCCCCAGGATCGCGATCTGCTGATCGTGGGCGTCGAAGGCGCGCTGGTCGTGCTGATCGACACCTGCACCAAGGCCGTCGTCCAAGTCGATCCGCGCGACCCCATCGCGCAGTTCGTGGCCTTGGGGCATGCCTATCTGGACTGGGCCGACCGCTATCCGATGCCCTTCCGGCTGCTGCAGGACAGCACCCCCCTGGATACGATGTCCATACCGACGCTGCGCCGCTACATGGAATCGCTGCACGACCTGATGATGCGCATGCTGAAGCGGGCGCAGGAGGAGGGCCGCCTGCACCCCGCCGAGAACATCGAGACCCTGACCCTGTCGGCGCGCTGCTTCGTGTCAGGTGCCGCGCGGATGGTGGTGGATGGGCGCCTGCGTCAATGGGCTCCGGGCGCCGATCCGCTGACCATGGCCAAGGCTTTGACCGCCGATTTCGTGCGCCGCATGGCCCGCAGCAGCCAGCCCCAGGGGCGTCACAAGCCTGTGGCGGTTTAGCCTCTTTCGGTCAGGGGGGGCTTGCGCTATCCCGGTTGCAACCCGTGAATGACCGAAAGAGCAGCCGTGACCGATTACATCATCAAGGACATCGCGCTGGCCGACTACGGCCGCAAGGAACTGGACATTGCCGAGACCGAGATGCCCGGTCTGATGGCGCTGCGCGCCGAATACGGCGAGACGAAGCCCCTGGCCGGCGCCCGTATCGTGGGCAGCCTGCACATGACCATCCAGACCGCCGTGCTGATCGAGACGCTGGTCGATCTGGGCGCGGATGTCCGGTGGGCCTCCTGCAACATCTATTCGACCCAGGACCATGCCGCCGCGGCCATCGCCAAGGCGGGCGTGCCGGTCTTTGCCATCAAGGGCCAGAGCCTTGAGGAGCACTGGGATTACTTGGACCGCTCCTTCCAGTTCCCCGAGGGTCCGAACCTGATCCTGGACGATGGCGGCGACGCGACGCTCTACATCCTCTTGGGCGCGCGTGCCGAGGCGGGCGAGGAGATCATCCCCGTCCCGCAATCGGACGAGGAAGCCGTCATCAAGGCCCAGATCGCCAAGCGTCAGGCCCAGTCCCCCGGCTGGTTCACGAAGATGCGCGACCAGATCGTCGGCGTCTCGGAGGAGACCACGACCGGCGTGCATCGCCTCTATGACCTGATGAAGAACGGCCAGCTGCCCTTCCCGGCCATCAACGTCAACGACAGCGTGACCAAGTCGAAATTCGACAACAAGTACGGCTGCAAGGAATCGCTGGTCGACGGCATCCGCCGCGCCACCGACGTCATGATGGCAGGCAAGGTCGCCGTCGTCTGCGGCTATGGCGACGTCGGCAAGGGCTCGGCGGCGTCGCTGCAGGGCGCGGGCGCGCGCGTGAAGGTGACCGAGGTCGATCCGATCTGCGCGCTGCAGGCCGCGATGGACGGGTTCGAGGTCGTGACGCTGGAGGACGTGGCCGACAGCGCCGACATCTTCATCACCACCACCGGCAATCGCGACGTGATCCGTCTGGAGCACATGCGTGCCATGAAGGACATGGCGATCGTCGGCAATATCGGCCACTTCGACAACGAGATCCAGGTGGCGGCGCTGCGCAACCACAAATGGACCAACGTCAAGGATCAGGTGGACATGATCGAGATGCCCTCGGGCAACCGCATCATCCTGCTGAGCCAGGGCCGCCTGCTGAACCTGGGCAACGCGACGGGCCATCCGTCCTTCGTGATGTCAGCCAGCTTCACCAACCAGGTGCTGGCCCAGATCGAGCTGTGGACCAAGGGCGACGAGTACAAGCCCGGCGTCTACATCCTGCCCAAGCATCTGGACGAGAAGGTCGCCCGCCTGCATCTGGAGAAGGTCGGCGCGAAACTGTCCAGCCTGTCGCCGGAACAGGCGGCCTATATCGGCGTTACGCCCGAAGGCCCCTTCAAATCAGATCATTACCGGTATTGAGCGCATGAGCGAGTATTCGACCTTCACCTCGGAATCCGTGTCCGAGGGCCATCCCGACAAGATCGCCGACCAGATCAGCGACGCGATTCTGGACGCGATCCTGGCCGAGGACCCGCGGGCGCGCGTCGCCTGCGAGACGATGGTCAAGACCGGCGTCGCGATCATCTCGGGAGAGATCACGACCAGCGCATGGGTGGACCTGGAATCCATCGTGCGCGACGTGATCAACGACATCGGCTATACCAGCAGCGACGTGGGCTTCGACGGATCGACCTGTTCGGTGATCAACATCATCGGCAAGCAGTCCCCCGAGATCAACCAAGGCGTCGACCGCGAGAGCCTCGAGGAGCAGGGCGCGGGCGACCAGGGCCTGATGTTCGGCTATGCCTCGGACGAGACCGACGTGCTGATGCCTGCGCCCATCACCTATGCCCACCGCCTGGTGGAGCGTCAGGCGGCGGTGCGGCGCGACGGCACGCTGCCCTGGCTGCGGCCGGACGCGAAATCGCAGCTGACCATGCGCTATGGCGCGGATGGCCGCCCCGAGGCGATCGACGCGGTGGTGCTGTCGACCCAGCACAACCCCGAGATCGGCCTGGCCGAGCTGCGCGAGGCGGTGATCGAGGAGATCATCCGTCCCGTCCTGCCGGCCGAATGGCTGTCGGACGCGACCAAGTTCTTCATCAACCCCACCGGCAAGTTCGTGATCGGCGGTCCGGTCGGCGATTGCGGCCTGACGGGGCGCAAGATCATCGTGGACAGCTATGGCGGCATGGCGCGCCACGGGGGCGGCGCGTTTTCGGGCAAGGACCCGTCCAAGGTGGACCGGTCGGCCGCCTATGCGGGCCGTTGGGTGGCCAAGACCATCGTCGCGGCCGGTCTGGCCAGGCGCTGCGAGATCCAGGTCAGCTACGCCATCGGCGTGGCCGAGCCGACCTCGATCAGCCTGAACTGCTTCGGGACCGAGACTGTGCCGGTAGAGCGCATCATCGCCGCGGTGCGTGAGGTCTTCGACCTGCGCCCCTTCGCGATCATTCGCGAGCTGGACCTGCTGCACCCGATCTATCGTCCGACGGCCAGCTATGGCCATTTCGGGCGCGAACCCTATGCGCTGAACGGCGCCACCGCCTTCAGCTGGGAACGGACCGACCGCGCCGACGCCCTGCGCGCGGCCATCGGCTGAACCGGAAGGGCCGCCCTGAGGGGCGGCCCTTTTCCGTCACGCCTGCGCGCCGGTGCCGTAGAGCCTGCGGGCACGGTCCTCGAACGCGCGGACGATGCGCGACATCGCCTCCTGAAAGACTACGCCGATCAGGCGTTGCAGGATCGCGTTCTTGAACTCGAAATCGACGAAGAAATCGACATGGCAGCCGCCCTCCGGACGGTCGGTGAAGGTCCAGCCGCTGCGCATGTACTTGAACGGCCCGTCCAGATATTCGGTGTCGATCTGCCAGACGCCGTCCCGCTCGGGCCACAGGACCACCCGGCTGCCGAAGCGCTCGCGGAACACCTTGAAGCTGATGACCAGATCCGCCGCCACCTCCTCGGCCCCGTCGGGGCGTATCTCGCGCGAGCGGATGCGGGCGGCGCTGTTCCACGGCAGGAACTGCGGATAGCTTTCGATATCGGCGACCAGACGGTACATCTGGCTGGCGGAATAGGGAAGGTTTCGGCTGTCGCGGTGTTTGGGCACGGGCTCTGGCTCTTGGTGGTTCGTCGCGGCGTCGGTTCGATTCGGGGACGCCCCTCGGGGCGGGACTTAACAGACGGGGTCCGTGATGAACATGATCTGGCTGCTGCGTGCGGCAAAATGGGCCCGCCGCCCGCCCAGTGCGCGCATGGTCGCGCTGGTCCTGGGGATCGTCGCGGCGGGGCTGCTGCTGGCCGGGCTGGAATGGCTGGGCCTCTGGCCGGACTGGGCGACGATGGAGACGCGCCCGCCCCGGCTGCCGCGCTGACGACCGCTGGCGGATCAGTCCTTGCGGGCGACCGGCACGGCGCGGGGTTTCGGTGCGCCAAGCGCGAGGGTGATGGCGAAGGCCGTCAGCAGGCCGGCGAATGTCAGGATCAGGGTCATCATGTCCTCCGATGTCGGAATGTCATCTCAAAGCGCGGTGCCGGAAAAGGTGTCGCATTGTCCCATGTCGCCCGAGTCAAAGCCGCGCATCAGCCATTCCTGCCGCTGCGCCGCGCTGCCATGGGTGAAGCTGTCGGGAACCGGCGTGCGGCCCGCGCCCGCCTGGATCACGTCGTCGCCCACGGCCTCGGCCGCGCGCATGGCCTCCTCGAGGTCGCCGGCCTCCAGCGTGCCGAACCGCTCCTGCGCCTGGCGCGCCCAGATCCCGGCATAGCAGTCGGCCTGCAGCTCGGTCGCGACCGAGATGCGGTTCGCATCGGCCTCGGACAGGCGGGCGCGCAGGCCGTTCACCTCGCCAAGCGTGCCTGTGAGGTTCTGGACGTGGTGGCCCACCTCATGCGCGATCACATATGCGGCCGCGAAGTCGCCGCTGGCCCCCATGCGCTCGCTCATCATGTCGAAGAAGTCGGTGTCCAGATAGACGCGCTGATCGCCGGGGCAGTAGAACGGGCCCATCGCCGCCGATGCGCCGCCGCAGGCCGACTGGACCGCGCCGCGGAACAGGACCAGGCGCGGCTCCTGATAGGCGATGCCCGCCTGTTCGGTCAGGACCGGCTGCCAGACCTCCTCGGTGTCGGCCAGAACCACGGACACGAACTGGCCCCATTCCTCGTCGCGCTGGCTGAGCTCGGTCGGCTGTCCGCCGCCCTGGTCCAGCTCGCGCACGATCGGGCTGACGTCAACGCCGAAGAAATAGCCCACGGCCAGCACGATCAGCGTGCCGGCGATGCCCAGACCGCCTGCCGCGGCGCCCATGCCACGGCGATCCTCAACGTTCCTGCTGCCCCGTCTGCCGCGCCATTGCATCTGTCGTCTCCGCCCTCTGTCGCGCCGAACGTCCGGATCGCCCCGAGGTTCCCATCCGTGTTCACAGACCCGCGACGGGACCGCATCGCGCTTGACGCCACGATCCCCGGAGGGGATGCACGGGGGATCATCGAAGGGACCGGAATGCTGCGCCGATTGTACGACTGGACCATGGGACTGGCGGCGCACCGTCATGCACGGGCTTCGCTGTTCACCGTGAGCTTTGTCGAGAGTTCCGTCTTTCCCATCCCGCCGGACGTGCTGATGATCCCCATGGTGCTGGCGCGGCGCCGGCAGGCCTGGGCCATCGCCTTCATCGCGACGGTCGGGTCGGTGCTGGGCGCGCTGCTGGGATACTGGATCGGCGCGGCGCTGATGGACAGCCTGGGGCAATGGGTGCTGAGCGCCTATGGCAAGCAGGACGCCTTCGAGCAGCTGGCCGCGCGCTTTGCGGAGCATGGGGGCTGGGCGGTGCTGTTCGCGGCGCTGACGCCCTTCCCGTTCAAGGTCATCACGATCTTCTCGGGTGCGGCGGGACTGTCGCTGCCGGTCTTCATCGCCATGTCGATCCTGGGCCGCGGGCTGCGGTTCTACGTGGTGGCGGCGCTTCTGTGGCGGTTCGGCGCCACGATCCACGATTTCATCGAAAGACGCTTGGGGATGCTGTTCACCCTGTTCATGATCGCCCTGGGTGGCGGCTTTGCGGCAGTGAGGTTCCTGTGACGGGCAAGAGACTGAGTTTCATCGCGGGCGCGGGATCGGCATTCCTGCTGATCGCCGCACTGGGCTTCCAGGCGGCGGGCTATGCGCCCTGCGAATTGTGCATCCTGCAGCGCTGGCCGCATGTGGCGGCGGTGGCGGTGGCCGTGCTGGTCTGGCTGACCGGGCGGGTGCGCGCGCTGGCGGTGCTGGGCATGGCGGCGGCGGGGGTCGCGGCGGGGCTGGCGCTCTATCACGTCGGCGTCGAGATGACCTGGTGGGCCGGACCGTCGCATTGTTCGGGCGGGGTCGGCGATCTGTCGACCATGTCCACGCAGGACCTGATGGCGCGGCTGCAATCGGCCCCGGTCGTGCGCTGCGACGAGATCGCGTGGCAGTTCCTGGGTCTGTCGATGGCCGGCTGGAACGCGGTCCTGTCGGCGGGTCTGGCGGTCCTCTGGGCCGTGGCGGCGCGGCGCGGCGAAAGGGCCTGATTCCGGTCGGGCACGGCGGGATTTCGGCCGGTTGCGGGCGGGGCGCGATTGCCCCTCGCGGCCGGCTCGGCTATACCGAACCCCAACTAGATGTTGAGGAATACCCGTGGCCGACACCCCAGAAGACGATCTGCCCGAAACCCCCGACGAGGGGACCGAAACCCGCGTCGTGATGCATCACGACGGCCCGGTGATCGACATCTCCGCGGAGATGCGGACATCCTATCTGGACTATGCCATGTCGGTCATCGTCAGCCGCGCGATCCCCGATCTACGCGACGGGCTGAAGCCGGTGCACCGCCGCATCCTCTATGCCATGGACGAAAGCGGCAACACCGCCGACAAGCCCTATCGCAAGTCCGCCCGTTCCGTGGGCGACGTGATGGGCAAGTACCACCCCCATGGCGACAGCGCGATCTATGACGCGCTGGTGCGGATGGCGCAGGACTTCTCCATGTCGCTGCCGCTGCTGGACGGTCAGGGCAACTTCGGGTCGATGGACGGCGATGCCGCCGCCGCCATGCGCTATACCGAGGTGCGCATGGACAAGGTCGCGAACTATCTGCTGATGGACATCGACAAGGACACCGTCGATTTCCAGGACAACTATGACGGCAAGGACCGCGAGCCGACGGTCCTGCCCGCGCGTTTCCCGAACATGCTGGTCAACGGCGCGGGCGGCATCGCGGTCGGCATGGCCACGAACATCCCGCCCCACAACCTGGGCGAGGTGATCGACGCGACGCTGGAGCTGATCGCCGATCCCGACCTGCCGACCGAACGCCTGCTGGAGATCATCCCCGGCCCGGACTTTCCGACCGGGGCCACGATCCTGGGCCGGTCCGGCGCGCGCAAGGCCTATCTGGAGGGTCGCGGCAGCGTCCTGATCCGCGCCAGGACCCATATCGAGGAGCCGCGCCGCGATCGCTTCGCCATCGTCATCGACGAGATCCCCTATCAGGTGAACAAGTCCGTCCTGATCGAGCGCATCGCCGAGCTTGCCAAGGAGAAGAAGGTCGAGGGCATCGCCTCGGTCCAGGACGAATCCGACCGGCACGGCGTCCGCGTGGTGATCGAGCTGAAACGTGACGCGACCCCCGACGTGGTGCTGAACCAGCTGTTCCGCTTCACCCAGCTGCAGACGACCTTTGGCTGCAACATGCTGGCGCTGAACGGCGGCAAGCCTGAACAGTTGGCGCTGCGCGACTTCCTGACCTACTTCATCGGCTTCCGCGAGGAGGTCGTCGCGCGCCGCACCGCCTATGAGCTGCGCAAGGCGCGCGAGCGCAGCCATGTGCTCTGCGGCCTGGCCGTCGCGGTCAGCAATGTCGACGAGGTCGTGGCCACCATCCGCAGCAGCGCCGACGCCGCCGAGGCGCGCGAGCGTCTGATGCAGCGGCGCTGGCCCGCCCATGACATCGCCGAATACCTGCGCCTGATCGACGATCCGCTGCACCCGGTGAACGAGGACGGGACCTACAACCTGTCCGAGACCCAGGCCCGCGCCATCCTGGAGCTGCGCCTGCAGCGCCTGACCCAGCTGGGCGTCAAGGAGATCACCGACGAGCTGCAGTCGCTGGCCGACAGCATCCGCGACTATCTGGCGATCCTGGCCTCGCGCGAGCGGATCATGCAGATCATCGCGGACGAGCTGCGCGAGGTGCGCGATCTGTTCGCCGTCCCGCGCCGCACCGAGATCGTGGACTGGTCCGGCGACATGATGGACGAGGACCTGATCGAGCGCGAGGACATGGTCGTGACCATCACCTCGGGCGGCTACATCAAGCGCACCGCCCTGGCCGAGTTCCGCGCGCAGCGGCGCGGCGGCAAGGGCCTGTCCAGCATGGCCACCAAGGAGGACGACGTCGTCACGACGCTGTTCGTGGCCAACACCCATACGGAACTGCTGTTCTTCACCACCGACGGCATGGTCTATCGCCTCAAGACCTGGCGGCTGCCGCTGGCCGGGCGCACCTCGCGCGGCAAGGCGATCGTCAACATCCTGCCGATCGACGCCGGCGTCAGCATCGCGGCGCTGCTGCCGATGGATGCACCCGAGACGGAATGGGAGAGCTATCAGGTCGTCTTCGCGACCGACGACGGCGACGTGCGCCGCAATGCGCTGTCCGACTTCACCAATGTCCGCGCGAACGGCAAGATCGCCATGAAGATGCCCGACGGAGTCAGCCTGATCGGCGTGCGTCTGGCGACCGAACAGGACGACGTGATGCTGGTCACCGCGCAGGGCCGCGCGATCCGCTTCCCGACCACCGCGGTGCGGGTCTTCAAGGGCCGCGATTCGACCGGGGTGCGCGGCATCCGCCTGGCCGAGGGCGACAGCGTCGTCAGCATGTCGGTCATCCGCCACTTCGAGGCCGACCCGTCCGAGCGCGTCGCCTATCTGAAGATGCGCCGCGCGGTGGCCGGTGCGCTGGACGACGGGGCCGAGGCCGACGAGGATGACGACACCCCCGAGGGCACCGTCACCCAGGAGCGCTACATCGAGATGTCGGCGGCCGAGGACCTGATCCTGACCATCACCGCCAAGGGCGCAGGCAAGATCAGCTCCAGCCACGACTATCCGGTGCGCGGGCGCGGCGGTCAGGGCGTGATGGCCATGGACCGTGCGATGCGGGGCGGCGCGCTGGTCGCCAGCTTCCCGGTGCAGGGCGACGACCAGATCATGCTGGCGACCTCGACCGGACAGTCGATCCGGGTGCCGGTGGACCAGATCAGCTTCCGTTCGCGCAGCGCGGGCGGGGTGCGGGTCTTCAACACCGCCGCGGGCGAGGTCGTGGTCTCGGTCGCGCGGATCGCCGAACAGGGCGACGCCGCCGGGCTGGAGCCGGGCGACGAGGCGCCGCCCGCCGGTCCCGACGCGACCGAGGCGTGACATCATCCGCCCGATCCCGCCTGCCGGGGTCGGGCGTTTTTCCAGCTGCCGGGGGGTGACGGATGGACGGTTCCAACGAATCGCTGCTGAGAGAGCGGCTGCAGACCGGGTTCCTGGGGCTGATCGCCTTCTCGCTGCTGCTGTTCATGCTGGTCCAGGCCAAGTTCATCCTGATCTCGCTGGCCATCGCGATCATCCTGTTCTCGCTGACCTCGGATGCGATCCACGCGATCTCGACGCGGCTCAGGGTGCCGAACTGGCTGGCCACGACGCTGGCGCTGATCGGCATCGCGCTTGGGCTGCTGTGGATCTCGACCACCATCGTGGCGCAGGTGAACGAGGTCGTGTTCCTGGCCATCTCCTATGCCGAACGCGCGCAGGCCGCCCTGCCCGCCCTGGCCGAACGCCTTGGCCCCGAGGCGCAGGAGCGGATCATCACCGCCGTCACCAACTTCAACATCACCGGCTGGATCCGGTCGCTGGCCGGCCAGGCCTCGGGGCTGCTGTCGGGCAGCGTGCTGGTGATCCTGTTCGTGGGCTTCATGTTCGCCGAACAGGTCTGGTTCCCCCTGAAGATCGAACGCCTGGCGCAGAGCCCCGAGAAGGCGCGCCAGATCCGCCGCATCATCGCCTCCATCATGCACCGGGTGAACCGCTATCTGGTGGTCAAGACCGCGGTCAGCGCGGTGACGGCGGCCATCGTCTGGGTGATCTTCCGCGCGATGGGCTTGGAGCTGGCGACGGCGGTTGCGCTGCTGACCTTCATTTTGAACTTCATCCCGTCGGTCGGGTCGATAGTGGCAACGGTGATCGCGGTGATGCTGGCCTTCGTGCTGACGGGCGACACCACCGTGACGCTGATCGTCGGCGCGCTGTGCACGCTGACGCAGTTCGTGATCGGCAACGTGCTGGACCCGATGCTGCTGGGTCAGACGCTGCGCCTGTCCAGCTTCGGAATCATCCTGTCGCTGGCCTTCTGGGGGGCGATCTGGGGTGTGCCGGGCATGTTCCTGGCGGTGCCGATCATGGTCGCGCTGATGATCATCTGCGCCCATATCCCTTGGCTGCGCAGCGTCGCCGTGCTGCTGTCGCGCGAGGGGCTGCCCGATGCGGGCGATGTGGAACCCGCCCCTGCCCGGCCCGCGACGACCGCAGGCTGAGCAGGAACGCGCGCGGTCAAGCGCCTGGCGGCTGGTCGTCGGGATCCAGATACAACGCCTCGGCCTTGGCCGGATCGGCGGCATCGCCGATCTGCTCCGGCTCCGGCCGCGGCGGCCAGGTATCGCGGACGGTGAAGGGCATGCGGATGTCCTCCTGCGTGAAGCGCTCGACGATCTGGTGATAGATCTCGGACGTCACGCCCAGGCCGCGGCCGATATCGGACAGGAAGGCGCGGATCTCGAAGTTCATCGTGTCCACGGTGATGCTGCGGAACAGCACGACCGGGGCCGGGTCGATGGTGACCAGCGGCTGATCCTCAATGATCTCGGTCAGGATGCGCTGGACCTTGCGGGTGTCGGTGCCCGCGGACACGCCGATCGGGATGATGATGCGGCCGACCTTGTTCTGCCGCGTCCAGTTGGTCACCGGCTGGCTGATCAGGTCGCTATTCGGGACGATCACCTCGGTCTTGTCAAAAGTCTCGACCGAGGTCGCACGCACCGAGATGCGCTTGACGATGCCCTGCTGACCGCCGGCATCGACCCAATCCCCGACGCTGACCGGACGCTCGATCAGCAGGATGATGCCGCTGACGAAGTTCGACACGATGTTCTGGAGGCCGAAACCGATGCCGACCGACAGCGCACCCGCGACGATGGCAAAGGACGACAGGTCGATCCCCGCAGACGTAATCGCCAGAAGCGCCGCGAGGAAAATGCCGACATAGCCCAAGCCCGACACGGCCGCGTTCTGCCCGCCCGCATCCAGCCGCGTCTTGGGCAGGATCGAGGTGCGCAGCATCCCCTGCACGCCGCGGGTCAGCGCATAGCCGATGGCGAAGATGATCAGGAAGGTCAGCACCGCGCCGGGCGACAGGGTGACGCCGCCCACGCTGAAGCCCTGCCGGAAGCGGACCCAGTATTCGGCCAGCTCCGATGCGGTCGCGCCCCAGATCATCATGAAGACCGGGATCGATGCCAGCACCAGCGCAAAGCCGGTCAGAAGCGGAGCCAGACCCTCGCGCGCGCCCTCGGCGCCGCGCTGGAGCATGTTGAACAGGTCGGCGATGAAGTCCTGAAGCAGGATCAGCAGGCCCACCAGCGCCAGCGAGAAGAGCCACGGCCAGACCAGCATGTTCCCGAGGTTCACATAGCCCGCCGCCGTCAGCAGCACCGCGATGGGCGCGATGATGCGGGTCAGCCGCCCGGCCCAAGCCGCGATCCAGTGGCGATAGGACAGGTCCTGCGTCACGGAATCCCGCGTCAGACGGCGCAGGATGTTGCCAAGCCGGAACATCGCCAGCGCGGCCATGGTGATCAGCACCAGGTGCCAGACCCCGGCCGAGGCGTCGGTGAACTGCACGGGCACGCGGCCGACCTGCGCCTCGCCGCGTTCGTAAAGGCCCGAAAGCGGCAACACGGCGCGCGTCAGGATGTGATGCACCGCCATCAGCAGCGCCAGCACCTGCACCATCCGCCCGGCCGAGACGCGGCGGCTCTCGCTCATCTGCAGCGAGGTATAGGCGATGGCCTGACGCGGGAACAGCGCGCGCGCCATCCAGATGCCGCCGAACAGGATCACCGCCGCTGTGGGCAGCGCATTGAGGAAGGGCGTGGTCCACGGGCCCGGCAGGCCGGTCGCCTGGATCGCGCTGATGCCCAGATAGACGCCCGCCATGGGGATAGCGATCTGGCCGAGCGACACGACGAAGGCCAGCACCGCACGGGAATATTCGGAGGCCCGAGACGACAGCCGCGTGGGAAGGTTGGTGATCCAGGCCCGACCCCAGGTCAGGATCAGCAGCGCCGCAACCAGATAGGCCGCGACCTGCGGCAGACGCGGGCGCAGCTCGGCCCAGGTCTGCGGCGAGGCGTTCTGGCCGGTCACCTCCTCGGCGACGCCGCCCAGCAGGGTCAGCCCGTCGCCTGCCGCCGCCCCCCAGGACCCCGGCAGCACCGGGGACGGGGTCTGCTTGGTCAGCTCGACCGCCTGACGCTGCCGGATGATCTCGTCGATCTGGCCGATGATCGAGTTCGCGCGGCTGGTGGCCTCGGTCGCGGCAAGGCGCGGGGCCTGCGCGGTGGAGAGCTGCTGGCTCAGTTCCGCCCGTCTGGC
The DNA here is from genome assembly GCF_046736325.1 of Paracoccus sp. ME4. Lineage (GTDB taxonomy): Bacteria > Pseudomonadota > Alphaproteobacteria > Rhodobacterales > Rhodobacteraceae > Paracoccus. The sequence continues at coordinate 1,643,445 of NZ_CP151276.1, forward strand.
GGCCAGCTCCTCATCCTCTGTGGCGCCTTCGGCGGGTGCGGGGCCCAAGGCGGCGATCTGGTTCTCCAGCGTGGTGATCCGGTCGCCGTTCACGCCCTGCCCGGCCTGCAGCCGGTCGCGCCAGTCGACGATCCGCGCGCGGGTGCGCGCCAGCGCGTCGTTGGTGGCCTGGGGATCGGCGCTCAACGCCTCGGCCCGTTCGGCCACCTGCTCCCAGGTCTGATAGTCGATGTTCTGGGCCATCACGGGCGCTGCGGTCAGGGCCAGCAGCGCCACGAGTATCGTCGCAATCAGATGTCGCATGAAACCTTTCAGTCTTCGTAAACCTGCGGCAGGTCCGGTGCCGGGCGCGTCAGCCAGTCGGGAACCGGCAGCCCCTTGGCGCGGAGGAAGTCGGGGTTGAACAGCTTCGTCTGATAGCGGGTTCCGTAATCACACAGGATGGTGACGATGGTATGACCCGGCCCCATCTCACGCGCCATGCGGATCGCGCCCGCGATGTTGATGCCCGACGATCCGCCCAGGCACAGCCCCTCGTCGCGCAGCAGGTCGAAGACGATGGGCAGGGCCTCCTCGTCGGGGATGCGCCAGCTGAAATCGGGGGTGAAGCCCTCCAGGTTCGCAGTGATGCGCCCCTGCCCGATGCCCTCGGTGATCGACGATCCGGGACTGTCGAACTCGCCGGTGGTGTAGAAGGAATGCAGCGCCGCGCCTTCGGGATCGGCCAGACCGATCCTGACGCCTTTGGGCTGCAACGCATCGGCGACCCCGGCCAGCGTGCCGCCCGACCCCACCGCGCAGATGAAGCCGTCGACCTTGCCGCCGGTCTGCTCCCAGATCTCGGGGCCGGTGGTCTCGACATGGGCCTGACGGTTGGCGGTGTTGTCGAACTGGTTGGCCCAGATCGCGCCGTTCGGCTCGGTCCGCGCCAAGGCCTCGGCCAGACGGCCGGAATAGCGGACATAGTTGTTGGGATTCTTGTAGGGCGCGGCCGGAACCTCGACCAGGGTCGCGCCGGCCAGGCGCAGCATGTCCTTCTTTTCCTGGCTCTGCGTCTCTGGGATGACGATCACCGACTTGAACCCCATCGATGCGCCGACCAGCGCCAGGCCGATGCCCGTATTGCCCGCCGTGCCCTCGACGATGGTGCCGCCGGGGCGCAGAGCGCCGCGCGCGACGGCGTCCTTGATGATGTAGAGGGCTGCGCGGTCCTTCACGGACTGGCCGGGGTTCATGAACTCGGCCTTGCCGAGAATCTCGCAGCCTGTCTCGTCGCTGGCGCGGTTCAGGCGGATCAGGGGCGTATTGCCGATCGCGTCGGCCAGATCAGAACAGATTCGCATGGCGATCGACCTTTTTTCCCAGTTTGTTCAACGTCCGGCCTTCCTACACGTCCGCGGCTTGCCGGGGCAAGCCCGCCCTCCCAACGGGTCAGCCGCGCGCGGGTTCCCCCCGCAGCCGGTCGGCCCGCGCGTCCAGCCACAGCGACAGCATGGCCAGCGGGCCGTTGGTGATCCGGCCTGCGTCGACCATGGCCGACAGGTCCGACCGCGCCATCAGATGGCCGCGGATGTCCTCGGCCTCGCCGTCCAGGCCGTGAATTCCCGCGCGCCCGTCGGGCAGATCGGCGATGCCCACATACTGATACAGGAACTCGCAGACCGCGCCGGGGCTGGGATAGGCGTGAAAGGCCGGGATCAGCCGGTCGATCGTCAGGTCGGCCTCCTCGCGCGCCTCGCGCAGTATGGCGGCCTCGGGCGTCTCGCCGGCATCGACGCGCCCCGCGATCGGCTCCAGAAGCCAGGGCTGCGGATCGCCGCGCAGCGCCGGGGCCAGGCGGAACTGCTCGATCACCAGGACGCGGTCGCGGACCGGGTCCCATGGCAGCAGCACCGCCGCGTCGCCCATCAGGAAGGCCTCGCGCGTCATCGGCCCGCTCTGGCCGCCCTGGTGCAGCGCATGGGTCAGCTCCAGGCGTTCGACCGCGAAATACCCCGCGAAGGGCTGATCGCGGCGCAGCGTCCGGACCGCCCCGGCGTCGCGCAGCGGAACGACCCCCTGCCCCGACGCAGGCATCGCGCGCGCCCGCAGCCGGCTCGCCGCCCAGATGCCGATCATCGGCAGCCGTCGGGCCAGCAGGTCCGCCTCAATGTCCGGCGCGGCGTCCAGAATTTCCGCCGCGATCTGCGCCGCCAGCGCCGGTTGCGCGGTCGCGTCCTCCCCGCCGATCCCGTGCAGGCCGACCCCCAGCAGCGACACCCCGTTCCACGCGACAGGTTCCAGCCCCATCACGTCGGCATAGCGCCTCAGCGCGGGCGTCATCGCCGTCGCGATGCCCGCGATCTGCCCCGCCCCATCCCGAAGGATCGGCCAGCCGTCACGGTCCAGCCCGGCGCGCGCGCCGCCCGACAGACGGCCCGCCACCGTGACGGCCGTCCCGGTGACATCCAAGGCCGCCAGCATCCCGGGATCGGTCAGCACCCCCACCAGAACGATCACAGTGCCTGCCCCGTGCCGCGCAGGGCGGCGGCGACACCCATGTCGTAGGAGGTCTGCACGAAGACCCGGTCGAACCCGGCAAAGAGCAGTTCGGACAGCGCCCGGCCCTCGGGCGACAGGGCGTGGTCGCGATAGGCGGCAAGCTCCGCGTCCGTCAGCGGCGCATAGGCCATCAGCAGGAACGCCTCCAGCCAAGCCGTCGCGTCCGCCTCGATCTGCGCACGCTGCACCCAGGCATCGCGGCCCATCTGCTGCGGGTCCGGCGCCATGTCATAGCCGCCGCCATCGGCATAGCCGCGGCTGAAGGCCAAGGCCGCGTTGAGGCCACCCGCCACATTAGGTGCGACCAGATCCGCCTCCTGGATCAGCGCGCGGATGCGCTGCGCCCGCGGATCCCCTGCCGCGACGGCCTCGGCGAAGGCCGCCCGCGCCGCATCGTCGATGCCCGGCTCGGCCAGCGCCCGGCGGGCCGAGACCTCCAGATCGACGATCCGCCGCCCCAGCTCCGATTCGTGAAACCGCAGGGCCCGGTCGATCAGCTGCGGATCGGCCCGACCCGTTCCCTGCGCGACGCCGTCGCGAAACAGCCGCCCCATCCGGTCGGGGTCGTGGATGGTGGCCACCACATCGCCCCATGGCCGCCCCGCCCCGGCGATCAGCCCCTCCCCCTCCAGTCGCGCGGCCTCGTCCACGGCCTCGTCGCGAAGCACGGGCATCAGATCCGCCAGAGCCAGGGCGCGCCACAGCCGCTCCTGCCCGTCCTGCGACAGCTGGATCGTGATGACCGGGGCGGCCGGGGTCATCGCAGGCGCCGGCGCGACCAGCGCGACCAGCAGTCCCAAGGCCGTCAGCATGTCACGACCCTTTCGCGCGGGAAATTTCGAAGCCATGACGATTTTTTCGTCGAAACCCCCTTGCGCTTCAACCCCCGTCCCCGTAATTCCGCCACACCACACCAGAAAGCGCGGAGAGGTGCCGGAGTGGTCGAACGGGGCGGTCTCGAAAACCGTTGAGCCTGCAAGGGTTCCGTGGGTTCGAATCCCACCCTCTCCGCCACTTCCCTTTTTCCAAGCTGCTGATTTTTGGGCGTTTTTTGCGTTCTTTCGGCCGCGGGGTAGCGACCGGGGTAGCATCGTCTCGTCTTGGTGTGATTGGATCTGCCCCGTCTCAATGTAGCGGGCCACAAATTCTTGCAGGGCGTGACAGAAATATTTGCAGCAAGTCGGTTTTGACGAACTGCGCTTCAAAGGGCCTTTCAAGCCTAGCGTTCCGCCCCGTCGCCTCTGCGCTTCGGCGCGAGCCTTCCTGACACCACCAGCAGGACCATCAGCGGAATGATCGCCGGCAGCTTGCGCGCCCAGAGGCAGGCCGCGATCAGGGCGCCGCATCCCACGGCCATAAGATCGATGGCGCTGTCGACGAAGGAGGAACCGGACCAGATGATCTGGGCCAGCTCCCAAGAGGCGTAGATGGCGCAGGCCAGACCGGCGGCACGCCAGGGCCGATCGGCCAGACGCCGGAGCAGGGCCGCGGCGATCAGGACGCCGACCATGCCATGGGCCATGGCTGCAGCCATGCGTTCGTAGGGACCTTCCGGGGTGCCCGGCGTCACGAACATCTCGATGATCAGATCCATCATGGCAGGGTGATCCCGTGCTTGGAGGCGGCATAGGCGCTCGCGTCGGCCAAGGCCTGCGCGGCGTTCGGATGGGCTCGCACGACGCCGAAGATGTCGCCGATCCTGCCGTTGAAGCTGACGAATGAGTCGGTGCCCTGGCCCAGGTTCTGCAGCCGGAAGTCTGGGAAGGCGTGGGTGAAGGCGCGGCGCTGGACGCCGTTCTCGAACAGCGCACCAGCCGTCGCGTCCATCCGCATGCGATAGAGTGATTTCGCCGTGCCGTAGACGAAGCGAGGCGACAGGGTGACGGTCGTGGTGGTGGTGCCGACATAGCGCCGCACGCCCAGCACGGTGCCGGTGGCGTTGGTGTCGAAGCGGATGTCCGACCGCGGGTCGTCGCCAGCCTTGCCGAACAGGCGCATGTTGTGGGTCCAGTCGGTCTGCATGATCCAGCAGAAATCGACACCCACAATGTCGGCGGGGTTCGCCAGCTGCGCGAACGGGCCGCCCGTCCCCTGGAACTGCAGCGCGCCGCCGACGATAGCGAGCGAGCCGCCGACGATCGAGGCATTGAAGGCCGCGCCCGCCGCGCCGATGTTCTGCAGCGCCGTGACGCGGCCGTCCACGTCCAGGGTCGCATCCTCGGTCGAGAGGAAAATCTGGATCGCCCCGCTGTCGAAGTGCTGTTTCAGCGGATGCACGGCCTCGCCGGTCGCGGCCTCGGCCGGGCCGACGCCGGCCGGGTTCTCGGCCGTGCCGCTCCAGGACAGCGCACCGCCCCGCGGCGGAGTGTATGTGAACGGCGCGCCCGTGGTGCGCGACGCGACGACCTCGCCATCGAACAGCAGTTGCCCGGCCCGCGTGATCGGCAGCGACCCGGCATAGGTCGCGGGCGTGATCGTCCGCTCGACGCCCCAGGGCGCGATGGCAGGCTCGATGCTGGCCTCGGCGGTCTTGGTCAGCGCCACGAAGCCCGCGAAGGCGCCGTCCGTGTGCGGGCCGCTGGAGAAGCCCTCTCCGGTCACGGGATGGGCGTTGCTGCCGGTGTCCGACAGCAGCAGGTCGCCGTCCTCGGTCGGCGTGAACTGCCCGCCCACCACATCGTCCAGCACATCGACGCCGTTGAAGGTCAGCGCGCGGGTCGAGGTGATCGTGCCGTCGCCTGCGTAGACCGCCCAGGTGACGGTGATCGGCTGCCCGACCTCGACCTGCTCCGGCGACAGCGACGGCGCGGTGACGAGGGTGACGCCCGCGAAGGGCGCCAGAACCTGCGCGGTGGCGGTGCTGACCGGCGCGCTGCCGTAGGGGTTGGTCGCGCCTTCGATCAGCTCCAGATCGCCCGCGGCGGTGCTGGTGTAGACGCCATCGACCACCTCGGCCGTCACGTCCACGCCGTCCAGCGTCAGGCTCCATTCAGCGTCGATCGGCGCGCTTCCGGCATAGGTGGACAGCGTGATGGTGAACGCCGTTCCCACGTCGCCGGTCAGCGGCTCGATCTGCCCGAAGGTCAGGCGCGAGGGCGGCGCGGGCGGAGCGACCGGGAACTGCGCGCGCAGGAACTGATAGGCCACATTGCGCGCGGCCAGCTCGTCGGGATGCCCGACGAGGATGCCGAGCACGTCCCCGAAGCGTCCTTGGAAGTTGCCCAGGCCCTCGGCCATGATCCCGCTGCCGATCTGAAGGATGGGGAAGGTCGGCACGGGCGTGTCGCGCAGGTATTCGGACGCCACGACATCGTTCACATAGAGGCGGATCAGGTCGGGCGACATCACCAGCTCGAAGATCGCGATGTCGGTCGGCAGGTCGAAGTCGGGCAGGATCGCAGCCGAACCGGCTTCTTCATCAGGTTCCACCTTCTGGACGATGGCCGTGCATCTCCCTCCTGCAGAGGCGAACGCGATGGTGGTCACAAGGTCCACGAACGGCTCACCGTCCAGACCGAAGATCTGCGTGAAGTCGAACGGTATCGTCGTGGGGTCCATGGCCCAGATCAGCCGCGCGCCGACCAGATCTGCCACGCTGGCGCTGGTGATCCGGCTGGACCCGTCCCCCGGCAGCAGGACGCCGTTGCCTGCGACCGTCAGTGCGGTGCCGGTCACGGTCGCGTCGAAGGCCGTGCCGGCCGCGCCCGCGTTCGAGATGCCCGTCACCTTGCCATCGCCGTCCAGCTGGAAGCCGGCTGCGGTGTGGTGGATCAGGATCGCGCCCGAGGCGTAATAGTCGCTCAGGTCGTCCGTGACCTCGAACGCCGTCACGGCCGCCGTGTGCGGCCCGCTCTGGCTGGCCGCGCCCGTGAACGGGTTGGTGTTGCGGGCGATCTCGCTCAGCGTCAGCGTGCCGGCCGAGGATGGCGTGAACTGCCCATCGACCAGATCGCCCATCACGTTCGCGCCGTTGAACGTCAGCGTGCGGATCGTGGTGATCGGCCCGTCCCCGGCATAGCTGCCCCAGATGACGGTGATCGGCTGGCCGACCTCGACCTCGGCGGGCGACAGCGACGGCTCCTCGACCAGCTCGACCGGCACGAAGGCCGGCAGCACATTGCCGGTCACGGTATGGAGCGGCGTCTGACCGAAAGGATTGGTCGCGTCCTCGATCAGATGCAGCACGCCCAATCCCGACGGCGTGATTGTTCCGTCGACGACCTGATCCGTGACCTCCTCCCCATCGAACATCAGCACCCAGTTGCGGGTGATCGGTTCGGTGCCCCCGAAGGTGGACAGGCGGATGGCGAAGGTGGTTCCGACCGGGCCGCTGGCCGGGATGATCGCGCCCGGCACGCCGATCGACGGCGGGCGGTTGATGATCAGCTCCTCGCCGCCGAATCCGAGGATGGTGCCGTCGCGCAGCCGCGCGGCCAGGGGCCGACCGGCACGGTCCATGGCCATCAGCGGGCGGCCTTCGCGGTCGAACATCCAGGCGCCGTCTCCGCCCGCCGCGGGCGGGATGATCGGGATCGGGTTCGTGAACTCGGCCTCGGTGTAATCCAGCGGCTCGACCCAGCCCGGCGCATACCAGCCGTCCGTCAGATCGAGGTTCCAGGTATGCAGCCGCGACGCCAGCGCGCCCGCGTCCAGCATCAGCACCTCGCCCCCGCCGGGCAGCGCGAGGAGGATGTCGCGGTTCTTGATCTGGGCGTTGTTCTCGACCACCCGCATCGCGGCGCGCATCTGCTGGACGCTCTGAAAAGCGCCCTTGAACGACAGCCGGTCACCCCGATCCGGGTTGAAGCCGTAGATGTGCGTGACCGCGCCCGGGTCGCAGATCACGCGGTTGTCCCAGCCATAGGGCAGGCCGATGGTCGCGTGCGGCCGGGCCTTGGAATAGCCGTTGAAGGGCGGGGGCGCAGGCAGGCGGGGGCTGGCCGTGTAGATGATGGCCGGACCGCCCTGCGACATGACGACATGGCTGCCGTTCCCGAGGCGCACGACCCCGCCGCCGCGGCCGAGGTGGAAGTGGTTGCGCTGGTAGAAATCGACCATCTGGTGGTGGATCACGGTCTTCCCGTCGCCGCCCAGCACCTGCAGCATCACGGCGCCGTTCAGATCGGCGCAGGAATGATAGGTCGTGCCGGTGCCGCCATAGCTCAGATACCAGCCGGCAAGGCTCTCCGCGACCTGCGCGCCGGGCAGCGGCGGCTGGACGAGGTTCAGCAGATGCCAGCCGTCGATCTCGAACTGAGACGGGTCCATGCTGTTGAACGGGCGCAGCTCGTGCCGCTCCCAGCCCTTCACGCCGCTCTGCGCGCCGTCGAACCACTCCGGGTGGTTGTCCAGCGACCAGTGCTGGATCGCCTCGGCCGTCGAGAAGCGACGCGCCATCACGGGCAGGTTCGTGTCCAGCGCGATCCGGGTGGCCGATGCCTGCGCCCAGTTGGCGGCAGGCCACCAGGAGACGCCCCATTTGCGCTTGCTGGGCCAGCCCGCGACCTTGTCCGTCAGCCAGTTCAGGTGCCGCGACCGGAAGTAGTGGCGATAGTCGTTGCCCTCGCGCGCAGGATCGTGGCAGCGCCCGAAGATGTTGGTCTCGGTCACGCAGACCGGATCGCCGCCCAGCACGCCCCACCGGACGCTCAGCGCACGGTCATGGCCCGCCTGCGTCGCGGTGCGCGTGTCGAAGCCGGTGTAGAAGTGGATCGACCAGATCAGCCGGTCCATGCCCACGGCTTGCCGGATGCCGTCGAGGCCGCTGATCCCGCCCCGGTCGGGCAGCCGGGTCGAGGCCAGCGTGTTCGCATCGCCGTTGTAGGCCCAGGTCGGCGCCAGGATGAACTTGCCCGGATCGTTCGCGCGGATGACCTGCGCGATGCCCTCGATATGGTCCACGAAGCGGCCGACGAAGTAGGCGGTGCGGCCCGGATAGAGGCCGTTGCCGTGGAAGTAGGCGGCAGGCTCGTTCATGATCTCGTAGCCGATGGTCTGCGACCAGAGCCACGGGCGATCCGCCAGCCACTCGAACAGCATGTTCCAGGTCTCGACCTGGCGCTGGCCCAGATAGATCGAGGCCTGGTGCCATTGCTCGAAGTTCTCGACGGCCGGATAGCTGTCGGGCCACTGCGCGCGGCGGCGCGGGTCCTGCAGCACCTGCGTCGGGCCGTCGTGGAAATCCCAGCAGATCCAGAAGTCGGACTTGTCCGCAGCGCATTCCGCATAGAACTCCTCCATCTGCGGGTGCATCTGCAGCTTCCCGGCCTCGTCGCGCGTCCAGTAGTGCTTGTTGAACGGCGCGCGGATCGTGCGCAGCTTCGGAAACGAGTTGCGCAGGCCCTGGCAGAACAACGCCGGGCTGCGGCTCATGCCCCAGTAGATCTGCTGCATCTCGCCGTGCCAGAGGTTCTCCAGCTTCTCGCCGGCCGCGATGCGGGCCTGCTGTTCCTCGTTCGGCTGGCCCCAGATCTGCGGGCCGATCATCTGCAGCGGGCGACCCGCGACATAGAGCAGCGACTGCGCATTCAGGTTGGTCGGTGCGGGCATCAGGCGTGCCCCATCTGGATGATGGCCATGCGCGTCGCGGCAGGCGTGCCGCCATTGCTGACGAAGGCGAACAGCTCCGGCGCGCCACCCGTCAGGTTCGCGGCCGCGTCACCGGTCAGGTCGAAGCTGATGACGACCGTCCCGCCGACCAGGACCTCGACGATGCTGCCGCCGCCCGCGCGGCGGATCTCGGCGTCGATCGGGAAGCCCCAGCTCTGCGAGAAGCTGGCCAGCGTGCGCCGCGTGACGCCGTTGTTCTCGATGTAGTGCAGGGTCACGCCCGAGCGGCGGAAATGGGCGCGGATCCCGTTCACCCCGTTGCAGTTGATGCCGAGCGCGATGCCGTCGAGCTGGGCCGGGTGTGCGACCGCATCGAGGCTCTGGATACGCGCCCTGATGAACTGGCCAGTCGTGAAGTAGTCCCTGTAGAGCGCGCGCACGGCCTCGTTGTTGTGCGACAGGTCGACCTCGCCTCCCACCAGGCGAAACCCCTTCGTGTCGATGTTCAGGCCGGTCAGGCTCTGCCATTTGGAGGGCCGGACCTTCATCAGCAGGCCGGTTCCGCTCAGATCGGCGGTGATGTCGCTGGCCGTCACCGCGACGCCCCGATCGATGTCGCCGTCACCAGCGTCCACGAAGTTGCGATGCCGGATCGTGGCGGTGTCGAGGCCGGGGGCCAGACCATCGATCAGGTAGGTTCCGGGCGCGGCGGCAGGCAAGCCGATCCACGGGCCTTCTTCGCCGCCCACGCGCCTGTCGATGCCGGTGATCGGCGGCGTCTCGTCCGGCACGCTGCGGATGATGACGGCCAGCGACTGGCCGTTGCGGGCGTCGTAGACGTCCCAGGATGCGGACAGCGGCACATCGGGGGCATCAGGCACCGGCATCTGCACCCAGGTGTCGTTCTTGCCCATGAAGGCCTGCGGGCTGTCCCAGCAGCGCCAGTAGAGGGGAACGCTCATCGAGATGAAGGGCGGACGCACAGGCAGATCCGGGCCGACCTGGTTCAGCACGCCGCCGCCCAGCAGGGCCTGAGCCTGCAAATCCGAGACCTTGACCGCCTCGGCCGCCAGATCGCTCTGGTTGGCCTTCAGGTTGACGGTCGCCTCCAGCGCGGCCACGCGGCTCTCCCGCGCGATCTCCAGCCAGGTGCCCCAGACCCCCGCCTTGCGCAGGCGCTCGAAGCGACGGCCGGATGCGTCCAGCCAGACATGGCGCAGCCCGTCCACGACCTGCTCGACCTGCACATCCCCGGTATGGGGCGAGGTCAGCGCGGCCGGGGCATTGCCGACGGCGATGTCGGCGAAGCTGTAGCTGCCCGGCACCTGCGTCCAGCTGGTGCTGTTCCGCTCGCCCGAGGTGCTGGCAGACGTGATCGTCACCAGCTTGCGGGAAACGGACGCCAGCCCACCTTCCAGCTCCTCGCCCTGGACGTCGCCCGAAAGGACGCGCAGTTCGTTGCCGATGCGCTTCAGCGTGTAGGGGCTTCCGGGGATGATCTTTCCGGCGGGCCACGGGTTGCCGTTTCGCCTGCGCAGGCCGCGCCCGTTCACCGTGGGGTTCTGGCCCGGGTTCGTGGCCGGAAAGCTGACGCTGACCTCGCCGTTCAGCGGGATGTCGGTCATGGCGACCGAGGCGAAGATGGCCTCGATGTCGGCAGTATAGGCATTGCCGGTCAGGCTGACGTTGACCAGGGTGATCGCGCCCTGGCGCAGCGCGGCGCGCTGGAAGCCGTCCGCGTCGGCGCGGGCCGATGCCTCCAGGGCCGTTGCCGTTGCGGCCTCGTTGCGCGCCCCGTTCAGCTGATCGGAGGTGACCGAGGCGAAGGCTCGCCAGTCGGCATTGACCCGGCGAAATTGCATGGGCACACCCGGCCGCAGGAAGTTCGCGGGTGCCGCTGCCCCGAGTTCGGTCTTGATCGTGCGGGCGATGTCCGTTCCGATCCTGAGGGTCGGACCGGCCGTCGTGTTGGCAAGGACCGGCACCACCTCGATCGTCGTTTCCGTGTCGATGACGATACCGGCGTTGATCGCCGCCACCGGCAGCTCGGCCGTGATGGCATTGGCCGTCCCGCCGATGTTGCGCAGGTTGAAAACACCTGCGTTCTGCAGCACGTTGCGCACGTCCGACAGCTGGAACGCGCGGCCCCACCAGGCGCCTGTCGCATCCTGCTGGTGCGATGCCGTGACGGGATCGGGCGGGATGGTCAGCGCCTGCCATATCGCCACATTGGTGGAGGATCGGAAGATCACCGTGCCGGTGCCGGTCGGGAAGGTCGTGCCGGAGAAGTCGCTGTTGGCCGTGCTGGCGACGCGGCGGGTGCGCAGTTCGGCCGTCAGCTCTGCGAGTTGGGATGCCTCGATCGCGCCCGTGGGCAGATCCCCGATCCTCGACCAGCTGCCGCCGCCATTGCCGCCCGACTTCTTGTAGACCCCATTGAATGCGGCCGTGCCATCCGCACGCACATACCCGATGGCGCCTGCCGGCCAGCCCAAATCCCCGTAGAGCTGCGCACGCGTCGAGTAGCTCGGCCCCATCAGCGCCGCGATCAGCGCGACCAGGCGGTCGATCGGGATACGTCGGGTGTTGCCGCCCGCATTGCCCAGCAGATCGTCGATGATCGTGGCCACGGGAAGATTATTCGTGCCAACTCCGGCCATCTGCGTCTCTCCTTGCTGCAGGCGAGGAGAGCGTTACGCGCGCGCGCGACCCGGTGGCGGGGGGATGCGGTCTGATAAATCAGATCACGTCGATGACAAACGGGCCTGCCACTGGGCCGGGAACGCCATCGCGATTCTGCGGCTCGACCCAGAGATAGTGCAACCCGGCGTCAAGGGTCGCCGCGGTCTCCAGATAGCAGGCGATCTCGGAGACCGCGCCGTCGAACAGGCTGCCTGCAAACAGCTGGAAACTGGTATTGCCCTCGACCGCCTGCAGGCGCGCACTCTGGCGACCATTGGAGTTGAGGACCGGCCCCGTGACCAGGGTGCCGCCAGAAAGGCGCGGGCTGAGGTTGCCATCGCTGCGATCGGCAACGCGAAGACCGACCCGATACCAGCGCCCTGAGATAGTCGTCACCGGCTGCGACGCCACGCCCGTGCTGCCCGCGGTGTGGAACAGGGTATCGCCACTGCGCGTCCAACCGCTGTCCAGTGTCCACGTGCCGGTCAGAAGGCTCTGGCGGCTGGTGTCGCCCACCGGGATCGACACGGTCTGCAGCGGCTGGACGGTGACCGGCGTGCCGACCCGGTGAAGATTGCGGTCCAAGACCGGGGTCGGCGACCGATAGAGCTGCAGACGCTCAGTTGCAGGGTCAGACCCGGTCGCAACCTCGACAATGGCGCCTCCAAGCCGGGTCGATATCCTGGTCGCCTCCGGATCGAGGGCCACCGGGATTTGGGTTCCCCGCGCCCCGACGATCAGCGGGATCGTCGCGCCATAGGCGCCCGAGACGCCAGCGGACGATATGGCCCGGGCGCGCATCTGGATCGACGCCCCATTGGCATAGCCGGTGATGACGCCGCCCCCGTTGGCGGCCGGGATCTGGTCCACGGTCCAGGTGCCCGCGCCCTCGGGGCGATGCTCGATCGAGAAGGCCCCGGCGCTGACCGGGCTCGGGCCGGGCTCGATCAGATAGCTGACCGAGCCCGCGATGGTCGGCTCAGAGGTGATCGAGGTGAAGCGCGGCGCGGCCGGGGCCAGCAGGCTTTCGTTGACCTCGGCTCCCACGCGGCCCGACCAGGCCGGGATGGTGTCCTGCTCCAGCAGGCTGTCGATCTGGGGGGCGGCGTCCACCAGATGCAGGATTGAGGCCATGTCCTGGGCCGCCTCGACGCCTGTGACGACGCAGCTGAAGGTCTCAAGGCTTTCGCGCCCGAAATAAACCGGGTCGCCTGCCTGCGGCGCCGGTCCGGAACCATCGAGCAGCAGGACGTCGGTCTCGCCAGGTTCTGCCGCGACGGGCCTGACGACCGAGGTGCCGATGCTGTCCTCGGGGCCGGAAAAGACCCGGAACCGGATCGCGTGGCTGTCGCCCGGTGACAAGGTGACCGGATCCTCCAGATGGATCTGCGCGCCGGCCACGGCCCGGACACGTGTCGCGGTCTGGACCTTGTCCAGGATCCGATGACTGAGGGCCACGGTATCGCCGCGCGTTGCCACCCGAGCAGGCCCGTCCTGCGTCACCTGATGGCGGTCTGGACGATGGATGACCTCATACATGCGGCGTCGGGCTTCGCGCCAGACCTCGGCCGGATCAGTCTTGCCGGGCATTTCCAGCGCCTCGGTCTCGATGATCGGACCGCCATAGCCCGGCCAGCGGACCAGCCGTTCGGCGGGCTTCCAGTCGTTGGTTCGATCGAGGAACTTGACCCGAAAGGCATGGGGCGGGCGGACATAGGTGCGAGTGGTCGAGAAGGACCAGCTATTACGCGGGCCGACGTGATCGACCACCAGTTCCGCGGGCCGGTCGATCACGACGCCCCACTTGAGGCCGTCATGGCGGGGCGATGCGCGGCCGGCCACCGCGATCTCTGTCAGGATCTCGCGCATCGTGGTGCCGGCCTGGTCCAACACCCGGTCGTATTGCAGGCCCTTGATGCGGCAGAAATCGTGCCAGTCCTGCAGTTGGTCCAGATCCAGCTCGGCCATCGTGGCAGGGCGTGGGTTCGAGGGGCTTTGCAAGGCGTGACGGAAGAGCGCGGCAGGGTTCGACGTGGCCCGCTCGACCCACTGGCCGGAGGTGTGGTCGTAGTCCAGGCACAGCGCCTGCGCGATGGCGTTGAAGCTGTCCAGGTTGCCCGAGAGCTGATGGGTGGCCCGCGCCCGGATCGCGACCAGCGCCAGCGGGCGGCGATAGTTCAGAGGGTATTCCGGACGCCGGGTCTGCAGCGCCGCCCAGGTGGCACGGCGCTGGACCTTGCTGTCGGTGGTCTCGTCGGTCATCATCGTCAACCGGATCTGCCACCGCCCCCGCGTCGGGAAGGTCCAGCTGTGCTGGCGATAGAACATCTCCAGCTTCTTGGCACGGATTCCCAGCGTGGTGACCAGCTGCCATTCCTCAGCATCGATCCGCCGCTGCTCGACCTTTACGCTGACGCTCTCATGCCGCTGATCGCCTTCATCGTTGAAGCGGACAAGGCCCCCTGGGAACGACAGGATGATCGACGCGCCCTGAGCATCGCCGCCCGTCGTGCGCACCACAGGCTTCTCCTCACCGCCGCCGGGCGTGACTTCTCCGGCGCTGTCGCGCGGCAGAGGACGGACCAGCTCGACGCCTACGGCCTCCTCCAGGATCTGGCGGGTGATGATGGTCTGCGGCAGATCGGTGGCGCGGCCGTCACGGACTTCGACCTGGACGTCTTCATACTCGTCGATCGACGTCTCGCCGATGCGCAGGTCGCTGATCTGCAGCGGGCCTTCGCCCAAGCAGAAGACGGCACGGATGTATTGCTCGTCTCCCACGATCTCGGAATGACTGAAGCAGGCGAAAGGCGGTGCATAGCGATGCCGCCCCATCACCACCGGCACCGCTCCATCCGGGTCCAGGCGATTCTGCCAGCCGGCGATGGAATAGCGGGCCTGGACGTCGCGGCTTTCAGGCTTGACCGGCGGGATCAGCGCGGACAGCAGCAGGTTCCCGACCAAGGTTACGCCGGTCGAAAGCAGTGCGGTCCCGATAGCCACCCCGAACTTTCCCGACAGGCCCAGAGCCGCAGCGAATGGCGCCCCGAACATCGTGCCGATGGCGAAGGCGGCAACCGCGATGGCGATGGAGAGCACCGCCTTTACCGCGCCCTTGCCCGCGATCACACGGACCACGACCCGCACGCCCGGGCGCGGCCGGACGCGGCCCCAGAGCGCCTCGGGGATGACCTCGGCACCACGATCAGTCACCAGCATGACCCGGCAGTTGCGCCGCTCGGTAGAGGCAATGGCTGGCAGGGTGCTGTCGAGAATCTCGGCGATCGACATGCCCGCGCTGCATTGCATCTCGATCCGCCCCGCGCCGGGGTCGAAATGCGGGGCGGCCAGAACGGGGATGTCGGGGGTCATGGGCGGACCTCGGTGATGATCTGGACCGGTATTGTGGCTGCTTGAACGGGGCTTGAACGGTGGCGCCAATGGCCCTGCAAACGATGCGCCCAGGGGCCGCTGCGATAGTCGGCCAGCTTGGCGCAATCCTCCTCCTGCATGTGGATCATCAAGCCGTGGCGGATGACGATGCCGACATGGCTGGACAGCCGGCCGCGCCGGAAGACCGCGATGTCGAAAGCAAGCGCCGTCCCGGAAACTGGCACCCAAAGAGGGGATGCCTCCTCTCCGGCGATGAGTGCCGCGATCTCGGCATGCTCCTCGGCCGAGCTGTAGCTGCCCAGATAATCCGGCAGGCTGATGCCCAGCTCCTCGCGATAGATGATGCAGGCCAGGCCGTAGCAGTCGCAGCCCGCGCGGCTGCGGCCGAACTCCTCGTAGGGGATGCCGACGAAGCGGTTAGACCAGCTCACAGGTGCAGCCCCGGAAAGCGGTCGCGACTCATGCGCCCGGCCGGGAAGAACTCGTTCTCGATCTCCTCGCGGCTGATGGTCAGGATGATCTCGCCCGCATCTGCATCGACGGTCGTGATCAGCAGGTTCGACCATTCAGCCTCGACGACATCGGGGGTCGAGGCCAGCACCACCGCCATGCGGATCGTGGGCGGGCTGGTGATGCTGCGCACGGTCTCGATGATGGCGTGATCCAGCGCCTCGATGGCGATCTGCGCGGTGGCCGGGGCATCCTCCAGATCGCTTGGCAGGATCGCGTCTGCGATGGCCCACAGATAGGGCTCCAGCAGCGGGTTCGCGCCCGCCCAGGCAGAGCGCGTGCCATAGATGACCGGCTCTTCCGCCACGCGCTCGGTCGGGTCGGTCGACAGGCGGATCGGCGCAGCCAGGCTGGCATGGTCGATGCGGAACAGGGCAACATAGACCTCGTCGGTGGTCAGATCTTCCTGTGCCATCCGCGCGTTCATCGAAATCCGCCTCATGGCAGCACCCAGACGTTGAAGGTTTTCCGAAACCGCAGGTCGCCCACGATGGTCTCGGTGGGGGGCGGATCGCCGAAGACGCACAGCCAGCGCTCGGACAGAAGCAGGTCGGTGGCCCCGTTCAGCAGGGGGATGCCGTCGCTGGACAACAGCTTCCAGCCGTGCGTGGTCGGGTCGGGCATGCGGAACTCGCGCGTGCCATGGGCGCAGGTGACCTCATAGAACTGATCGAAGATTGCCTTCTCGTTCCGGGTCAGCACCAGCGACAGCGCCACGCCCCGCGCGACCGAGGAGAACCGGCGGCGATAGCTGGGCGGGCCTGCCTCGTTCGGCCGGCGGATGCGCGCCTCCTGGGGCTGGACCTGCCAGCCGGGACGCTCGAACCGGCTCAGGGTCTCGGGCCAGTCGATCATCGGGCGATCCCCTGCTTACGCACGCCATAGCGCGCCTCGAAGGCCCGGCCGAACGGGTTGCCCGGCTGGCCGGCCGCAGCAGCCATCTGGCGGCCGATGGTCATGGTCAGGGTCGGATTGCCGCGGCTGTCTGTGCCTTCCTCGGCCTGAGTCCCTCCGGAATAGTCCTTGACGATGACGGTCATCGGCCCGCCTCCGCCCTGCGCCATCATGACCGGCTGCTGCGACTTCGAGGCCATGGCGGACAGGTTCGAGATCAGCGCGCCGGCATTCTCCAAGGCCCGCGAGGTCATGATCTCCTCGCCGTCCCGGACCATGGCCAGCTTCTCGTCGGCTCGCATGCGGTCGCCAAATCCGTTGAGGCCGTAGCTCCGCATCACGCCCGGCGATCCCGTGTGGTTCGTGCTGATCGGGGCAGCTCCGCCAGCGCCCGGGACAGGCATGCCAAATGCGCTGCCCAGGGCGCTGGTGGCCCAGTTCGCAAATGCATTGATGGCGGGTGAAATGGTCTGCTGATAGCTGAGGCGCAGAAACTGCTCGATGGTGAAATCCACCAGGTCCTGCATGCTCGCCTTGCCCGTTTGTCCGAAACGGACGAAGGCGTCCTCGGCCCCCTTGGCCCATCCGGTCACCAGACTTTCCGAGACATCAGCCCAGGTCAGCATCTTGTCCTGGACGTCCAGCAACCCGCGCTCGACCCCGGCGTTCCAGTCGTCGCGGCGCTTCAGATCGTCCTCATAGGCTTTGGACAGGCGCTCCTGATAGATGCGCTCGACGTCCTCTGCGAATTGCGCATAGCCGCCGCGCGTGGCGTTCAGCTGCTCCAGTGCCTTCTCCCGCCAGGCCTGCGCTGCGGCCACATCCGCCTCATAGGACGGCGCCAGACGGGCCAGCTCGGCGGTGATGGAGGCGCCGGCCGATGCTGCTGATCGTCCGCGGCCTCCTGCGCCTCCGCCGGAGCGGCCGCCCTGACTGCGGCGCTCGGCCGCCTCGCGCTCACGGGCTGCCGAGCGTGCAGCGTCAAGCGCGGCATCCTGCTCGGCACCGGTGTTGTCCCACCAGTTGCGAGCCATCGCCGCGGCCCGTTCGAGCGGGTTGTTCGCAGCCATCAGCCGGGCTTTCTGTTCCGCATCCCGGCGCGACTGCTGGCCTCGTGCAGCTGCATCCGCAACCGTGCCTCCGGCGTTCAGCGCCTGCAGCTCCGCTGCCTTGGCAGCACGGTCGACGACCCCGCCTGCCAGAGAAGCAAGCCCGGCCAAGATCCCGCCGATCTCGGCTCGAACATCAGCCATGCGTGCCGCCCAGTCACCAGCGGCATTCGTGACGGAGACGTTCTGATCGTAAATCTCCATCAGGCGGTCGCGCTGGTCACCCATGATGCCTGCGCGCTCCAGCTCGATCTCATAGGCCTCGCGAGCAATGCGGGATCGTTCGGTTTCGGCCTGTTGGCTGTCAGCCCCAAATCGGGCGATCACCTGGTTCAGAGACAGCTCGTCCTGCGCGACGCGAATGCGCTCGTCGCCCTCGGCGCGGAGTTCGCGCGCGCGATCGACCGCCGCCTGGAGGTGACCTTGAACGCCCGCGACAAGCGTCGACCAGAATTCGGCTGCCTGAGCAGTCCCGTTGAACTGCGCCTCGACCTCTGCTGTTTTGATTGCGACCTCGCCGATTGTGCCCAAGACCTCCGTCAGGCCGGCATTCAGCTCCGATACTGGTCCTCCATTGGTGAACTCTCGGATCAAGGCGTTTACCTCCTCGATCACCCGTCGCACGTCACCAGCTTTGGCGAGGGCATCGATCTCTGTGCGTCGCGCCTCGAATTCGTCAAAGGTTGGCCCCCGGCCGCCCGTCAGTTCTGCGTAGTTGGCAGCCGAGATGCGTCGCGTGAGTTCCTCTCGCGCCCCCTCACCGGCAGTCGGTGAAGCCAAGGCAAAATCGCGCACTGTCCGCTGGATGAAGCTCGGTTCGACGTTCTTTGTCAGGAGTTCGTCAAGTGTCTCTCGAAGGCTCTTGAGTTGGGCAGCCCGATCTAGTGCCAACATCGCTTCGGTCATCTCGCGGACTGCGCCGGCCATTGATCCGAACGTCACGCCGAGGTTTTCGTCGCGCAGGCGCTTGAGGCTTTCCGTCACTGCCGAAGACGATTGCTCCAGCCGGTCGAGCCGGTCGTCGAGCGATCCTGCAGCATCCCCCGTGTCGACGAACATCTTGATCAGCGGCACCCCGACCGCGACGACGGCGCCCAGCACCGCACCCAGGACGCCAAAGCCGCCCAGCAGCTGCGGCAGCTGCTGGGCCAGGGCCAGCGATGCCGACTGCCCGGCCTGCACCTGGACGGCGAAGTCGGCGAGTTGGAAGCTGGCGTTCTGCACCCCCATGCCCATGGTCACGCCGCTGGCGCCGACCGACTGCTGGCGGGCCTCCAGCAGGCCCATCACGCGGGTGGCCTCCTCCTGGGTGATGATGTTCATGCGCACCGCGCGCTGGACCTGCTGCTGCGCCTGCTCGAACTCCTGCGCTGCGCGCGCGGCCGGATCCAGCGCCAGGGTCAGCTGGCGGATGCTGGCTGCTTCGGCCTCGATCGCGCGCTCCATGGCCTGCGCGCTTTGGACCGCCGGGCTATGGGCCCGCACGAAGCCCTGATAACGATCCTCCAGCTGCTGCAGCGACCGGCTGGCCTGTGCATTCGTGACCTGGCCCGCAGCCAGCGCGCGGTTCACGACGGCTTGTGCGTCAGCCAGCTCCCGCTGCGCCCGCGTGACCGGGTTCAGGCTCTCCTCCAGCACGCGATAGGCGCGGGCCGCGTTGGCGGCCTGCTCCTGCTCGAATGCCTGAAGCTCTCGCGCCGCCTCGAACACGCCGAAGCTGTCGCGCGCTGACCGGGGGGCGGCGCTGAAGTTGTTGAAGGTCCGACCAAGCCGCTCGGCCATGCGGCCCTGTTCGGTCGCCGCCTGGGCTGCGGCGGCCGAGGCGGCCTCGGTCTCACGGCGGATCTCGCGCAGGCCCTCGCTGCCCCGGCGCATTTCGGCCACCAGCGCGCTGGCATCGGCCGTGACCGTCAGGCGGGCGCGGAGATCAGTGCTCATGGTTCGGTCCTCATTTGCTTCAGGGCTTCGCGCTCGATGATCGCCAGACCGTCGAACAGGCGGGCATCCGGTGTGATGCCCAGCCAGCGGGCCGCGACATCCACCGCGACCAGATCAAGGGCGATGGGTCGCATGCCGCCCAGACCTGCCGGTCCCATCCGCCACTGCCCCGCCGAGGCCAGCACCAGCCGGATCAGCGGACGCTCGGGGGCAGGCAGGGTGATGACCTGATCCTCCAGCCCCATCATGCGCCGCGCGGTGGTCACGGCCTGCTGGCGGGTCAACCCACCTTCGGCCATCAGGTCCGAGACCAGGGCCTCGTCGATCGCAGCGCCGCCCCAGATGGCCTGGGCGGCGCGGATCAGTTTTTTTCGCGGATCCCCAGCACCGCCTCGGTCAGCGCCTGATCGACGGCGATGCGGATCGCCCGCTGACGCAACAGCTTCTCGCGGTTGGCCTCGCTGAAGGGCAGCTCGCCCCCGTTCTCGACCGCGATGCCACTCCAGCCGACCCAGTATTTCGAGAGGCGCTCGCGGGCGAAGGTGACCATCTCGGCCATGTCCTCGGCCTTGCGCGGCTCAAAGATCTCCATCTCGTCCGCCGGCAGCATGAAGGTGCCGGTGAACTCATGGACCTCGTCATTGCCGCCCGAGGGCAGCTTGACGCGGACGGGCCAGTCGAAGGTGAAGTGGTCGGTATAGGTGAACATGCGAAATGGTCCTTGTGCGGTCAGGAGAAGCGGATCTCGATATCGTCATTGCCAGCGCCGGTGGGCAGGAAGACCAGGTCCAGCGTGACGCCCAGATCGCCCTCGATGTCCTGCTCGCCCGCGAACTTGATCTGCACCTGCGGCGCGCTGATGGTCAGGGTCTTTCCGGTCTCGCGGCCCAGGGTCCAGACCAGCGGTTCGGTGACCCCGTCGCGGATGTTGGCCAGGATGTCCTTGGCGGCCAGGGCGGGCCATTTCACCGTCATCGACCCGGTGACCCGGCGCGGCCCCAGGGTGGTGCCCTCCAGGTTCATGTAGGTGTCGACGCGCGGCTGGCGACCATCGGTCCAGGTGAAGCTGCGGACCGGCAGCGTGACCCCGCCCAGGGTATGGGCGAACATGGTCTCGGGGGTGCAGGTCAGGGCGCGCGGCCAGTCGCCGAAGTCATGCGCTTCGGCCACGAAGGGGACCGGGGCGCCATAGCGGCCGCGCCGGTTGAAGCGGAAGAAGGGCTTGCGGCCGGTCTCGGCCGTGAAGGACACGGCACCCCGGCAACCGGCCACGGCCTGCATCAGCGCGCCGTTGCGCAGCTGCAGGGTGGTGGTCGGGATGACCGCGCTTTCGTCGAGGGGGGTGAAGACGCTGTCGCCACCGTCATCGGTCAGGGCAAAGCCGCTGGACTGCAGCAGATGCGCATAGAGCGGCGGCTGCCCGGGGGCGGTGGGGGGCGCGGCCTCGATATCGTATTCGGCGCCGGCATGGATGTTGAAGATGTCCTCGCCCTGGGCGCCCTCGATGCCGATCGCGAAATCCTGCGCCTGATATTCGGCCTCAAGGTTCCGGATGGTGACATTGCGCGCCATCAGCGCGTCGACGGGGGCGGTGACGACGGCGGTGCCGGGCGTGACCTCCAGCTTCTCTCGGATCAGGCGCTGCGCATAGCGGGCCATGGTGGTCTCCTTTCAGGTGATCTGAATGCGCCGGTCAAAGCGCAGCGTGAATTCGTCCTGCCAGAACAGCCCGCCGCGGCTGTCCACGCCGCTGAGCAGCTGGCCCCGGGCAAAGCGGAAGGCCTGGTCGGCGCCGGGCGGAACGTGCCGTCCCAGGGTCAGCAGCACCCCTTGCCGGATGGCGCCCAGATCCTCGCTGGCCCGCGCCCCGGTCCGATCGGCCAGATCGCGCACCGCCATGATGACGCCGATCCGCGCGGTCACCGCCTGCTCGACGGCATCATCCGAGGCGTAGCGGGCCTCGGTCGCGGTCTCGGCCAGCAGGACGATCCAGGCGGATGGAAACCGGATCGTCTCTCGGGTCGCGGTGGCCAGGTCGCGGGCCTGATCGACCCGGACGAACTGGGGCATGGCAGCGGCCAGGTGCTCGGCCACGGCGATGGTGTCGAGATGCATCATTGCGGCCGCCCCGACAGCAGGTCGTCGAAGAAGGCGACGGTCACATCGCCGATGTCAGCCTCTTCCTCGGCCGAAATGCCCAGATAGGGCCGCGCCGGGATCGTGACTGCGCCTGCGGTGACGGCACTCCCATTGGCCAGGGTGAAGAACAGCGCCTTGGCGGTGACCGGCCGGATGGTCGCACCCACCTGGTGGACGGCGGCATAGATCAGGTTGCTGCCGACGGTGACCTGCCGCTCCTCGGGCAGCGCCGTGATCGAGTTCATCAGCCGCCCGCTGTCAAAGAGGGTCGGCGTGCCCTCTTCCTTGGCCCGCAGGCTTTTGGGCCATGCCACGCCATCGGGGGTCTCGTTCGTCACGGCGATCCGCTCGCGGGCGCCGTTGACCAGGACGCGGCCGATCGCGTCCATCAGCGGAAACAGGTCCTTGCCCTCCATGGTCGCACGGTCGAGCGCGGCCACGACGGGCAGGTCATCCAGGGCAAACCGGATCGTGACGCCGCCCATGGCTCAATACCCCCGCAGCCGGTCGCGGGTGAACAGGCGTTCGGGGCCGTCCGTCATCGCCACGCCAGGCGAAATCATCTGGTCGGGACCGTCGCCGTCATCGCCTATCGAGGTCTCACCGCTCTGCATGGATTTCAGCGTTTCGATCCAGTTTTTGCGCACCTTGTCGAGCGAGGTCATGTCATGTCCGAGGTTCAGGTAGAGCCGATGCATCGCGAGGTCCCGACAGATCACGGTCAGGATATGCGGCGGGTCGATCAGCGGGCGGCGGACGACCTTGCCGATGTAGCTGTTGATTTCGGCGGTGGCATCGGCCAGCGCCTGTTCCAGGCGCGCATCAGACGGCGCCCCCCCGCGCTCGAAATCCGTCAGGAGTTCGAGGTCACGGGGGGTGATCACCTCCTTCAGCTGCGCCACGGTCGCATACATGTTCAGCCCCGCTCGATCACGGCGACGGTGAACTGCGGATCACCCTGCAGCAGCGCCAGCTCATAGGCGCTCAGCTCATCGGCATGCACGGGGGTCTCGCCATCGGGCCAGCGGCGTCCGGCGCGGCGGCGCCCGCCCGCGCGATGACAGATGACCATGAAGGCAGGATCGTTCTCGGGGGCGGTTTCCTGTCCGTCATCGATACCCGCCCGGCTGGGTGCAGCGGGCAGCCCTGCCGTGGCGGCGGCATCCGAACTGTCTTCGGACGTGACGGTCTGACCGTCATCGTGCCCGGCGTCCGCGGTCGCCTCGGCCTGGACCTGTTCGGTCGTCGTATCCTGCGCCACCTTGATGGCGTCGGTTTCGGTCTGATCGCCCTCGGGGGCGGCGGTGGGTTTCGCGGGCTTGCGTGCCATGGTGGGCCTCCTGTCAGCTCATCAATGGGGGCGCAGCTCGCGCCCCCACGGGGAGATGACCGCCTCAGATCAGCGTCAGACGATTCTCGACATGCAGATCGGCCGAGTTGCGCCAGACGTTGGTGGCCCCGGCGGCGTTGCGCTCGGCCATCAGGATCTCGCGGCCCGCGCCCTCCAGGGTCGAGGGCACGACCAGCAGGCGGGGGCGCAGGTTCAGCTTGCGGCCCTTATGTCCCCGCATCGCCCCCATGGCGGCCCGCGCCGCCTCATAGCTTTCGGCCGTCAGCGGCTGGCGGCTGGCATAGATCAGCTGCCACGCGCCAAAGCCCGAAGCGCAGCGCCGCTTCGCACCCCAGACGAACTCGTCATTGTGGAAGACGTTGTCGTCGTTCAGGTTCGTCTTGGCCGTGATGCGGGCTGCCTCGCGGTCCTGGAAGATCATCGGCTTGATCGCGCGGCTGTCGTCGATCAGATACCAGGCCGCGCCCGACCCGCCCTGAAAGTTCGAGACCGAGACCTCGGTGCCGCTCTCGCCCACGACCGGGTGGTCGGTGTCGAAGAACATCTGGCCGTCATAGTGCTCGGTCGTGAAGCCCTGCTCCAGGCGCTCCCAGACCAGATCGTCGGGAAGCTCGGCCGCGACCTGGGCCATGTCCTGGATGATCGGGGTATAGAGGCCGATCTGGTCGTCGCTGATGTCGTCGACCGAGACGGCCACGGTCTTCTCGAACTTGCGGTTCGTGATCGTGAAGCCGTCCTTCTCCAGGCGCTCGATATGGCGTTCGCCGATCCACTCCCGCATCGGCCCCAGTTCGGACAGCTTGGGATAGGTCTGGTTGCGCGTGGTCGAGGGCACCGTCATGGCGATGCGCCCATAGGTGGTCTCGACCCCCGTCAGACGGGTGTTGAAGGCGGTCGTGAAGGCCGTGTTCAGGGCCAGAAGGGATGCGCGGTTGATGTCCATCTCGGAACTCCGGGTCAGAGGATTTCGACGACGACGCCGGCAGGCGTGACGTCCAGGCACTTGCCCGCGACCAGCGGCGTCCCGCTGCCCGGCGGCGGGGCGACGGTGTTGTCATCGACGACGACGACATTCCCGCCGATATGGGCGCGGGTGACGTTGCCATCGTTGGCAAACAGGAAGGCGCCGCGCTCGGTCTCGACGGTGGCATCGCCGGCCGCGCCGTCGGTGTTGTCGGCCTCGTGCAGGGCGACTCCGCGGATCCGGGCGGCATTGGGCGCGGCCGGCAGGGCCAGCCCCTGCGCGTTCAGCGCGACCAGCGCGCCGGTGAAGATCCGGACATCGGCCGCCAGCGGGTCGGCGAACCGGCGGCCATCACCCACGCGGGTCCGGCCGGAATTCTTGGTCAGAGCAGCCATGGATTAGGCCTCCTTGTTGCGGGTGGCGAGGAACGCTTCCTCGGAGACGCCCAGTGCGGACGCCATCTGGCGCTCGACCGGGGTCAGCTTGTCGGACTTGGCCGCGGGCGGCTCGCGGCCGGCCAGCTGGCGTTCGCCCAGGGCGACGACCACGGGTGCGGCGGCGGCCCAGGCCTCGAACTCG
The DNA here is from genome assembly GCF_046736325.1 of Paracoccus sp. ME4. GTDB lineage: Bacteria > Pseudomonadota > Alphaproteobacteria > Rhodobacterales > Rhodobacteraceae > Paracoccus. Next base: position 1,668,094 of record NZ_CP151276.1, read on the forward strand.
CCCAAATCCTTCGAGGCAAGCTGGGTGGCCCAGCCCTCCATCGCGGGCGTCAGCTTGCCTGCATCCCGCGCGCGCTCCAGCGCGGCCTCGGCCTTGCCGCTGGCCAGATCGGATTGCAGCGAGGCCAGCTGGGTCTGCACCTCCTGGAAGGCCGACATCGGCACGAACTGGGCCGGGTCGGGCTTGGTGGCGGTCAGCTTGCTGCAAATCTGCGTGGCTGCGTCATCGCCGCTGACGCCGGCGGCCGCCTTGATGGAGGCCAGCTGGGTCTCGGCCGTGGCGAGCGCGGTGACGCGCGCCACGATGTCTTCGGGCTTGTCGGCGGCGATGCCGAGCACACCCGCGATCTGCTCGATCGGGTCCATGTCATGTTCCTTGGAGGCAAGTTGACGAAGTTGCGGAAGGGCCGGCGCGTTGACCAGCCCGGCGCCCTCGATCAGCACGACCCGACCATCGGGCGTGTTCTTGAAGACCGGCGAGAGGAAGCGATAGCTGCGCCCCTGGATCGCGGCGGCGCCCTCTGCGGTCCATTCGACCGATGCCATGATCCGGCTGCCCTCGACGCGCAGGGCGGTGATCCAGCCGGCTGCGCGACTGTCCTGTTCGCCCTGCTTGGCAAAGCTGCGGTGGTCGAAATCGATCGGCAACACCCCACCGGCGGCCGATGCGAGGCTGCGCTGGATCAGGCCCGCAGGGTCATCGGTCTTCAGCGACAGCCGCGACCGGGCATCGCCCAGGCGGAATGCACCGACCGGAAGCAGCTCGATCTCGGCCGGGGGCTCAGCGGATAGCGCCGCGAGGGCGCACATATTTCGGATCAGGTTGGTCATGGACCCGCTGTGCCATGACCAGGGAAAAGGCGGCGGGGGGATGCAGTCCGGGGGCCGGATCGGCGCGGGATCGCGGCAGGTGGATCAGGACCGGAACGGAACCGCGTTCAAATCGCCCGGAGCGCGTTCAAAAGGGCCATCAACGCCGTTTTGCCGCCCCATGCCCGTCATCAGGCGGAAGGGGCCTCAGCGGCGATTTTTTGGGGGTCAACGCCAAGAGCGCGCAGATGCGCCTCGGCGTCGGCAATCACCATGTCGCGGAAGCTGGACGGGGGGTCGTTCCGATACTCGGCCAGGAACGCCATCCACGCGCCCGCATCGAACAGATCAGGCTCAGCTCGCATAAAGAAATCAGCCATCGCTCAACCTCGCGATCAGATCCGCATGGGCGTCCATGATCTGACGCACACGCTCCGACATGTGCCAAGAATAGGTGACCAGCCCCCTTTTCTCAAGATAGAGCATCCGGGCGTGCATGAAGATCTCGGCTCCATGCTCTGTGGCCCTCAGATTATCCTGATGGTCAAACAAGCGATCGCGCATCACGATGAGGGACGGGCTCAATGCGCCTCCCGGAATGCGCGCTGCCCGCCAGATGCTCCCGCCCGGCGTGATGGCGGTGATCGCCTGACCTCCCGCGCCGAAAAGGGTCAAGATGTCCTGCGATGACAGGCTGGCATCGGTCAGGTGGTTATGCAGAAAGCTCGGCAGTTCGATCGAGACCGGGTCCGTGATGCCGACCATCCCCGGCCGTGATGGATCGGCGCGCCACCACTGCACCGGCTGCGAGCTGCCATCGACCATCACCAGGCCCTCGCGGCCATCGATCATGCCGCGCAGCCGCAGCCCTTCGATCAGGCCATACTCCGCGCTCCGTCGCTCCTGCGGCAGATCGGCCGCGACCCGATCCCAGGCGGCGCGGCCGTCCAGCCAGACCGCCCCGGGATTGGTGTCGAAGCCGAGCGTGATGCCCCTGGGCACGTCCGAGATCTCGCCAGAGCGCTTGTTCGTCCACGCGACCTCGTCCAAGTCCAGCGGGGCATCGACCTGGCGGCCATTGCGGCGCATCCAGCCCTCGGTTCGCTGGATCACGGTGCAGCCGCAGAAATAGCCGTTGGGCGGATAGATGCGCTGCCAGACCGGATCATCGACGCGCCAGATCTTGCCATGAAACCGCGCGTGATCGTGCCGCTTCGTGCGCCGCTCGATCTGGACATACTCCAGATAGGGGAATGCCTGCCGGGTGCGCCAGATCGCCGCCCAATGGCCGGCGGCATGGGACGTGCGCATGTTCGTGTCGAAGATGGTCCGCAGGCGGTGCATCGAGCCCAGCTGGACCTCCTCCATTTCGCCGGTGACGGGATCCTCCATCAGGCCCTTTCCCCACCAGCCCATCTCGACCAGCCGCGGCGCAAGCGATTGCTGGAACTGCGTCAGGGTGCGGCCTTCCTCCAGGGTCTTCTCGACCTCGGCGCGGATCGCGCGGGTGACGTCGTCCCGCACCGCCTTGGCCACGACCCAGTTGCGCGCATGCTCCTCGCGAAAATGGTCCAGGTGATGAAAGCGCTGCAGCTCGTGGGCATAGCCCTTGGAGCGCAGGTATTCGATCGCCTCACGATGGGGCAGCGGGGCCAGCTCGATGCGCGCCATGATCAGTCCGTGATCCCGGCGCCGACTTCACCCGCCAGGCGCGCGGCCAGGGTGGCACGGCCCAGCAGCTCGCGCAGCTGGCCCGGCCCGCCCTGATCGAAGGCGTCCAGAATGTCCCGGACCTCGTCCAGGCTCGATGCCTTGCGCAGGGCCTCCAGCATCGCGCCCAGTTCGCCCTCGACGGCCTGCTGCATGTCACCCTCGGCGATCAGCTGATCGATCAGCCCATCGACGCTGTCGGCGGCCTGCTGCGGGACGGCCGACGCGGCAATCCGGACCACAGGCTCCGGCTCGGACGGGGAGACAGGCGGCGCGGCCGGGGGCGCGTCACCCAGCACCTCTTCCCCATCTTCCGGGATGCGCAGGTTGAAGGCGCGATAGACATCGGCCGTGGCGATCCGCAGCCCGGGCGGTCGACGCTCGATCAGCTTGAGCAGCCTGTCGGCATCGACGGTCTCGGGCCTTTCGAAGCGGATGTTGGGCAGAGGAATGGCCTGTCCGGCGGGGAAGCTGACCCGCCGGATCGCCCCGGCGATGTCTCGCTGCAGGGTGGCAGCCAACTGTTCGGCATCGGCGTCCCGGATATCGTCGCGCACGTTCTCGTGGATCTTGCCCACCGCATGTCCGCCCGCGATGGCATCCGTGGTTGCCACCTGTCCCAGGATGCCCTTCGACAGTTGCTCGTCCCACCAGCGGCTCTTGCCCTCATAGAGCTTCTCGGCGCCGGTGGCCGTGGCCGCCACGATGTCGACCTCCATTGACTTGGGCACGATGGCCGCCATGTCGACGCCGATCTGCCGGACCGCGCGGAGCAGGGTCTGGCGGTCGGCCGGCGTGGCCGAGCTGTCATACTTGCCCAGGCGCAGCGGATGCCCATAGGCCTCGCAGAAGATGGCCCAGTCCTTGACGGTAAAGTTCTTGAACATGAACGCCCAGGCGGCAAGCCGCGCCAGACCACCCCGGATCGGCAGGCCGGACTTCGCCTTGGCCATGTGGATCACATAGCTGTCGGGGCGCAGCGGCTGAGAACCGGCGTTGTCGCGGAGATAGAGGTGGCGACCATTGTCTCGATCGAACTCGAACCAGCGCGGGTCGACCCAGTCCAGATCGGCGATCGCCAGCTGCTTGCCCTGGCGCTCCCAGACGATCTCGCAGACCGAGTAGCCCTTGCCCAAGGCGTCCATCATGTCGATCAGCGACGTCCGAACCCCGGCGGAGTTCAGCGCCGTCCGGGTCATCTCTGCCAGATCGGCTGCAGCCTCGCTCTCATCGCCCGGCTCGACATGGATATCCAAGGATCGGATGGCCCGCTTCCTGACGCCCAGCACGGCGGAGTAATGCAGGTCCTTCTCCTCCATCTGCTCGGCCAGCTCCAGATAGGCCGTCGCATCCCCTGTCTCCGCCTCGCGCAGGATAGAGGCCAGGCGCATAGGCGCCAGACCATCTGCAGGGTGCCCCGTCTGGATCTGGCGCACAGATCCAAGGGCCGGCACGGCCTGCCGCTCCAGCAGTTCCGTCTCGGGGATCCGCTGCATCGGCCGCCCGAACTGATCCAGAACCGCCATCACCATGCTCCTTCGCCATTGCCCCAGCGGCTGCCGGGGGCGTCTTCCTCGTCATCGTCCCGATCGGGCGCGGCCCAACGCGACCGCGCGCCCGGCACGCCTTGATATTCATAGGAGCTCTCGCCCATGTCGGCCGCGGACACAGCCAAGGCTCCGGCCCAGAACCGGTCGGCATGGCCGTCACTGTCGCCATCCGCGATGAGCCGGCGCGTGCCGGTCAGACCGACCTGCGACTTGATCGAGTGCAGGTCGGCCCGCAGAACCGGATCACCTGCGGGAATGCGCATGCGGCGGTCCTGCGCCTTCTCCTTGAGGCTGGTCGCGATATCCAGCTTGATGGCAGACGAGAACAGGACGCCCTCGACCCGATCCTCACCATGCCGACGCTTGGCATCCTCGACCGGCTTCTCACCCATCCCGGTCTGGTCCATGCGCAGCCGCACGACGCGGTATCGCCGCATCACTTCCGCCAACAGCGCGTCCTGCTCGGCAAAGCTGATCCGGCGGCGCGCGATGATCTCGCGCGTCCACAGCACATCGCCCACCAGCTCCATCACCCAGATCACGAAGAGGTCGTTGCGCGCCGCGATATCGACGCCGACAAAGCACAGGCCGCCCTTATAGAGGCCGGGCTTGCCCGCCTCGTCATGCTCGATGCCCGAGATCAGGTCATAGTCCAGCCAGGCCGACGCTTCATCCAGCCATTTCAGCTCGTATTCCTGCGCCCAGGCATCCTCATCGGCCATGCCCTGGCGCAGCATGTCCACATCGCGCTCCAGGCCCTCGGCCACCGCCTGATAGATGTCCACGACGTGGCGCGACCAGACGCTGCCCTCGGCGGTCATCAGCTCGTAGAACTTGTTGCCCTTGCCGTTGGGGGTCGAGATGACCCGCAGTTTCTGACGGCCCTTCGAGATGACGGGGAACAGCGCCGCCCAGATGTCGCGCGATTTGGCGTGAAAGGCGAACTCGTCCAGGATGACGTTGGCGCTGAAGCCGCGGGCGGTATCGGGATTCGCAGGCAGCGCGGTGATGCGGCTGCCATTCGGGAACGCGACCTCCAGCGCCTTGTAGACCGCGTCCGGCCCCTTCTCCTGGGGCGCGCGGAACTCTCCTTCGGAAAAGGTCGGCTCGCCCCCCTTCAGGACGGTGTTGTAGACCTCGTAAAGGGCCTTGGTGAACGGCTTGATGACCTCGGTCATCATCTCGGCCGCCTGCCTCTCGCCGCGCGACAGGATCACCCAGCGCGCGCGGCGATCCTCGGCCCAACCGCGAAAGCAGTCATCGGCGCATTCGCCCCCCGTGGTGAAGGTCTTGCCGGTCTGGCGGCTGAACATGCCGATCTTGAAGCGACTCTCGTCCTGGATCCAGCGCTGCTGATAGGGCAGGAACTTCACGACCGGCGCAAAGGGCTGGCTCATGCGCGATCCTCCTCGCGGACCAGTTCGGCAAAGCCGCGCAGATAGGTCAGGTCATCCAGCAGCCGCTCGATCTCATCCGCGCCACGGCGCATGCTGCGACAGGCGCCGTCCATCATGCTGCCCTGGACATGGCGTCCGTCCAGCGCCGCGGCCTGCGCGCGCAGGTCGTTGACGATCTGGCGCGATGAGGCCATCACGAAAAGCCCATGATGCGCCGGGCCTTCTCGGCAGCCTCGGCGTCGATGTCGCCCGACACGACTGCCGCCTCAAGGCGCTCGGCCTGCGCCTTGCGCTCTGCCGCCATCATCGACTGCCGGATCCCGGCCGAGGCCATGATGTCCTTCAGCATGCGCCCGATAAAATGCAGCTCCTTGGGGTCGATCTCGTCGCCGTCCTTCTCCATCTTGGCCTCCATGGCCTTGAAGGCCAGGGCGGTGACCATCTGGAACAGGACGTTGTGGCGCTTGGCCTCCTCCTCCAGACCGTTCTCGGTCATCCATTCCTGCGCCCAGGCACTGGCGGTCTCCTGGGTCTTCACGAAGGCGCGGTATTCCTGGCTGAAGCGATGCACCGTCGCATGGTGGAACGTGACGACCTTGCCGGCCTCGGCCAGCTTGTCGTTCAGCTCCTCGGTGACGGCGATGTAATCCGCGAAGCCGCGCTCACGCAGCGTGTCCTGCAGCCAGGCCCGGATCTCCGGGGGCAGCTGGTCGACCTTCCGGGGCGGGGGCATGTCAGATCCTCGGGCGGGGGCGTTGCACGCCGGGATGGGTTGCCAGACCACGCGCCAGATCGACGCCCCGTCGGCAGGCGGTGACGACGATGAAGGGGGCGGACGGATCGCAATCGACAAAGCCCTGCTCGCGCAGCCAGGCCAGTTCGGTCACCAGCGCGTCGAACGAAAGCGGCAGCCCCAGCTTGGCCAGGACATCCTGAAGGATCGACGCATTGGAGACGTATTCCGGCACATCGGCCAGGTGACGCAGCACCGCGAGGCGCCGGTGGCGGCTGACATCCTCCGCATAGCTCATGACTTGCCTCCACGCATCAGATGGTCTTCCTGGCGGCTCACGACCGCCTCAAGCCGCGACATGATCTGGGATTGGCCCTGGACCGAGGCGCGGATCTCGCGCATTTCGCCTCTCATGTCCGAAAGAGACAGTGAGAGGCTGTGCAGGTCCTCCTTGCGTGGAAGGCTCTGAAGGGCCTGCTCGACCGAGTGGATGCGCTGCTCCTGGCGATCAAGGCGCTCCCCGCATCCGTCGATCCGCGCATCGACCGTCTTGTTGCGCATGCGCCAAGCCCCAAGGATCGCGAGGGCCAAGGTCGCGATCAGGCCAAGGGTGATGGTCAGATCGAAGGTGAAATTCATTGCTCCGCGGCCCCCGCGCCCGCAGCCCGCAGTTTCGCCTCGACGATCGACCGCAGGACACCCGGTCCCGGCGCCAGCTTCGCCAGGGCGTCGGGCACACTGGTCTCGACATGATCGATGGCAGCGTTCACGGCCATGGCGGGGGGCAGCCCGCGGGCCAGCGCCGCCATGAGGCCGGACATGACGGCCGAGTGCAGCGCCTCGCGGTGGCGGCTCTCGATCTCGATGCCCCAACGCTCGCGGGCGGCCTTGGCTGCACCATTCAGGATGATGGTCAGCAGGGTGCCGAACAGCGCGACGAGCGCGGGGATGACGGCGGCGGAAATTTCGGCGAGCAATGCGTCCATCTGAAATACCTCAGCAGGGTTGGGTGTAGGCGTCGACGATCCAGCCTTCCTGACCGTCGAACATCACGAGCGACCAGCTCCGGCCGTCGAAGTGGCCGGTCCGCAGCACCGGGACCACCGTTCCGGTCGGAATGGCGCGGATGACATTGGGGTTGAAGCTGGGCCAGCGGCGCATGTTCAGCCCCGCCGCCGCGATGACGCGGACCATGGTCGCGGTCGGAACCGGCTCGGATGCCGCCTCGGCCGCCAGATCGGCGGGATCATCGCGGCCCAGGATGCGGCTGCGCAGCTGCTCCAGCGGAAAGAGCGGGTTCGTGTCCACCTTCCGGCCAGGCGAGACATACCAGTGCGTCGTGATGTCCTTCAGCGTCGGGATGCCGGCGAACAGTGCCGAGAGCAGCCCCTGCAGCGCCTCGATCTGAGCGATGGAATACGACATCCAGACCCCGGATCCATGCTGAGACGTCGCCATTTCGACCACGTTCGACCCCTGCGCCCCGTCCGAGAAAACCTCTCCGAACCAGGTGCGGGCCTTGCGTGCTTCACGATCCGCCCAGACCATCCGCCCGGGGTTCACGATCTCGATGCCGATGGAGAAAGCGTTGCAGTCGGCGCGGCCGTGATAACTGGACTTTCCGGCATGCCCCGCGCGGCGGTTGGTCGGCACCTGCTGCTCGATCGAGCCGTCGCGCTCGATCACGAAATGCACGCTCACTCCGGCCGGGTTGTCGCGCAGATAGGCCGCGCTGTTGCCCGGCGTCAGCCGACCGGCCGTGTCATGAAGGATGACGATCTCGGGGACGATCGCGCCCCCAATGGACTTGGCGGCGCGATAGGGAATGCCCTCGATCCTGTGGTTCTTGACGCGCATCCGCTGTCTCCGCTGGCGGGGCCGTCACGGTCCCGATCATGATCGGGAGTGCCATGGGGCGCGGCGAGCAGGCGGGGGGATGCAGTCCAGAGGCTCAGTGCGCCTCGTGGTCGAACAGCGGCAGCAGCAGCTGGTCCTCGGACCCAAGTTCCTGGCGCATTCGGGTCCGCAGCTTGTGGACCCAGGCGGCGGTCACGCCGAACTCGGCCGCGATCACATTGGCCGAGCGCTTGGGCTGGGTCAATCCGGCCTCAAGAATTGCTGCGCGCAGGCGGTTGGCGCCTGCCTCACGGTCACGCGCGGCGGGGTTGGGGATGTCGACGGCCATGCCCCCAAACCGATCAGACAGCCATGCCACGACATCCTCGCCGACCTCGATTGCCAGCTTCGAGCCTGAAGCCGAGGCCGGGATCTGGCGGCGCTGTCCCCCGGCATTGGCCAACAGCCGCAATGCGGCAGCTGCGCCGAGATCAGCTTCCAGCTCATCGATCCACGCGTCGATGGGGCGGCCTGCGGGTGACATCAGCGCAGGGTCCTCCGAAGGCTCATGCTCACAGGAAGAACGGTCACCACGGACGGGCCGCGGGGATCCGCCCGGCCGATCAGGTAGACATGCCCGTCGATGACGACCGATGCCGCCCCCGCATCGGACGCCGGCTGCAGGCGATGCGCGATGTCGCGACGCAGTGCCTCGATCTCGAAGCCGCCGACTCGCTCCAAATAGCGAATCAGGGCGTGGTCGGTGACACCCAGGCGCTGGTTCATCGGATCACCACCCCTGCGCGCTCGCACATGTCCTTCAGTGCCCGGATCACGTCGTTGATCTGACCCGCATCTCGCAGCGCATCGACGTCGATGGGCACCGATTGCCATTTGCCCTCGAAGCGCGACCGCACAAAGGCATTCAGCCCTGCGCGGCCTGGCGTTCTCAGCGCTCCGGCCTCGCCCAGCTTGCGCCACAGGACATGCAGGAACCGCAGGTCCGAACGCGGGGCGGGGGCATGCCCCCGCCCTGGCAGGCCGCCCTTGTCGCTGGTGAAATGGACGCTTCCATAGGGCTTGAAACCACGGTTCTTCAAAGCCTCGACCACCAGCCGCAGCTCATCTTCGGTCATCCCGGACATGCTTGCCTTGCCGGTGGCGACGAGCTGCAGGTCGCGACGGGTATCCGCATCCAGCCCCAGCTGCTTGCAGGCGACATGGATCATGCGCTTGAGGCTCAGAGCGCTCATCATAGCCCCCCGATCCGAGGGGCCTTGCGCCCGCCGCTCATCGCATGGGCCAACTGCACCTCACTGCCAGCAATAGACCCGGATGCCGCGGCCGAACCGAACCGGACAGATTGCTGCGGCATGGTAACCGGTGTGGACGCAGGCATCCGATGGTCGCGGACCGCAACGGCCTTCGCCCGCGCCGCCTTGTCCACGCCTGCGCGAAACATCTGGAACAGGCGCCCTTCAAGCCGCTCGACCATACCAATGGTGAAGTCCTGGACAGCCTTCCGCTTGGTCGTCAGCGTCCGGCGCCGCCGATATTCAGCCGTCTTCTTGAAGTCTTCGACGGCACGGTCGATTGCTCTGTCGCAGACGGTGGTCAGATAGACCGCGATTTCCGGACCGGGTGCGCGGCCCAGATAGATCACCGCGGGCCTCCAGTCGGACCTGATCGTCCCGGCGCAATTGGTGCAGACGGCAATCACCCCGATCAAAGCGGTGCGCGTTGTCGGGCGCTTGGTTCGAAGAGGGGCTTCCGCCTCTTCGAACTCGATCTCGTCTTCGCTCAGCCCGCATTCCGCCAGGATCTGGGCCATCTTCGCGGCGGCGGCCATCGCTTCGGCTTCGGTGGTGCCCTTGCCCTGCGCCGTGGCGCGCAGGGCGGCAAGGCGCTTGCGGAGTGCGTCATCCATCACGCACCTCGCGCATACAGGACGCCCCAGGCGCCCCAGCAGACCGCTTGCGCGATCAGCATGCCGACGGCAGCCAGGGTATTGTCCCAAGAGGGCAACTTGACGGTGCAGGGCTCCTCCCAGTCCACAGTTGCTCCGACGACCATCAGGATCAGGCCGGACAGCGCCGACAGGGTCACGGCCAGAATGAACAGACCGATCTCCATGTCACGCACTCGCCAGGTCGATGGTCACGGCGCGGCGCGGGGCGTCATGGCTGTCCCGCATCCAGAAGCGGATGTAGGACTTCGAGCCGGTGATGCGCATGGCATCGCGGATCGCCTGCATGGCCCGCTTCCACCGCGCGTCATCGATGTCGAGGCGCAGCAGCATGAAGATCTCGGACCGGTTGATCTGTCCTTCCTTGTCGGTGTTGAAGGCACGAGTGACGATGGCCCGGATCTCGGCGCGGGCGTTCTCGGCCCACTCGTTCAGGCACTCGTCCACAAGCGTCTTGGCGATCTGCAGCTCGGGGCCGAACTCGACCTGATCCTGGACGCGGACCTCGACCTCGAAGAGGCCGTCATGCGTCTTGTAGCTGCGGTTGCCCTTGGGGCCACCCTTGCGAGTGTCATACTCCTGCGCCAGCAGCGCGTCGAACTCGCCCAGGTCCGAGACGGTGTGACCCTTGAACCGGCCGATCTGGTCGCTCAGCGCCAGGGCAAAGCCCATGATGCGGCGGACGGTCTCGTCCTCCAGCTGGACCTGCGGCTTGATCAGTTCGACCGGGACCAGGCCGCCCTTCGCGTCGGGCATGTATCGCTTGGCGCCGACCTGGACGATGCCGTCGGGGATGGGATGGGGGGTGAATTGGGTCATCGGATTTCTTCCTCTGCTCACCAGCCGTGCAGGCCGATTTCGGTGGGTTTGCCGACGGTGTTTCCGTCAGCGTCGTAGGGGATGAGTTCGCGAAGGGTCACGTCACGGTCAGCCAGGATCACTGGCAGATCGCCATGGTCGCGCACGATCTCCTGCAGCCGGGCGATGACGGCGCTGGCCAGCATCGGGCGGGCGGATGCCATCTCAGCCATGATCTCGTCAGGATCAGGCATCATGCACCGCCCCCGAGGACATGACCTCGATCATGGCAAGACCTTCGGCGCGCATCTCGGCCAGCAGCTCGTCCAGCGTGGCGGTCGGATCGGCCTGCTCGACGGACATGGATGTCAGAACGATGGTGGCGGCATGGATGCAGGCCAGATAGCCGCTCGAATGACCTTCGATGAAGGCCAGGATGAAGTGGGCCATGTCGCGCACCGCGACAGTCTCGGCATCCATGGCAGGGACGGCGTCAGGCATCGGTCTTGCTCCTGTAGCGGGGGCAGGCATGGCAGGCGCGATACATGCGCACCCGTTGCGAATTGACGTTCACGAAGCGGCTGGCCTTGGCCTGCCAGTCGCGGCACTCGTTCGTGGGCAGCGTGCCAAGGGCGGGGCATTCGACCACGGCCAGCTCGAAGACGCCGCGATAGACCTCTTCGACGGCCTCAAGGCTGCCCTTGTAGCTGTTGGCCAGGACGGCCGAGACCAGCGATGCCGAACGGTTCATCCGCGTCGCGACCTTGCTCTGGCTGGTCGATGCACAGGCGGTGGCCAGCCCCAGAACCCAGTCCGGCATCTCGTCCCCCCAAGCGGCGCGTGCCTTCTCGACGGGGCCGCTCATCGGCCGCCCCCGGGCACATGCACCTGTTGCGTGTTCGGGTCGAAGACATGCTTGACCCGCTGGATCTGAGGCGGCAGCGGTCCGGAGTTGCGGATCAGACGGTAGACGGCCTGCCGCCCCTTGCTGGGCTCGGCCTTCTGGACCACGCGCAGGAACCCGGTCTTCAGGAGCATCTGGCAGTAGGATTTGGCCGTCCATTCGGTGACCTCGACATCTGTGGTTGTGGAATGGGCGGCCAGATCGCGGGGGCTGAACTCCGCCAGCCCCCGCATCGAGCGCCAGAGGTTCTCGACGCCGGCCCCCTGCGTGACGGGCTGGCCCGCACGGTTCAGCCGCGGGGCATGGAAACCGCGATCGTCGATCAGCCTGAAGCCGCCCTCATCCAGCGCCTCGACGACCTTGCCGGGAACCAGGCACCGCAGATAATCGGCCGTGGTCTTGCGATCTGCACCGGTTGCCGTGACCAGCATCTCGGCCGTGAAGACCTTGCCGCCATGGCTGCGGATCGCCTGCCAGATTTCCTGACGGCCGGGTGTCGCCGATCCTGCCGGGCGGCGCCCCGCCTTGCGCGCGCCGCTCATGCCGAGATCCTCCGGGGTGCAGGGGCGTGGCCGGTGAAGAAGCCCGCCTTACCCCAGTCCTTCCGGCTCACTGCCTTCAGGCCCTTGGTCAGCGCGAACTCGCGGACGCGGTCCAGGTTGATGCAGATCCGGCGGATCGAGGCGTTGCTCTCCTTCAGCAGATAGGCCAGCAGCTCTTCATCCAGCTCGACCCCCGCGCAGTAGATGCGCGCCAGGTGCTTGACGTCGCCCAGATCGCCCGGCTGCGCGGGCACCCAGTCCAGCATCCGGCCATGGACCCGTTCCCATTTCTGCAGCTTCTGGGGCAGCAGCTCCTCGCCGATCAGGATCACGGTCGCGCCCGAACTCTCATAGATGTCGCGGACGATCTCGATCATGTTGCGCCCGATCAGCTGGTCGGCCTCGTCGATGATCAGCGGGCGGCCCGACTTGGCGATCTCGCCCGCGATGTCGTCGATCATGTCCGCGATGGTGCGGGCGGGCGGCAGCCCCAGATCCTGCAGGATCGCGCTGCACAGTTTCTTGGCCGTCCAGGCCGATTTGACCTGCACCGTGTAGGCCCGATACCGGTTCGCCGCATAGACGGCGGCGGTGGTCTTCCCATAGCCCGAGGGGCCATAGAACGTGGCCATCCCGGGCAGGCCGAAACCACGCTTCTGGACGCGGTCGATCAGCTCGACCAGGGCGCCGACATTCCTCAGCGGCGCGACGGTATTGTAGAGGGTGCGTTCTTCTGTCATCGTTGCCTCACGTTGTCTCTTTGCGCCGCGGGTCTGCACGCCCGCGGCGTTCTTCCTGGCTCAACCGAGCCCCTCTTCCCCGAAATCCTCGAACAGCATCCGCTGCCGCGTGAATTCAGGGGTGTTCTGATAAATCCCGACCCAGTCCGCCTCGGCGCTGCCGACAGGCAGCCCCGCCTCGGATCGCCCCAGGATGTCGATCGCGCGCCGGAACCGGTCGGCGGGCGTCTCCTCTGGTTCGATCGGCTGCGCCTCCGCCTGACGAAAGCTCAGCAGGACACCGGCGCGGCGCTCCTCCAGCTCGTCGCTGACCTCCGGGACGGGCATCTCGCGCTCGAAGACCGGCCTCTGCCGACGCACCGGGGCCATCTCGACCACCTTGGCCTCGACCAAGGGCGTCTCGGGTCGATCGAGCGCGTTCAGCGCATCCGCCAGATGGCCGACGCCGACGGGGCGCATCGCCTCCAGCAGCTGCTTCTCGGCCTTGCGGCGCAGGCGCTGCTGCCGCTGGTGCAGCTTGGCGCCGACCATGTCGAAGAACCCGACCTTCTCGCGGCACTCGGCCTGGCCAAGGAACTCGCCCTCCGGGGTGTAGAGAAAGACGCCGGAATGCAGGTTCTCGGGGTCGAAGCGGGCCACGACGCGGCGGCCGGCATGCTCGTTCATCCAGTCCGACCAATAGCCGTTCTTGAACAGCAGCAGCCCACCGTGATTGGCGTTCAGCTTGCGGACCTCCTGACCCATCAGCCAAAGGCGGTGCTGCTCCGGCGTGGCCTTGCGGATGGGCGCGCGGGCATAGCTTTCGGCAAAGGTGTCATCGAAGCTGCGGCCCCTTGCCGTGTCCGACAGACGCCCCTGGCGGGCGTTGTGGTCGCGGATGCCTTCGTCCAGGACGGTCAGGAAATCCTCGAGCGCCACGGCGCGGCTGCCGTAATCCTCCGGCTTGGCATCCGGGCGGTTGCCGACATAGGCCCCGGCAAAGCGGGGGTCCTTGGCGATGCGGTCCGCAAAGTCGCGGAACCCCCGCTCGATCGGCTTGGCCTGACCATGGCCAGGGGTGGCCCAGTGGACCTTGATGCCCAGCATCGGCAGGACGCCCAGGGGATCGTCCGCGCGGACCTTGAACCGGAACCGCGTGGGTGCCCCGCCGGTCAGCCACTTGTTGGCGAATTCCCGGCCGTTGTCGAAGAGGCAGTGACGCGGCACCCCAAAGGCCTCGACCAACTCGCCCAGGGCGGACATGACCGCCACCTTGTTCGGGTCCAGATCGACGCGCCAGGACAGGATCTTGCCGGAATACAGGTCCTGGAAGGCCACGATCTGCGGGCGCACGGGCTTGTCGATGCCGGGCCACTGCACGAAGACGTCGATCTTGTGGCAGTCGGCGTTGACGGCCTCCATGGCCTCCAGCTGGGTCCGGTCGCGGATCTGCGGCGGGAAACAGCGCGCCAGACCCTTCTCACCCTCGCGGGCAAAGATCTGGGTCACCCGCGGCACATTCTCCTCCATCCACCGGCGCGCGGTGCGCAGCGTCAGCACCCCGAGGCCATGGGCCTTGGCCAGCTTGGCGGCCCGCTCATAGCTGCTGTTGAAGCTCGGCCCCGCAAGGCGCAGGTAATCCGCCTTCAGCCAGTCCAGAAACTGGGGGCTGCACTGGGCACGCTCACGGCGCGGCTTGGCGGCCCGGTGGCGAGGGGCCAGATAGGGCAGCCGGTCGGCCTCATCGACGCAGCCGATCATCTCGAACCAGTTCCAGATGGTCCGCGCGGCCTTCTTCTCGTTGCGGGCGATGGTCTCGACCGCCATGAACTTGCCCAGGGCGCCCTGCAGCGCCTCGACCAGCTGGATGATGCGCAGGCGGTCCCGAGCCTCGTCCTTGACCGGCGCGGGCAGACCGTCGAACCAGGCCCAAGCCGCACCGCGGTCCATGCGCCCGGCATCCGCCGACTCAGCCGGGGTGGCGACCGACCGCAGCAGCGCGGCCTGCGCGCGCGACGGCAGCAGCTTCCAATGATATTCCCAGCCCCCGCCGCGCCCGGCCCGGCGCCGCGCGAACTGCGGATGCGCCCGCCAGTCTAGGCGCTTGGCCAGCGCATCAGCGCCCTGCTGGGTGCTGGGCAGGTCTGGCAGACCCGACGCGGCCAACTCGCCCGCCGTCCACCATTCCTGCTGGGGGGTGATCCGTGTCATTCCGCGGCCACCGCGCTCAGACGGGCATGCATCGCGACAATGGCCGGATCGTCATGCCGCGCGGACTCGTCCAGGATCAGGGGGGGCAGATCGTCCACATGCGCGGCGAGGAACCGCCGCCGGGCTGCGGCACCCGCGCGGGACCAGGCCTTTGACAGGGCCTTGAACTGCTCTTCAAGTGGGTCCGCCTCGACGGGCGCGGAAGGTCCGCGGCGGGCCTTCAGCGCGGCGCTGGCCGACTTGGCAGATCCCTCGACCAGCGCATCGACCACGTCATAGCGATCCGAGGGGCTATTGATCTTCGAGATGTCCTGCAGGTCCTTCAGAGTAACCTGCCGGGGGGCTTTGCGCAGCCGTGCGATCTCGTCCGGCCCTAGTTTGGTGCCAGCCGAAACCAGCCGCTCGACGTGGCGCTGTGAGAGACCAAACTTCTCGGCAGTGGCGGCAGCAAACGACATCATGTCGCTTGCTGAACCCTGGCGGGCCAGTCCGCCCGCGACGCCTGCCTTTGTCTCGGGGTGCAGGCGCTCATAGACCGCCTTGCGGGTGGCCAGAAAAACGGCGGTGTCCAGCGGGTTCAACTCGGCCCCCGACAGGTTCCCGTCGATTTCCATGATCCGTGCCTGATCGTCGGTGCACTCGAAGACGCGGACCGGGACCTCGGTCCAGCCAAGCTCGATCGCCGCGGACAGCCGATGCGCGCCATCCAGGACGTGCCAGCTTACCTCGCCCTTGCGGCGCAGCTGGCGCACCACCACCGGGTTGGCCAGCTGCCCGATCTCGCGGATCGAGGCGACGATGGTGGCCACCCCGGCGGGGCTGACGGGGCGCAGCCGCCCGGTGACTTCGATCTGGTCGATGGGCAGGCTGGTCTTGCTCTGGATCAGGATGGGGTCGCTCATGCTCACTGTCCGATGTTCTTGGGCCGTCAGGCCGTGCCGAGAAGGAAGAGGATCACGATCAGCCAGATGCTGACCGCGCCGATCAGATCGCCCAGGGGGCTGTCATCCAGCCGCCGCCGAAGACGGCTCAGACGCTGCCTGCCCGCGCGCAGGGAGGAGGAAAGGGCGCGCGGGCGGGCAGGCTCTCGCATCTCGACCGCCGCAGCCGTCCGAGCGCAGAGAGGATCGCCACCCGACCGGCCCGCGCTTTCCGCTTTGGGCTGGGCCGGGTGGCCCCTACCATCAGCCGTGCCAACAACCTGATGGAGGGATTTCATGGCCGAGAACGATGATCTGCCCAGGCGCATCAAGCGGCTGGAGGATACCGCCCAAACCCTGACCAGCGCCTTCGGGATGCTGCTGTCGGTGGTCGGTGCTGCCGCCGTCCGGGACGACCCGATCGCCAGAGAGCGCATCACCAACGTGATCGACACATTGGCATCGTCTCCCGACACCGACAGGGTCACACGGTTAGCGTTCGAGAGCTTTATCGAGACCTTCTCGCAGCTGAGCGAGGAGGGGCTGGACGGCGCATCTGCTTCCTGACGCCGCGCCTTCTCCCATGCCCGCTTGACCTGTTGCGCGCCGATCATGTCAGCTCTCCGCAAGCGCCGGAAACCCGCGCCCTGACGGCCGCCGGGCCGCCATAGACCTCCGCCAGCTCGTGCAGCGGATAGCGCGCGTCGATGATCTCCTGCATCCGCAGACTGGCAGAGGCGCGGGCCACAGACAGCAGATCTAGCGCGCGCGGCCCGCGCAGCTCGGTCAGCATCTCGGCCATCAGCGCGACGCGGTCGCGATCATTCATCTCGGTAAGAACACCGCGCGCCAGATCGCGCAGGTCCAGGCGGTCCGCGTTCATCATGCAGCCTCTTTGGATTTGGGTTTCGTCGGGCGCGGAATGTCGCGCGGCCATTCAAGGTCGGCGGGCCAGTTCTCAGAGAACCAGGCCGTCACCTTGTCAGCTCGCCGGAACGTGCATCCGGCCATCCCGCTTTCCAGACTGCCGAAGAACTTCCCGTCGCCTGCGGCGTATGTCGAAACGGTCGACTGCTTCAGGCCGCTATGCTCGACGTAAAGATCTGCGAGCTTCAGCACTGCTTCGATGCTCATTGCCACTTCTCTCGGTTTCATTACCGATATTTGTGCCGGTAACGTTCCCGATTGTCAAGCAAGGGCTATTCGGTAAATATCCCGAACTATGAGCCGTGCAGATGAGACCTTCGCTGAGACAGTAAGGACCAGGCTCAGCGAGCTCGGGACCAGTCCCTTTGCTGTGGAAACTAAGCATGGCCTCCCGGTGGATGCGCTCCGCAACGTGCTCAGACGAAGCAAAGCAGGTCCTACGCTGAACCGTGTCAGCGAGATTTGTGAGGCGCTGGGGCTTGAGCTCTACATCGGACCACCGCGCGTCGACGCAGGCGGATCTGCTGCCGAAATCGATGGGCACGAGTTCGCGGCTGTGCCTCGCTACAGTGCGCAGCTGTCAGCGGGACCAGGCGCAGACCACGATGGCGATCTCTCCGCCGGGGCGATTGCATTCCGCAGGGACTGGCTGGCAAGAGAGGGCATCTCGCCTGCATCGGCGATGGTCCTACCGGTCAAGGGTGACAGCATGGCGCCCACCCTTTGCGACGGCGACCTGGTGATGATCGATCGCAGAAAGGTCACTCCGACAGGCCGCAAGATCTATGCCATGATCGGCCCGGACGGAGAGGCGCGCGTCAAACGCATCGAACGCCTTCCTACGGCACTTCTGCTACACTCAGACAATGATGGCTTCCCGACCGAGCTCGTGGCCCCCGCCGACGCGGATCGCATCCGCATCCTGGGTCAAGTGGTGTGGTGGGGGCATACAGCGAGGGAATGATATGACGGTCGAGAGCACCTCCGCAGAAGTTCGTTCAGCGCGTCAGAATAGTCGAACCAGCGGCATGCTTATCCCGCGTCGGCTAGACGTCTCAGTCGGCATGTTGGTAGCGTCTTGGATTTGTTACGCGTTGGCGACGTGGCAGGGCATTAACACCGTAGGGTATGTCGTCGATGGATCGGTGACCGAAGCAGATTGGGCCCTTCTGTTCCGGCTCATCCTGTTAGGAATGGGACTCGGCGGCTTTTCGCTGCTGCTTCGTTACCTGGCCGCAATCCTGGACGCCGTCACCCGTCGGGAAAAATAGAACGAGATAGGTGCTACATGAGATCGGGCGGGGAAACCTCCCCGCCCGACACAGTCTCACTAGCGTTCAAATCTCGCTGTCACTACCAGGGAACAGCTTGCCCTTGATCACTTCGTTAATACGCCCTGGATTGACGTCGAAGTCAGCAGCGATCCGATTCTGAAAGTCCCCTCGTCGGTAGCGCTGCCAGATCACACGAGCGTCATCAAATGTGAGCTTATAGCTCGGGTTTCGATTACTTTTCATCGTCACTTCTCGTGAAGTGCCGTTGACTGGACTTGACCGCAGACTCTGAACGGCTTAAACACCGCTTCAGGATATCCTAAAAGTCCGCCAGCCAACGGCGGGTTGCTTAAGCCGCAGGGTCTAGACCACCCTGCGGCTATTCATTTACCGCGCTGCCGGTGCGGAGTCTAGATGTTAGCGATCTGTTCCTACGCTTCATGTAGCCGCTATCGCTCTGCCCTACGCAACAGATTGACGTATAGCGGTGTCTCGCACCGTTACAGGGCGCATTAACTGCGGAAAGCATCAGCCGAGA
This sequence comes from Paracoccus sp. ME4, assembly GCF_046736325.1. Classification (GTDB taxonomy): domain Bacteria; phylum Pseudomonadota; class Alphaproteobacteria; order Rhodobacterales; family Rhodobacteraceae; genus Paracoccus. The sequence continues at coordinate 1,686,928 of NZ_CP151276.1, forward strand.
TTGCGCAATGCGACGGGTGCGGACAGCGCCACCTGAGCATAACTGCTGATCCGAAACCGCCCATCTTTACCTGAAATCAGTTGTAGGTTTGGGCATGGTGCCTGCCATGCATGGGAAATTGTAAGTTACAGTTATCATTGAACAATTCCGAACCTACAACTGGCACGTCTAAGCTACGGTCTGATTTGTAGGTTCGGGTGGTGGCCGATCACGCCGGTTTCCGGTGCCGCCTACCTAATACCCCTGCAATTGCTGGCCACTTTGGCGCGTTCGATGCGCTCGGCAATGCTTCGAACTCTCATCTCAAGTCGGCTTTAAGCCCCCATTTAAGTTTCACTGCAGGACAAGACCCGTGCGCCCCGGCAGACGGCCTCAACTGCCCATACCACCTTGTTTTACAGGCCCTTCGCACATCTTCGCTGCTCTTCGGGCCTCTTCGCACTTCCCTGCAGATATCTCTGTCCCTCAACACTCAATATATGCATTCATGCAGGCGCGGGGAATTCCTAGCCCGGATCATCGTTCTGACAGTCTGAATCCACCTCCAACGCCAGGCGCATTTTTCTCAGCCGTGATCGGATGATGGCGTTCAGCCGGTCCATCGACAGAAGGCGCGGCACGCCATTCGGTGGAAGGAACGCCGCAACGGTCATGCCAGGATGGCGCGTTGTCAGTGCCGCCAGCCGCTCCGCGCTCCCGGGCTGCGGTGCCAGTAATGCCCGGAGGCATCGCGGGGTCAGAATTAGGACCGGGTCGGTCCGTGCCTCCCCGTCAAGCTCGGGATACCCAAGATCGTCCCACAACGCTGCAGCGGTCTGGCGCAAGTGAGGGTCCTCCGCGAGATAGGCGGGCCTGCGTTTACGGAGCCCGGCGGCCAGATGGGCCTGCAGCGCGGCCTGGGTCCCGGCCAGCGGGGTTCCTGGGTTATCGGGACGGGGGAGCGGCCAGGCCGTGTCGTCCCGGCTGATCACCCATCGCTTCGCGCCTGCGAGTGCCCGCGCAAAGATGCATGCCTCAGGCACCAATGACGTGCTGTTCCACGAGCCCGATCGCCGCATCCTGCAGGACGAGGTTACCGCGATCCGCCACAACACCACCGTCGACGCCCTGGGCTTTCACCGCGAGCGTCATGCCGACCGCTACGTGAAGACGCCTGTGGAGATGCAACGGCTGTTCACCCGCTACCCCGAAGCGCTGGCCCGCGCGGCCCGGAACGCGGAGGCCTGCCGCTTCTCGCTCGACGAGCTGGCATACCAGTATCCCGAGGAGCGCGACGATCCCACAGTCACCGCCCAGGCCATGCTAGAGCGGCTGACTTGGGAGGGCGCGGCCGAGCGCTATCCCGAAGGCGTCCCGACCGAGGTTACCGCCAGCCTCCAGCATGAGCTGCGCCTGATCGACCGGCTGGAGTATGCCCCCTACTTCCTGACCGTGAACAGCATCGTGCGCTTCGCCCGCTCGCGGGGCATCCTCTGCCAGGGCCAGGGGTCGGCGGCGAACTCGGCCGTTTACTTCGTGCGGGGGATCACCTCCATCGATCCGGGCCGCAACGATCTGCTGTTCCAGCGCTTCGTCAGCGAGGAGCGCCGCGAGCCGCCCGACATCGACGTGGACTTCGAGCATGAGCGCCGCGAGGAGGTGATCCAGCGGATCTACCGCACCTGTGGCCGCGACCGCGCCGCGCTGACCGCGGTGGTGATCCGCTATCGCAGCAAGGGTGCGCTGCGCGACGTGGGCAAGGCCCTTGGCCTGCCGGAGGATCTGATCCGGGCGCTGTCCAGCCAGATCTGGGCATGGTCCGGGGAGCCACCTGACAGCGGTGCCGCATAACATGGATCTCAGGACGTAGGAGCGGACGTTCGTCGCCGACGCTGCATGGTCAGGGCTTGGCTCGTCGTAAAGGGTTTGAGGCGGCCGCCCGGCCGTGCGTCAAGGCAGAGCAGCGCTATTCCGAAGCGACTGTACCCGCGCTATTGCGATGCCTCGCGCGAACTCGGCACAGAATGGCGAAATACAGCGTTATCCGGATACCAACCGACACTGAAAGGGACGTTAGCTGAACGATTGTCGTCGTATGCCGAGACGTTGATGCTGCTCCGGTTTGCAAGTCGTCATGCGGCCCGAAGGCTTCCGTCCGAGGGCATGGCAGATGATTTTGCAGGACATGCCGAAACAGCGGCTCTAACCTACGATCAAAGCGTCACTTCTTCAGCAATCCGGCCAAGGTCTCTTTGGCACCGTCTCCGAACGCCAGGCGTGTAAGTTCCTTCATTGTCATCACACGGGGCGGTGCGATTTCGGCCACCATCCTCAGATAGCTTGGAGCATCGACGATCTGCAGGACATCGATCCGCATCTGGCCGCCGAGCGGAATGGCAGGAACCGGGGCGTAGATCTGGTTGTGACCAAGATCGCCCAACTTGTCTTTAGGCTCCAGACTCATTGAGTTTCACAGCCAGAACAAGACGGTTGCGGCGAGCATAATAGCTGAGAAGAACGTTTCCGGGCAGCGGTCATAACGGGTTGCGACGCGCCTCCAGTCCTTCAGACGCCCGAACATGATTTCGATGCGGTTACGCCTTTTGTAACGCCGCTTGTCGTATTTGACGACCTTCTTGCGGGACTTCCGTCCGGGGATGCAAACCTTTATCCCCTTGTCTTTCAACGCGTCTCTGAACCAATCAGCGTCGTAGCCCCTGTCGGCCAGAAGCCACCCAGCCTTCGGCAGGCTGCCCAGCAGCGCCGCCGCGCCGGTGTAATCGCTGACCTGGCCGGCCGACATGAAGAACCCGATCGGCCGCCCGTTGGCATCGGCGACAGCGTGCAACTTGGTGTTCATACCGCCTTTGGTGCGCCCGATCTGGCGCCCGCGCCCCCCTTTTTCACCCCAAGGCTTGAGGCCGTGCGGTGTGCCTTGAGATAGGTCGCGTCGATCATGATCGTCTTGTGCTCGGCGCTCTCGGCGGCAAGGCCGACCATGATCCGGGCAAAAACCCCGTTGTCGCTCCAGCGCTTCCAGCGGTTGTAGAGGGTTTTGGCCGGGCCGTATTCCTTCGGCGCGTCACACCACCGCAACCCATTGCGATTGATGAAGATTATGCCGCTGAGGACACGGCGATCATCGACGCGGGGCTTGCCATGGCTTTTGGGAAAGAACGGTTTCAGACGCTCCATCTGGGCGTCGCTCAGCCAGTAAAGATTACTCATCGATCAGGTCTCCTTGAGGAGCCTGAATCACGCGAAAAGCATGAAATCAATGGGTCTGGAGCCTAGGCTCCAGACCCATTGAGTTTCACAGCCAGAACAAGACGGTTGCGGCGAGCATAATAGCTGAGAAGAACGTTTCCGGGCAGCGGTCATAACGGGTTGCGACGCGCCTCCAGTCCTTCAGACGCCCGAACATGATTTCGATGCGGTTACGCCTTTTGTAACGCCGCTTGTCGTATTTGACGACCTTCTTGCGGGACTTCCGTCCGGGGATGCAAACCTTTATCCCCTTGTCTTTCAACGCGTCTCTGAACCAATCAGCGTCGTAGCCCCTGTCGGCCAGAAGCCACCCAGCCTTCGGCAGGCTGCCCAGCAGCGCCGCCGCGCCGGTGTAATCGCTGACCTGGCCGGCCGACATGAAGAACCCGATCGGCCGCCCGTTGGCATCGGCGACAGCGTGCAACTTGGTGTTCATACCGCCTTTGGTGCGCCCGATCTGGCGCCCGCGCCCCCCTTTTTCACCCCAAGGCTTGAGGCCGTGCGGTGTGCCTTGAGATAGGTCGCGTCGATCATGATCGTCTTGTGCTCGGCGCTCTCGGCGGCAAGGCCGACCATGATCCGGGCAAAAACCCCGTTGTCGCTCCAGCGCTTCCAGCGGTTGTAGAGGGTTTTGGCCGGGCCGTATTCCTTCGGCGCGTCACACCACCGCAACCCATTGCGATTGATGAAAATTATGCCGCTGAGGACACGGCGATCATCGACGCGGGGCTTGCCATGGCTTTTGGGAAAGAACGGTTTCAGACGCTCCATCTGGGCGTCGCTCAGCCAGTAAAGATTACTCATCGATCAGGTCTCCTTGAGGAGCCTGAATCACGCGAAAAGCATGAAATCAATGGGTCTGGAGCCTAGGCCGGTGCTGTTGCAGGGAGGGATGGGAGAGGATCTCGCAGATCGCCTCGATGGAGGTCTCGGAGAGGTCGCGCTTGGCACCCTCGCGGCGCGCGAAGGCCTCGAGCTCCGCGAGGGTGAGATGGCGCAGCCGGATCGGCGGACAGCGGCTGAGCAAGGGCTCCGGCAGCAACCGGTGATCGTTCGAGGTCAGCACCCAGATCACCCAGCTTATATCGAACCGCACCTGAAAGTAGGGGCAGCTCCAGCGGGCTGCGGTCAGCGGTTCCAGCAGCGGCAGAAACGCCTCGGCCAGACCGAAGGCATGGCCCTTCGTCGACACGGCCGTGCCGGCCTTTTCCACCTCGTCTACGATCATGAGCGGGTTGGCGATGCGGCTTTGCAGCATCGCTTCGATCAGCCGTCCCGGGCACGACCCGCCCCAACCGCGTTGGGTGCCGACAATGCCGAAGCTGGCATTCTCGCCCGTGGCCTCGATCACCGAGGTGGGCAGCGACAGGAGCTTGCCCAATCGCCGCGCCCAATGGCTCTTTCCGATGCCGGGCGGGCCATCGAGAAGCACAGGCGGCACCCTCAGTCCCGGCCAGCCCTCGCGCACCGAACGGCGCATGGCCCGCCAGACCACCTCGGTGGCCGGCGCCATCCATGGCATGTCCTGGTGCAGTCCCGCGGCCAGTTCATCGGCGTGATGCTCGTCTCGGAGCGAGATCAGCCGCGCGCCGTCCTTGAGCGTCTCCAGCCGCTCCCGGTCATCGCGCTTCAGATGTTCGAGGTCGGAGGCGGCCGCGCGGCACTTGATGATTCGATCGACGCGCCGCTTGATGCGGGCCTCGTCGTCATCGCTGAACCTGATGATCCCCATAAGGTCCATATCCGACATCCCGCCTGGTGCATGGGTCCCGGCGGGCAGGGCGACGCGGTCCGGAGGGATCCTCCTGCAGCGCAGCTTGCGCAGATGCCGCATGAAGCGGGTTTCGAGTTCGATACGGCCTTCGCTTGCGCTGAAGAAGCGGGCCTCGATGAAGGGGATGCGGGTCACGGGAATACTCCGGGCATGAGGGGGCCGACGGCCGGAGGGGATCCGGTCGCGAGAAAGGAATGGCGGCTTGGTCCTGGTCAGAGACAAGCCTCGGCTGTTCGGAAAAGCTGGCGCTTTTCCGGCGGGGAGAGAGACGACTGCTGATATCCCAAGGTTGGCAGCGGGACGGAAACGGACCGTGACCGGCCGCCGAGCTTGTGGCGGATGCCTGGACGATGCGCAGGCATGTCAGGCGCGTCAACCGGACCGAGCTCAGGTCCGAGGGCTTCGAAGTGACCGCGGGGTCGAAATAAGCACGCAGAGCAATGCACTGATAAATAATAATAAAGCGAGCCCGGAATAATTCCGGGCTCGCTTTATGCTTGCAGAAAGGCTCAAAGAGTTGGGGTAAAGCTCATTTTATGCTTGGTCGCACACAACCCGCCCTGCCCGCTCACCCGCATTTCGAGTGGCCGCAACTGGGGCAGGTCATGCAGCCTTCCACCATGCGCATCCCGTACTGGCCGCAGCTGGAGCAGGAGGGGCCGCGCGGGGCTTCGCCCACGGCCATCACCTCGGCCTGCGGATCAGCCTTGAGGCCCAGCCCCTCGCCCGCCAGGAAGCCCGTCTCGATCAGGTGACGCTCGATTACGCCGCCGATGGCCGCCAGGATCGAGGGCACGTAGCGGCCCTGCATCCACGCCCCGCCGCGCGGATCGAACACCGCCTTCAGCTCCTCGACCACGAAGGACACGTCGCCCCCGCGGCGGAACACGGCCGAGACCATGCGCGTCAGCGCGACCGTCCAGGCGTAATGCTCCATGTTCTTGGAGTTGATGAAGATCTCGAACGGGCGGCGGTGATTGCCGTGGATGATGTCGTTGATCGTGATGTAGATCGCGTGCTCCGACCCCGGCCATTTCAGCTTGTAGGTCGCGCCCTCCAGGGCCGCGGGACGGTCCAGCGGCTCGGTCAGATAGACCACGTCCGCGCCCTTGTCGGCCTCGGGGGCCTTCTCGGTCTTCTCGCTGACCGACAGGACCGATCCGGTCACGTCGTTCGGGCGATAGGTGGTGCAGCCCTTGCAGCCCAGATCCCAGGCCGCCAGATAGACGTCCTTGAACTCCTCGAAGCTGATGTCCTCGGGGCAGTTGATCGTCTTGGAGATCGAGCTGTCGACCCATTCCTGCGCCGCGGCCTGCATGGCGACGTGGTCCTTGGGTGCCAGCGTCTGCGCGTTCACGAAGTAATCGGGCAGCGCCGCGTCGCCCTTCAGGTCGCGCCACATCTGCACGGCGTAATCGACAACCTCCTCCTCGGTCCGCGAGCCGTCCTTCTGCAGGACCTTGCGGGTATAGGCATAGGCGAAGACCGGCTCGATCCCCGAGGACACGTTGCCCGCATAGAGGCTGATCGTGCCGGTGGGCGCGATCGAGGTCAGCAGCGCGTTGCGGATGCCATGCTTGGCGATGGCGTCGCGGACGTCCTTGTCCATCTTGGACATGAAGCCCGACGCCAGGTACTTCTTGGCGTCGAACAGCGGGAAGGCGCCCTTCTCCTTGGCCAGATCGACCGAGGCCAGATAGGCCGACCGGGCGATGGCCTTCATCCAGACGCGGGTCTGCTCGACCGCGTCGGCCGCGCCGTAGCGCAGGCCCAGCATCAAGAGCGCGTCGGCCAGACCGGTCACGCCCAGGCCGATGCGGCGCTTGTTGCGGGCCTCCTCGGCCTGCGCGTCCAGCGGGAATTTCGATGCGTCGACCACGTTGTCCATCATCCGGACCGCCGTGCGGACCAGATCGTCCAGCGCCTCGGGGTCCAGCTCGGCCGCGTCGGTGAAGGGGTTCGTCACCAGCCGCGCCAGGTTGATCGACCCCAGCAGGCAGGCGCCATAGGGCGGCAGGGGCTGCTCGCCGCAGGGGTTGGTGGCCGCGATCGTCTCGACATAGTTCAGGTTGTTGGCCTTGTTGATCCGGTCGATGAAGATCACGCCCGGTTCGGCAAAATCATAGGTCGCCTTCATGATCCGGTTCCACAGGTCGCGCGCCTGGACCGTGCTGTAGACGCGGCCGCCGAAGGTCAGGTCCCACGGGCCGTCGGCCTTGACCGCCTCCATGAAGGCGTCGGTCACCAGGACCGACAGGTTGAACATGCGCAGCCGGGCGCTGTCCTGCTTGGCGGTGATGAACTGCTCCACATCCGGGTGGTCGCAGCGCATCGTGGCCATCATCGCGCCGCGGCGCGAGCCCGCCGACATGATGGTGCGGCACATCGCGTCCCACACGTCCATGAAGCTGAGCGGGCCCGAGGCGTCGGCCGCGACCCCCTTGACCACCGCGCCGCGGGGCCGGATCGTGCTGAAGTCATAGCCGATGCCGCCGCCCTGCTGCATGGTCAGCGCGGCCTCCTTCAGCATGTCGAAGATGCCTGCCATGCTGTCGGGGATGGTGCCCATGACGAAGCAGTTGAACAGCGTCACCGACCGGCCGGTGCCGGCGCCCGCCAGGATGCGGCCGGCGGGCAGGTACTTGAAGTCCTCCAGCGCGGCATAGAACTTCTCCTCCCACTGGGCGGGATCCGCCTCGACGCGGGCCAGGTCGCGGGCGACGCGGCGCCAGCTGTCCTCGACCGAGGCATCGACCGCCTGCCCGTCCTCGTCCTTCATCCGGTACTTCATGTCCCAGATCTGCTCGGCGATGGGGGCGGCGAAACGAGTCATCCTACGCATCCTTTGGTGTGTCTGTCGGCTGAACGGGCGAGATATGGGACGGTGTCCCGGCTGGCAACCCGGAATCAAGCATAGCGCCCATGACGCCCGCGCGCACCAATTCTTCGGACTTGACAGCCAGGGACTTGCGCGTCTGGCCGGCCGTGGCCAGCGGCGGATGCAGGGTCACGACCACCCCGCCCTGCCGCGGCGCGGCCAGCACGCTCAGCAGATGCGGCCCCAGATCCATGTCCCCCCACCAGGCGTAGAATCGCGGATCGGCGCCGTCGGGCGCGCGATAGTCCGCGCTGACCGGCTGGACCGCCAGCCCGGCGGGCAGATCTGGGGCCAGGAAGCCCTGGAACAGCGTGGGCTTGAACGGCAGCACCCGCCGTCCGTCGGTCGACGTGCCTTCCGGAAAGAACAGCAGCCGGTGCCCCGCGCGGGTGCGGGCGGCGAATTCCTCGGCCTGCGCGGCGGCCAGGCGGGGGTCGCGAGCCACGAAATGCGTGTCGGTCACGCGGGTCAGGATGTTGATGCCGGGCCAGGAGGCCACCTCCGCCTTGCTGACGAAGATCACCGGCAGGGCCGCGTTCAGCACCAGGATGTCCAGCCAGCTGGAATGGTTCGCGACGACCGCCCCCGGCCCGCGCATCGGCTGCCCGACCCGCCGCCAGCGGATGCCAATGCAGGCCAGCACCAGGCGGCAAACGAGCTGCACGTGCGGCCCGGTCCAGGGGCGGCGGCGGCCGTGGACCAGCCGCTCGATCCCGCGCAGGGGCAGGATCAGCGCGACGCCCAGCAGCAGGACCAGAACCGCGGGCAGGCCGCGCCGGATCACCCGCCACCAACCCGCCACGCCCCGCGGGCCGGGCAGCGGCATGGGGTCACCCTCGCGCCAGGTCGCGCTCATGCGGGCTGCCAGCGGCTTTCGTAGAACTGCTTGTGCTTGGCCGACATGGCCGCCGTGTCCATCAGCAGAAAGACGTCGGTCGTGTTGAAGGCCCGGTCGATGAAGGCCCCCTCGCCCACCATGCCGCCAAGGCGGAGATAGGCCTTGATCAGCGCGGGCATGGCCAGCATCGCCTCGCGGCGGTCGATCCGCTCGGGGGGCAGCAGATCCATGGACTGAAAGCCCTCGGGCCGCGCGCGCGGCCGCAGCGCCTCGGGGGCCAGGTGGTTGTGGTGCAGCCAGGCCAGCGGCGGCGCCAGCATCGCGGCATCGGTGCCGTGAAAGCTGGCTACGCCGAACAGGATCTGGATGCCGTGATCCAGAACGTAATCGGCCAGCGCGTTCCACATCAGAAACATCGCCGCCCCGCCCCGATGCTCGGGATCGACGCAGGACCGGCCCAGTTCCAGCAGCGGCCGCCCGCTGGCCCGCAGCGGCGCCAGATCGTATTCGCCATCGCAGTAGAACCGCCCGAAGCCCGCCGCGACATCGCTGCGCAGCAGGCGATAGACGCCCACGACATGATCCAGCGCCTCGGGATCGCGGCGCGTGTCGATCAGGCACAGGTGATCGACGACCGGGTCGAACTCGTCCCGCTCCAGCCGCGCGTCGTGATCGACCAGCGGGCCGGTGCCGCCCAGCTCCTCGACGAAGACGCGATAGCGCAGGCGCTGCGCCGCCATCAGGTCCCGGGGCGTGACGGCAAGGCGGATCTCGAAGAAGGCGGGGTCGGTTCGGTTCACGGCATGTCCGTTTCAGCAGGTGCCGACTGTCTAGGCCAGGGCGGGGCCGCAATGCAACACGCAGCCGCCCCCGCGCCAAGTTCCGCTTGCGCCCCGCAACCCCCGGTTGCATCCTTGCGCGGCAACGTTCAGGAGTTCACATGCCGCCCAGGTTCAGGATCTGCAAGGTCACCCGACGCCCGTCGATGACCTGCTTGCCCGCCTCGGCGAAGTTGACGGTGATGCGGTCGCCGATGCGCGACTGCACCTGGCCCTCGCCCCATTCGGGGGCACCGGGATGACGCACGATCATGCCGGGTTCCAGGATGTCGTTCACCGCAGGCTCCTTGGTCCATTCAACGCAAAGGGTATCACGGATGACGGTTGATACAATGCCGATCGCAGCGGGCGATCTGGCCGCCCTGCTGGGCTCGCGGCTGTGCCACGACCTGGTCTCGCCCCTGGGCGCGATCGGCAACGGGGTCGAACTCTTGGAGATGTCGACGGACTTTCCGGGCATCGCCCAATCGGCCGAGATGCGGCTGATCGCCGAGGCGGTCGCTGCCGCGCGCACGCGGATCCAGGCCTATCGCATGGCCTTCGGCATGGCGCAGGGCGATCAGCGCATCGGCCGGGCCGAGCTGGGCCGACTGCTGGAGGGCATCGCGGCGCAGGGCCGGCTGCAGATCACGCTGGACGCGGCGGGCGACTTTCCGCGCCCCGAGATCCGCATGCTGACCCTGGCGCTGATGTGCGTCGAGACCGCGCTGCCATGGGGCGGGCGGGTGATCGTGCTGCGCGACGGGGCAGCGTGGCGGCTGGTCGCGGAATGCGACCGCGCGCGCGTGGACCCGGATCTCTGGGCCTGGCTGGACGGTCGCCAGCCGCGACCCCTGGCCCCGTCCGAGGTGCATTTCGCCCTGCTGGCCGAGGCCGCGCGCGCCCAGTCCCGCCCCCTGCGCCACGAATTCGACGCGACCGGGGGCGAGATCGCGTTCTAGGCGCGGATCGTCCCGTCGCCGGTGACCAGATACTTGAAGCTGGTCAGCTGCTCGGCGCCCACCGGCCCGCGGGCATGCATCTTGCCCGTGGCGATGCCGATCTCGGCGCCCATGCCGAACTCTCCACCGTCCGCGAACTGGGTCGAGGCGTTGCGCATCAGGATCGCGCTGTCCAGCCCGGCAAAGAACCGCTCGGCGGTCGCGTCATCCTCGGTCAGGATCGATTCGGTGTGCTGGCTGCCGTGGCGGCGGATATGGGTGATGGCCTCCTCCACCCCGTCCACCAGCTTTGCGGCGATGATCATGTCCAGAAACTCGCGCCCGAAATCGTCGGGCTGCGCCGGGACGGTGCCGGGGATGCGCGCCAGCTCGCCCTCGGCCCGGACCTCGACGCCCGCCTCCAGCAGGTCGCGGATCAGCACGTCGCCATGGCGCGCGAAGAACGCCCTGTCGATCAGCAGGCACTCCGCCGATCCGCAGATGCCGGTCCGCCGGGTCTTGGCGTTCAGCACCACGCGGCGCGCCTTCTCCAGATCGGCGGCGCCGTCGGCATAGACGTGGCAGATGCCCTCCAGATGCGCAAAGACCGGCACGCGGGCCTGCTCCTGCACCAGGCCCACCAGCCCCGTGCCGCCGCGCGGAATGATGACGTCGATCAGCCCCTGCGCGCCCAGCATGGCGCTGACCGCCGCACGGTCGCGGGTGGGGACCATCTGGATCGCGGTCTCGGGCAGGTCTGCCGCGCGCAAACCCTCGACCATGCAGGCATGGATCGCGGCGCTGGAATGCAGGCTTTCCGAGCCGCCGCGCAGGATCACCGCATTCCCCGACTTCAGCGCCAGCGCGCCGGCATCGGCGGTGACATTCGGACGGCTCTCGTAGATCACCCCGATCACGCCGATTGGCGTGCGCACGCGGCGGATGTGCAGGCCGGTGGGCCGGTCCCATTCCGCGATGACCTGGCCCACGGGATCGTCCTGCCCCGCGACGTCGCGCAGGCTGCCCGCGATGGCGTCCAGCCGCGCATCGTCCAGCCGCAGCCGGTCCAGCATCGCGTCGGACAGACCCTTGTCGCGGGCGAACTGCAGGTCGCGGGCATTGGCGGTCAGGATATCGGCGTGACGCGCGTCGATGGCGTCGGCTGCGGCGCGCAGGGCCGCGGCCTTGGGTCCGGCTGGCGTCTGCGCCAGGATCACGGCCGCCTCGCGGGCGGCGCGTCCCAAAGCGTCGATCAGTTGCCGGGCCTGGACCATGTCCGTCATCGCATCCTCCGATATGCACGATTTCGGCGCCGTCTTAGCGCGATCCGGATCGGGAGGGAAAGGGAAGAAATGGCGCGGTTGACGGGGCTCGAACCCGCGACCCCCGGCGTGACAGGCCGGTACTCTAACCAACTGAGCTACAACCGCGCATTTCCTTCGGGCGAATGATGAGTTGTGGCGCGGTTGACGGGGCTCGAACCCGCGACCCCCGGCGTGACAGGCCGGTACTCTAACCAACTGAGCTACAACCGCCCAACTCATCCCCCGGACGATCGCCCGCCGGGGTGAGAGGGGGTTTACGCAGGGCGCGCCCGCCCGTCAAGGGCGCAGTGGGCATAATCGTCACGAATATGCCCGAAAACATACAACGCCTTGAATACAGACGAACATTTCGTCCGCGCAGGAAAAAGGGGGCGTCTTTCGACGCCCCCGCATACCGTGAACACACTCTGTCCGGATCAGTCGTCCAGCAGTGCGCCGTCCGCGATCTCGGGCAGGGCTTCCAGCTCTTCCTGGGTATGGTTGGTCACGAAGACCGTGCTGTCGCCCCACAGGACGGCATCGTCAAAGTCCGCCAGACGGACCAGGTCCGGCGACAGCAGCACGTTGCGCTCGCCCATGCCCAGGAAGCCACCGATATCTGCGGAATAGCCGATCACCTGACCGTCGGCCGACAGGATCACGTCCTCGACCTCACCGATCTGGGTCCAGTCGTCGGGGCGTGCGGTGCCCCAATCGGCTTCGTCATCCCATGCGGTGGTGGCGGGCTGGTTGGTGGTGTAGATCGCCAGACCCTCGAACCAGTCGGCGCTGATGCCGGGGTTCGCCTCGGAGAGCATTGTCGCATCCATCGCGGCGGCCGGAGCGGTCATCGGTGCGGTCTCGGTGGCCGTACCGGCGGCAGGCGCGGTCGCGGTCTGGGCAAAGGCCTGTGCGCCGAAGGTCAGGGCAGCCGCAGTGATCAGCAGGGTCTTCATTCTAGGTCTCCGCATCAATTTCCTGATTTGACGGCGTTTTCGCCATCATCAGGTCATCAACGCAGGCCCGGCGGCACCGTTCCCTTAACATTTGTCGTCCCGCCCCGACGCGGGTGGCTGATGCGCCCGCCGCAGACCGGTTCGGGAGCAGCCGTCGTCGTCGGACCCGAGATCGGCAGCCCCCGCAGGACCCGCACCGCCAGCCAGCCGAAGGCCTGCGCCTCCAGCATGTCGCCGTTCAGGCCGATCGCCTCGACCGGGGCGACGGGCATGGGCAGGGCGCGCGACAGGGCTTCCATCATGGCGCGGTTGTGGCGCCCCCCGCCGCAGACCAGGAGCCGTGCGGGCGGCGCGGGCAGCCAGGCGAGCCCCGCGGCCACCGCCCCGGCCGCGGCGGCCACCAGCGTCGCCGCCGCATCCGCGTCCGACAGGCCCGCGACACCGTCGGAGAGCCCGGCGAAGGAGTCGCGGTCCAGCGACTTGGGCGCGGGGCGTGAGAAATAGGGATGCGACAGGAATGCGGCCAACGCAGCAGCGTCGGGGCGGCCCGACAGGGCCAGCGCCCCGCCCTCGTCCCGCGCCTGCCGCCTGCGCGCGCGCATCAGGTCGTTCAGGGGCGCGTTGGCGGGGCCGGTGTCGAAGGCCAGGCAGGCGCCCGGCGCCTCGGGCGCGTCGGCGGTCGGATCGACCCAGCTGATGTTGCCGACACCGCCCAGATTGAGGAAGGCCACCGGCCCGGGCTGAAGCGTCCCCTGCCCCGCTGCCCACTCCGCGCAGGCCCAATGGAAGAACGGCACCAGCGGCGCACCCTCGCCGCCGCGACGCACGTCCTCGGACCTGAAGTCCCAGACCACCGGGCGGCCCGTCGCACGCGCCAGCGCTGCGCCGCTGCCGGCCTGATGGGTGCCCCGCCCGCGCGGGTCATGGGCCAGGGTCTGGCCGTGAAACCCGATCAGCTGCGCATCGGCAAAGCCCGCGGCCAGATCGGCATGGGCGGCCTCGATGAGGGCCGCGACATCCGGCACCGCAGGGTCGTCCGGCCAGCGCCCCAGCCCGTCATGCAGCGCCGCCTGTTCGTTGTCGGAGAAGGCCCGGAAGGCATGGGCGCCGAACGCTCCGATGCGGATGCCGTCGGTGTCGATCAGCGCGGCATCGACCCCGTCCAGCGACGTGCCAGACATCATTCCCAAAGCCCGGATCATCGCTTTTCCTTCGCTGCCCCAGACTGTATATCGCGCGCAGACAGAAGGATGAACCCCATGACCTACCAGCCCAAGTCCGACTTCCTGCGCATCATGTCCGAGCGCGGCTATCTGGCCGACTGCACGGATTACGAAGGCCTGGACCGGGCGCTGCTGGCGGGGCCGATCACGGCCTATATCGGCTATGACGCGACGGCGGCCAGCCTGCACGTCGGGCATCTGCTGAACATCATGATGCTGCGCTGGTTCCAGAAGACCGGCAACCGGCCGCTGACCCTGATGGGCGGCGGCACGACCAAGGTCGGCGATCCGTCCTTCCGCAGCGACGAACGTCCGCTGCTGGACGATGCCGCGATCCAGGCCAACATCGACGGGATGGGCCGGGTCTTCGCCCGCTACCTGGATTACGGCCCCGGCCAGGCGACGATGCTGAACAATGCCGAATGGCTGGACGGTCTGAACTACCTGACCTTCCTGCGCGACATCGGGCGGCATTTCAGCGTCAACCGCATGTTGTCCTTCGAATCGGTGAAGTCTCGGCTGGACCGCGAGCAGTCGCTGTCCTTCCTGGAATTCAACTACATGATCCTGCAGGCCTACGACTTCCTGGAGCTGAACCGCCGCCATGGCTGCGTGCTGCAGATGGGCGGGTCGGACCAGTGGGGCAACATCGTCAACGGCATCGATCTGACGCGGCGGGTGGACGATGCGCAGGTCTGGGGCCTGACCTCGCCGCTGCTGACGACCAGCGACGGGCGCAAGATGGGCAAGTCGGCGGGCGGGGCCACGTGGCTGTCGGCCGACATGCTGTCGCCCTATGAATTCTGGCAGTTCTGGCGCAACACCACCGATGCCGATGTCGGCCGGTTCCTGAAGCTCTATACCGAGATCCCGGTCGCGGAATGCGAGCGGATGGGCGCGCTGCAGGGGGCCGAGATCAACGAGGCCAAGGTCCGCCTGGCCAACGAGGTCACGACCCTGCTGCACGGTGCCGAAGCCGCGGCCAGCGCCGAGGCGACCGCCCGCCGCGTCTTCGAGGAAGGCGGCGCGGGCGGCGATCTGGAGGTGGCCACCCTGCCCGCCCACAGCGACGGCCTGACCATCGCGCAGGCCCTGGTCCAGTCCGGCATCGTCGCCAGCGGCAAGGAGGTCAAGCGCCTGATCGCCGAGGGCGGCCTGCGCGCCGACAACGCCCTGGTCACTGACCCCCAGCAGCTGGTCGAGCGTGCCGCGCTGGAGGCGGGCATCAAGATCTCGGTCGGCAAGAAGAAGCACCGGATGCTGCGTCTGGCGTGATCTGACCTGACTGCATGGCTGCCTTGCACCCGCCCTGACCTTGCGTCAGGGCGGTTTCATTTTGAGCCGTCAGTCAATATCTGACCGTCACGGGAGGAAACGCCCTGATCGGAGAAGACCCATGTCGCAGGACACCCAGAAACCGCTGAGCATCGCGGACCGCAAGCGCAGCCAGCAGGCCGATGCCGCGCTGGAGCAGATGTTCGGATACTATGCCCGCGAGGACAGCCCCCGCGCCGTGGTCAGCGAGCTGGACGCCCGCCGCGCCGCCTGACGCGGATACGGGCGCACATAAGGCGGAACTGCATTCCGCCTTCCCGCGTCTGTCCTTGAGAACCGGACATCTCAAGGAGAACCCCATGAAATTCGTGACCATCGGACTGTTTGGCGCCGCGCTGGCGCTGTCGGCCTGCGGAACCACGGTCGGCGAGCGTGCCGCGACCGGCGGCCTGGGCGGCGCGGCCGTCGCCGGACCCGCTGGTGCGGTCGTCGGCGGCACCGTCGGCGCCATCAGCGCCACGCAGTAACGCCGTCCTGCAGGACCATGACGGCCGCGCCCTCGGGTGCGGCCGTTGTCGTGTCGGCCTTGCGGCCCCATGCGCCATCACCTACATCTGGTACGACACGAGACGAGGATCACCCATGGCCATGGAAGCGCATGATATCGAGGCCCTGCTGCGGGCGTCGTTCCCCCACGCCCGGATCACCATCACGGACCTGGCCGGGGACGGCAACCACTACGCCGCCGAGGTCATCGACGAGAGCTTTCGCGGGCTGAACCGCGTCCAGCAGCAGCGCGCCGTCTATGCCGCGCTGCAGGGCAAGATGGACGGCCCGGCGGGCGAGCTGCACGCCCTGGCCCTGACCACCAAGGCGCCCGACTGAGCGCCTCCACAGACCGACCAGAAGGACTGCCACCTATGAGCGACGCGAACACGCGCATCCAGGACCTGATCGACCGCAACGACGTCGTCCTGTTCATGAAGGGCACCAAGGAGATGCCGCAATGCGGGTTCTCCAGCCGCGTGGCGGGGGTGCTGAACTACATGGGCATCGCCTATGAGGACGTTAACGTGCTGTCCGACGCCGACATCCGTCAGGGCATCAAGGATTTCTCGGACTGGCCGACCATCCCGCAGCTTTATGTCAAGGGAGAGTTCGTGGGCGGCTGCGACATCATCACCGAGATGACGCTGTCCGGAGAGCTGGACGACCTGCTGGCCAAGAAGGGCGTGGCCTTCGACAAGGCCGCAGCCGACAAGATCCGCGAAGCGAACGCCTGATCACCGCGCCGGACCAAATGAAGAGGGCGCCCGTCGGGGCGCCCTTTTCTACATCAAATCATCGTAGTCGTCATGCCCGCCGCGACGTTCGCGGATCGCGGCGGCCAATGTGACGCCGACCGCGAAGGCGCCGATCAGCTTGGCCATGCTGCCAGGGTTGCTGTCCGAGGCGGCGCGGACCGTATAGGCGGCGTCGTGCAGCCGGTCCTTTGCGGCATGAAGGTTGCCGGAGGTCAGGCCGACTGCCCGCGCCGTGTCGCGTACGGTGCCGAACAGACGCTCCTCGGCCTCGCCGGCGAACCTGCTTGCCCGGTCACTGGCCTGACCCATCAGCGAACTGGCCTTGCTCTCGGCCAGATCGACGACCTTGGTCGCCTCAGCCCGCACCTTGCCGACCGCGGCATCGGTCGCCAGCGAGACGCGGGCGCTTACCTCGCGACGGACGTCGTCCGACGTAGGCATCCGGTGCTTCTGCCGCGACGACATCGCCACGAGGATGAGCGAGACCAGAAGCAGCCCCCCCGCGATAGCCAGTGACGCGAACGTCGGACCCCAGTCCAGATCGGTCGCCAGCCACGACCACAAGGCGGCCGTCAGGAAACCGAAGGCGGCCAGACCGACCACACCGGCGACGGCCTTCAGGGCCGCGCGCCGGGCGGTGTCGCCGACAGCCAGTTTGGCGTGTCGGACGAAATCGAACATTTCGTCCTGCCTCAGCGACGCGAGATCAGCAGGCCGACCAGGAAGCCGATGCCGGCCGCGATGCCCAGAGCCTGAGCCGGGTTGCGGCGCACCATCTCGGAGACCTCGTCGTAACGCTCCTCGGCGTAATGCGCGACCTCATGGGCCTTCTGCTGGCCGGCCTCGTACAGGCGCTCGGCCTCGACGCGGGCCTTGTCGGCATAGTCATGGGTCACGTCGCGGGCGCGGTCGACATACTGACGGCCCGCCTCGACCACGTCCTCGGCCAGCGCGGCGCCATGTTCCTTGATGCGCGCGGCGCTCGGGTTGTCGCCCAGCTTGCGGGCGGTGTCACGCACGTCGTCTGCCACGCGGCGCGCACCGTCCTGCAGGTCGCGCTTGGCTTCGTTCGCTGCGGCTTGGGCGTCGCGCTTGATGTCGTCGGCGGTGGGGTTCTGTGCCATGGTATGTCCTTTCACAGGTGTCTTGTCACCTTCGTTGGACAAACCGTCGCAGGGGGCGATTGTTCCCGCAGGAGCGCAGATTCTTTGCCGCTGCGGGACGATGAAAGGGCGTGGTAGGGGCGGTCGGACTCGAACCGACACTCATTGCTGAAACGGATTTTGAATCCGTCGCGTCTACCATTCCGCCACGCCCCCGAACCTGTCAGGCGCCCTTCCGGCGCGGCCCCGATGGGACCGCTGCGCATGGCGTAAATCCGGGGGCGCGCTTTTGCAAGAGGTCATCGCGACCCCGGCACGCGGCTGGATCAGGCGCGGCCCAGCTTGGCCAGCCGTGCGTCGCGCAGCCGCGCGAAGTCGTCGCCCGCGTGATAGGACGAGCGGGTCAGCGGCGTGGCCGAGACCATCAGGAAGCCCTTGCCGTAAGCCGCCTTCTCATAGCCCGCGAACTCCTCGGGGGTCACGAAACGGTCGACGCGGTGATGCTTGGGGGTGGGCTGCAGGTACTGGCCGATGGTGATGAAGTCGATATCGGCCGCGCGCATGTCGTCCATCACCTGAAGGACGCCCTGACGGTCCTCGCCCAGGCCGACCATGATGCCGGATTTGGTGAACATCGTCGGGTCCATCTCCTTGACCCGCTGAAGCAGGCGCAGCGAGTGGAAATAGCGCGCGCCCGGACGCACCTCCGGGTAGAGGCCGGGCACCGTCTCCAGATTGTGGTTGAAGACGTCGGGACGCGCCTCGACCACGGTCTCCAGCGCGCCGGATGCGGATTTCAGGAAGTCCGGCACCAGCACCTCGATCGTCGAGGTCGGAGAGCGGTGGCGGATCGCGCGGATGGTCTGGGCGAAATGCTCGGCCCCGCCGTCGGACAGGTCGTCGCGGTCCACGCTGGTGATGACGACATGGTTCAGGCCCAGCTTCTGGACGGCATGGGCGACGCGGCCCGGCTCGAACGTGTCCAGCGCCTGTGGCTTGCCGGTGGCGACATTGCAGAAGGTGCAGCCGCGGGTGCAGATCTCCCCCATGATCATCATGGTCGCGTGGCCCTGGCTCCAGCATTCGCCGACATTGGGGCAGCCCGCCTCCTCGCAGACGGTCGACAGGCGGTTCTCGCGCAGCAGGTCGCGCGTCGCCTTGTAGCCCGCCGAGGTCGGCGCCTTGACGCGAATCCAGTCCGGCTTCTTGGGCTGGGCCTGGTCGGGTCGGTGCGCCTTTTCCGGGTGGCGCTGATCCGGGATCCTGAGGTCGCGCAAGGTCATGGTCCTTTCGGTCGCGGTTCGCTCTGAAATAGGCGCTTTGGCCGCGCTTGGCAACGCATCGGCGGCGGGGCCGCACGCATGGCGATCATGCGTGCCCCGATTGCAGCAGCGGCTCGGCCGCCTGCCGCAGGATAGCCGCCAGATCGTCAAACCAGCCCTGCGCCGGGGTCGTCGCGCGGCGCATCAGGACCACCTGCCGGGCGGGCTGGGGGTCGGGAAAGCGGATCGCGGTCAGGCCGGGCGCGGCGGCCAGCTCCTGCCGGCGGGCCAGTTCGGGCAGGAAGGTCAGGCCCATGCCCTGCGCGGCCAGCCGGCACAGCGTCGACAGCGACGCCGCACCCAGATCCAGCCGGGCCGTGCGGCGGTTCAGCCCGCAGACCTCCAGCGCCTGGTCGCCCAGACAGTGCCCCTCATCCAGCAGCAGCAGCTGACCGGGGTCCAGCGCATCTGGGGCCGGACCTTTCGCGCCCAGCCCCGCGATGCGCGCCGCGCTGCCGGCCAGCAGAAAGCGGTCTGCGAACAGCGGCACCGCGCGCGTGGTCGATCCGTCCTGCGGGCTGGCCACCACGATCGCGTCCAGCCGCCCCGAGGCCAGCTCGTCCAGCAGCCGGTCGGTCTGGGCCTCGCGCAGGTGCAGGTCGCGCCCGATGTCGCGCGCCCGCAGGATGGGCAGCGCCTCGGGCAGCAGATAGGGGGCGACAGTGGGGATCATGCCCAGCATCAGCCGACCGCCGCGTCCCGGCTGACGCAGGTCCTGCTCCAGCTCCAGCATGCCGTCCATAATGCGCTGCGCATGGGCCTCCAGCGCCCGCCCCTGCGGGGTCAGCACGACGCCTTGGGGCGTGCGCTCGACCAGCCGGGAGCCCACGGCCTCCTCCAATGCGCGGATCTGCATGGACAGGGCGGGCTGGGTGACGTTGATCGCCTCGGCCGCGCGCGTGAAGTGCATGTGCTGGGCCAGCGACAGGAAGTAGCGCAACTGGCGCAGCGTGATGTTCATAAGACGACCTGATCCTGACGGGTGGCGGGCTTTGGCACAGCTTATCGCCGACCGCGCCCCGCAGCAATCAGCCGATCAGCGGAGAGCCCTTGCCGTAGGTCTCGGCATAGTGCCGCTCCAGCCGCATCAGCGCCAGGCGCAGCACGATCTTGCCCGACCGCGCGGACCAGCCCAAGCGGCGCTCGGTCAGCTCGATCCCCTCCAGGAAGCAGCAGACGCGCAGCACGACATCGCCCAGGCCCGGACCCAGATCGCGCAGCGCCACGGCGACCCGGTCGCGCGCCGATTCCGATCCGCCGCGATAGCCCCCGCCCCCGCGCGACACGTCGATCCCCGAGGTCATGAACCCGTCCCAGTTCTGGGTGACGCGCGGCCCCATCTGCGCCAGTTCGAAATCCTCGCGCAGACGCTCGCCCGCGGTGACCATGCCGGGGGACAGGAAGGGCTGGCCGTCATGGTCGCGCCGTCGCGCCAGCACCAGAAGCGGGCTTTCGGCGATGTTCACGCGGGCCTGGCGACGGCGGCCGTCCTCGGGGTCCTCGATCACCCGCTCCTCCCAGATGCGGTGGCGGTCGCCGTGATCGAAGCCCGCCTGCGCCTCGGCCATGCCGGTCGGTGCGTCGTGGACGGGACTGGCATCGGCGAAGGCCGCCGGCCCGGGCACGGCGTTGCGCTGGCGCGGAGAGCGCAGCATCTCCCGCAGCGCCTCGCGGCCGCCCGGCGCGATGACATAGCGCAGGATGCGACCGCCGCCCGACGCCTGCACCACCCATCCCTTCAGGGCCAGCGTCTCTGCCAGGGACCGGTCCAGGACGGCGGTGCGGATGTCGTCGCGGGTGACGATGGCCTTGTCCATGCCGGGGGCGGTGGCCATCACCGCGCCGGGTTCGGCCAGGCGGCGCAGCACGCGCAGCATCTGCCGCTCGTCCGCGCGGGGGCGCTGATCGGTGCGCGGGGCCAGCGCCGCATCGACCAGCGGATCGTCGCGGCGGGCCTCGAAACGGCGGATGCGGCGCAGGATGGTCGAGGCATGGCACCCCGCCTCGCGCGCCAGGGCCCGGATCGTCACGCCCTGTTCGACATGGCGCAGATACAGCTGGGCGTCCTGCATGCGCTCATCGGGCGCCTGCGACGGTTGTTGTGCCTGCGCACGGTGCTCCGCGTCGTCCGCGTGGATGGCGAAATCACCGGTCAAAATGGTCATGTCAGGTCCCTTGTCGTCCTCGGGCGGCCCGGCAGACTGCCACCCTGGGTTGAGTTTTTCCCTGTGGTTAACAGGATCTTTCTGCACATAGCCGCAACATTCCCTAACAATTCCTAAAGAAGCCCTGCCTCAGCGCGCGATGCGTCGGGGCTTTTGGCAACACACGTCACGGTTGTGTGAAGCTGCGGTCGTGGCAGATGAAAAGGACCCGCCCCATGAGCAATGCATCGAATGTGATCGCCTTCCGTCCGCGCCCCGCGAATCATGGGATGCGCCGGCCCGCGACGCTGATCCGGGCCGCCCGCGAGGGTCAGCGCGGCTGGCGGCGCGACCGCGACCTGCCGCGGCTGCTGCGCAGCGACCGCTGCCCCGCGCCGGGTGCGCTGCTGTCACGCCTGCGGGCCGAGGAGGAGATCCAGAACGACATGCGCCTGATGCAGGATGCCGAATACGACATGCGCCGGCACGTCCTGCTGATGATCGCGATCCTGGCCGAGATGCGCGCCGCCATCGACGCCGCACCGCAGGCCGCGGCCGCGATCGCGCGGTGACCGGTCAGCGTTTCCGGATCAGCGAACCAAGCACGCCCCGGACCAGCGCCTGCCCGGTCCGGTTGCCCAACTGCCGGGCCAGGCTCTTGCCGAAGGTCTCGACGATGCTGTCGGACCGGCCGCGCGACGGTGCCTTGGGCTTCGGCGCCTGATAGGGTCGCCCCCGCCCGCCCGGCGCGGAGCCGTCCCGCGCGGGCATGTCGAACAGATCGTCATCCGCGGGGCGCCGCTCCGCCGCCTCGGCCGCCGCGGTGGTCTTGCGCGCCAGCATCTCATAGGCCGAATCCCGGTCCAGTGGTGCGTCGTATTTCAGCCCCATCCCGGACGCCGTGCGGGCGGCCGCACGCTCCTCATCGGTGATCGGTCCGACTTGGCTGAAGGGGGGCCGGATCAGCGTCCGCTGCGCCACGCCCGGAACGCCCTTTGGTTGCAGGAACGAGGTCACGGCCTCGCCGGTGCCGACCTGCTGGATCGCCTCGGCGATCGAGAAGTCGGGATTGGGCCGATAGTTCTGCGTCGCCTCGCGCAGCGCCTTCTGGTCCTTGGCCGTGAAGGCGCGCAGCGCATGCTGCACGCGGTTTCCCAGCTGACCCAGCACCGATTCCGGAACGTCGGCCGGGTTCTGCGTCACGAACCAGATGCTGACCCCCTTGGACCGAATCAGCCGCGCCACCCGCTCGACCTTCTCGATCAGCGCCTTGGGCGCGTCGTCGAACAGCAGATGCGCCTCGTCGAAGAAGAATGCCGCGACGGGGCGGTCGGGGTCGCCGACCTCGGGCAGCTGTTCGAACAGCTCCGACAGCAGCCACAGCAGAAAGGTCGCGTAAAGCCGCGGCGCGTTCATCAGCCGCTCGGCCGCGAGGATGTTGATGACACCGCGTCCGTCCGCATCGCGGCGCAGGATGTCGGACAGTTCCAGCGCCGGTTCGCCGAACAGATTGGCCCCGCCCTCGGTCTCCAGGACCAGCAGGGCGCGCTGGATCGCGCCGACGCTGGCCGCGCTGATATTGCCATAGCGCAGCGACAGGTCGGCGGCGTTCTGCCCCACCCGGACCAGCACCGCCTGAAGGTCGCGCAGATCCAGAAGCGGCAGCCCCTCCTCCTCCGCGACGCGGAAGGCGATGGCCATGACCCCCTCCTGCGCCTCGGTCAGGTCCATCAGCCGCGCCAGCAGCAGCGGCCCCATCTCGGCCGGGGTGGTGCGGACGGGATGGCCCTGCACCCCCCAGACATCCCAGAAGGTCACCGGAAAGGCGCGATAGGCCAGCGCCAGCCCGATCTGCGCGGCGCGGGCGGCAAAGGGTTCGTGCAGCTTGCCATCCGCGGAACCCGCCTTGGCAAGGCCCGACAGATCGCCCTTGATGTCGGACAGGAACACCGGCACGCCTGCCAGGGACAGGCTCTCGGCCAAGGTCTGCAGGGTCACGGTCTTGCCTGTGCCCGTCGCGCCCGCGATCAGCCCGTGGCGGTTGGCCAGCTTCAGCAGCAGATGCTCGGGCACCGCATGGCCAGGCCCCGCGCCGCCCACGAAGACCGTTCCCGCCGCCGCATCCAGCAGTTCCGCCATCGCACCCTCCGACCCTGAAAACATCTGCAACGCACGTCTTGAAAAGACATTTTTAATGCTTTCATGGCAAGTTGAAGTTGTCCGGATCGTCGGTGACGGGCCGGACCTTCCTCCCTGTTGGACTGCCGCGCCCTCGGGTGCGGCTTTTTTCTGCGCGAATGCCGGAAATGGGTCTCGCGCCGACGCGATGTGATCGCGCCGCTGCGGAACGGCTGTTGACTGATCACGCCCGCGCGACTAGGTTTTGACGCAATGATGACCGGCCAGTCCGGCAGGGAGACTACGCAAAGCGTCGGAGGCCGTGGGGAAACCACGGCCTTTCGCATGTCTGCCAGACGCATGACGCGCCGTTCCGGTTCCCGATCCCCCTTCTTTCCGGGTGACGGCGGCTTCAAGCCAAGGTGAGCCGGAGCGATCCGGCGGGCGGCTGACAAGGCCGCGACGCCGTGCTAGATCAGCCGCAATGCATTGAGCAAAAGAAAGAAAGATCAATGGTCACCAAACATTCGACCGCGCTGCTGGCAGCTCTCGCCCTGATGTCGGCTCCGGTCTTCGCCCAGGAGACGGCGCCCGCGACGGATGCCCCCGCTGCCGAGACGCCCGCGGCCGAGGCGCCTGCAACCGATGCACCCGCAGCCGAGACGCCTGCCGCCGACGCACCGGCGGCGGACGCCGCTCAGGCGCCTGCGGAGGGCGCTGCACCGGCCCGCGATCCGGAGGGCCCCGGCAGCTACTATGCCAAGTCCGAGCATGGCGAATGGACGATCCGCTGCATCCGCGCCGGTCAGGGCAAGGACCCCTGCGAGATGTACAAGTTGCTGACCGACGCGGATGACAACGCCGTCGCCGAACTGACCATGGTCCCGCTGGCCAATGGCGAGGTCGCCGCCGGCGCCACGCTGGTCGCGCCGCTGGAGACGGACCTGATCAAGGGCCTCGGCGTGCAGATCGATTCGGGCGAGACGCGCGGCTATCCGTTCAGCTTCTGCGCGCCGGTCGGCTGCGTGGCGCGGATGGGCTTCACCAATCCCGAACTGGCGGCGATGAAGGCCGGCAGCAATGCCACGATCCAGCTGCTGCCCTTCGGCGGCGACCCGGAGCAGC
Organism: Paracoccus sp. ME4; assembly: GCF_046736325.1. GTDB lineage: Bacteria > Pseudomonadota > Alphaproteobacteria > Rhodobacterales > Rhodobacteraceae > Paracoccus. The sequence goes on from NZ_CP151276.1 coordinate 1,711,297, forward strand.
CGGTGCAGTTGAGCATGTCGCTGTCGGGCTTCACTGCGGCCTTCGACGAACTGACCGCCTATGCGGCGGCACCTGCCCCCGAAGGCCCGGCCGCCGATGCGGCGGAGGAGGCCCCCGCCGAAGACGCCCCGGCCGAGGACGCGCCCGCGAACTGATCCGCCGGACCGTCGCAGACGACAAGGCCGCGCCCCGACGGGCGCGGCCTTTCACATGGCACAAGCGTCAGACGCGGCGCAGCGCGATGACCGCGTTCAGCCCGCCAAAGGCGAAGGCGTTCGACAGCACGGCATCGACGCGCACCTCGCGCGCCTCGTTCGGGACCACGTCCAGCGCGCATTCCGGGTCCGGCTCCTGATAGCCGATCGTGGGCGCGATCACCCCGTCGCGCAGGGCCATGATGCAGGCCAGAAGCTCGACCGCGCCGGTGCCGCCGATCAGGTGACCGTGCATCGATTTCGTCGACGAGATCATCAGCCGGTCCGCGTGATGGCCGAAGGCATGGGCCACGGCGGCGCATTCGGTCTTGTCATTGGCCGCGGTGCCCGTTCCATGGGCATTGATATAGCCGATATCCTCGCGGTTCAGCCCGCCATCGACCATCGCCCCGGTGATGGCGCGCTCGGCCCCCTGGGCCGAGGGCATGACGATGTCCTGCGCGTCCGATGACATGGCGAAGCCCACGACCTCGGCCAGGATCTCGGCGCCGCGGGCGCGGGCATGCTCGTAATCCTCAAAGACGAAGACGCCCGCACCCTCGCCCTGAACCATGCCGTTGCGGTTGGCGCTGAAGGGGCGGCAGGCGTCCTTGGACATGACGCGCAGCCCCTCCCAGGCCTTGACGCCGCCAAAGCACAGCATCGCCTCCGAGCCGCCCGACAGCATCACGTCCGCCGCCCCCGAACGCACCATCTGGAAGGCCAGCCCCATCGCGTGGTTGCTGCTGGCGCAGGCGGTGGCGACGGTGAAGGCCGGGCCGCGCAGGCCGAACTCCATGCTGACATGGGACGCGGCCGCATTGTTCATCAGCTTCGGCACGACGAAGGGATGGACGCGGTTCTTGCCCTCCTCGTAGACGGCGCGGTAATTCTCGTCCCAGGTGTTCAGCCCGCCGCCCGCCGTGCCCAGCACGACCCCAGACCGCAGCCCGAGTGCGCCCTGGAAATGCAGGCCCGACTGCTCGACCGCCTGCTTTGCGGCCAGCAGGGTGAACTGGGTGAACTTGTCGTAAAGCAGGATCTGCTGGCGGTTGAAGTAGGTCTCGGGGGTCCAGTCATGGACCTGCGCGCCGATCTGGATCGACAGACGGTCCACGTCGCGGAAATCCAGCGCCGTGATCCCGCAGCGCCCCTCGCGGAAGGCCGCCAGCGTCGAGGCCACGTCATGGCCAAGCGCGTTGATCGTGCCGGCCCCGGTGATGACCACGCGGCGCATCCCGTCCCGACGGGTCAGGTCGCCCGCCGGACGGATGGCGGGCGCCGCGCGCCCCGCATCGATCATCGCTTCGTCGGCGGGCCCGCTCATCCGGCCTTTTCCGCGACCAGCCGCCGGACGGCCGCGATGATCGTGCCCATGGTCGAGATGTCGAAATCGGACTTGTCGGGCTCGTTGGCGTTGAAGGGGATGGTGATGTCGAACTCCTCCTCCAGCGCGAAGATCGATTCGACCAGCCCCAGGCTGTCGATACCCAGATCGGCCGGGGTGGAGTCGTCGGTGACCTGGTCGGGGTCCAGCATGGCCTGTTCGGCGATGATGGCCCGGATGCGCTGCGTGATGTCGTCTGTCATGTCGCCCTCCTGCTCAGCCCTTTTCCAACAGGCGTGTAACGGTTTCCTGAAGCTTTGCCAGCTGTGTCGCGAAACGCGGCAGGCGGCGCATGGCTTTCTGGATCTCCAGCTGCGTCTCCATCTTGACGGCGGGGTTGCCCAGGATCACCCGGCCCGCGGGCACGCGGGTGAAGATCTTGGCCGCACCGCCGGCGATCACGTCGTCGCCGATCTGGATGTTGTCGTTGACGCCGACCTGCCCGGCCAGCACCACCCGGTCGCCGATCACCGACGACCCTGCCACGCCCACCTGGCTGCACAGCAGGCAGTCGCGCCCCACCACAACATTGTGGCCCAGCATCACCAGGTTGTCGATCTTGGTGCCGCTGCCCACGCGGGTCGAGCGGATCGTGCCGCGGTCGATGGTGGCATTGGCGCCGATCTCGACATCATCGCCCAGCTCGACCGCGCCAAGCGAATGGATGCGGGTGTAATGCTGCTGCTTGATCCCCTCGCGGGTGCCCAGGGTCCGGCGGATCTCCTCGATGCCCGATTCCTCCGGCGTCACGAAGGAGAAGCCGTCGCCGCCGAGCACCGCGCCGGGCTGCACGATCAGGCGGTCGCCCGCCACCACGTCATGCCCGATGCGCACGCCGGGATGGATCAGCGCGTCATCGCCGATGCGCGCGCCGCGCCCGATGCTGACATGCGCGCCGATCCGCGCCCGCGCGCCGATGCGCACGCCCGGCCCGACGACCACGAAGGGCGCGATGGCCGCACCCTCGCCGATCTCGGCCGCAGGGTCGATCACGGCCGAGGGATGGATGCCCGGCGCGATGTCGGGTCCCCGGTCGAAGGCCCGCGTCAGCCCCGCCATGACCAGACGGGGCCGCGGCGCAAAGATCGCGGCCTTCAGGCCATAGGCCTCGGGGTCCATGCCCTCGGCCAGGATCGCGATGCTTCCGGGTGTCAGGCGTTCGGCGTATTTCGGGGCCATCGCCATGGCCAGCACACCGCCCTCGGGGCCGGCCGGCCCGACGGATGCGGGCTCGGCCGCCCCCGTCACCGCGATCGACGCATCGCCCCAGCAGCGCGCGTCCAGAGCCCGCGCCAGCTCTCCGATTGTCAGGACCATGGTCCCCCCTTTCGGGCCGGGACTTAGCCTGTTTGCGCCCTCGCTTCCAGTGCCTGCGTGCCGTCAGGGCCGCGGCGGCAGCTCGGCCAGCCGCTCGGGCGCGGCGGCGCCGAAGCCCTGATCCTCCAGCGCCTGCCAGATGCGGGCATCGCGGCCATAGATGTCGTCGAACAGCCGCACCGTGCCGTCGGCATCGGGCCATGCGGTGAAGTAGACCAGATGGACCGGCACCGCCGGCTCCAGCTTCAGCCAGATCTCACGCTCGCGGTCGCGGGCGCGCTGGAACATGGCGGCCGGGTCGTCCGTCTGGCGCGACAGCAGCGCACGGGCCAGATCGACCGGGTCGCCGATGCGGATGCAGCCGTTCGACTCGGCCCGCACGCGGTTGGCGAAGAGGTGCTTGGACGGCGTGTCGTGCAGATAGATGTTCCAGGGGTTCGGAAAGATGAACTTGACGACGCCCAGGGCATTGTCGTCGCTCGGCTTCTGGCGCAGGCGGAACGGAAAGCTGGAGGCGCTGTAGCGCGAGAAGTCGATGCCGTCGCGCGCCAGCACCCGCCCCTGCCCGTCCACCACGTCCAGATGCGACAGCGCATGCCGGTTGGCCTGCAGGCGCGGCAGATAGTCCCGCATCGCGATGGAGCGCGGCACGTTCCAGCTGGGATTGACCACCACGTTCGACATCAGCTCCGAGAATTCGGGCGTGCGCATCTCGGGGGTGTCCTTGCCCATGACGCTGCGGGTGCGGAACACCTCCTGCCCGTTCTCGACGATGACGGTGGTGAATTCGGGGATGTTCACCCAGACATGCCGGCTCTCGACATCCGCGCCGGCCATCCAGCGCAGCCGCTCCAGCGCGACGACGATCGCGCGCTGGCGGGCGTCCTGACCGCCCGTCGCGTCGCCGTTCAGCAGCGCCAGCGTGCGCGGCCCGGCGATGCCGTCGGCCGGCAGACCCGCCACCCGCTGATAGGCCGCGACCGCATCCGCAAGCGTCGCGTCGAAGGCCGTCGCATCGCCGCCCGCCGATGCGAAGCCGATGGCGCTCAGCCGCCCGCGCAGCGCCGCCACGCCGTCGCCGCGGTCGCCGGGCCGCCACACGCCAACGGGGACGCGCGGCAGATCGGCGGGCACGACCAGCGCCGCCGGCCCTGCCAGCGCCTCCTGCAGCGTGGCGTAGGCCGGGTGGCGGGGCGCGGCATCGGCCAGCACCGCCGCGGGATCGGCCGCCGCTTGGAACCGGGCCAGCAGCCGCGCCATCGCGGCGCGGTCGGGGCGCCGCTTGATCTCGGGGTCGACGCGGCCGGGGTCCAGCACGCCGCCCGTCAGGTCGCGCAGCAGCCGAGACAGGGCGCGCGCATGGGCCAGCTCGGCCGCCAGATCGTCTGCGCCAGCTGTCAGCGTCTCAGGGCGATAGCGGGCGGAGGGAATGCCGTGGCGCGGCGCGGCGGCGATGCCCGCGCGCAGGGCCGCGCGACGCGCCTCGGATTCGGGACCCAGGAAGATCGGACGCAGGCCGTTGCCGCCATAGAAGGCGGCCAGATCCGGATCGCCCGCCACCGCCAGCGCCAAGGCCATCTGCGCCTCGGAGAAGTCCAGCCGTGGCGCCGCGGCCACGGTCACGCGATCGAGAGCACCCTGTGACCGAACCGGCCCCGCGACCCCGCCCATGGCCACCGACAACGTCAGCGCCGCCACGCCCAACCGCATCAGAACCGACATGACACACCCCTCAGAACAGACCCCGATCATCCCACAGCCGCGCCCGCCGCGCCATGCCCCAGCCCCTTGAAGGCATGGTGAAAACACCGTGGTTGCGAAAAAGGCACAGCACCTTGCCGATTGCGCCACAGCCGCGATTTTCGGCGGTATCTTGCCGAGATCCGGGCATTATGTTCCGGCCGGGCCAGAATCTGTTTCGGCGCGCACTGTGTTTTGACATATTGTTAATCAGGTCGGGGATAAACCACGACGGGCCGCATCTTGTTGCCGGCTGAAAAAACGAAGCAGGACAGGCGATCTGACATGACAATGGATCTTATCTCGCGTCGCGGCATTCTTGGCGTGTTCGCGGCCACCAGCGTTGCGGCAGCTCCGGTGATGGCCAACGCCTTCGGCTTTCTGCGCGGAAACGCGGGCGACATGCGACGCATCCGGATGTATTCGGGCCGTACCGGCGAAAGTCTGGACACGGTCTACTGGGTCGATGGCAAGTACATCCGCGAGGCGCTGAACGAGATCAACATCTTCATGCGCGACTGGCGCACCGGAGAGGTGATCGGCGTCGATCCGCGGATGGTCGACGTGGCGGCCGCCTCGTCGCGCCTGTTGCAGACCAACGAGCCCTACATGATGCTGTCGGGCTACCGCTCGCCCCGCACCAACGCGATGCTGCGGCGCCAGTCCAGCGGCGTGGCGCAGAACTCGCTGCACATGACCGGCAAGGCCGCCGACCTGCGGCTGAAGTCGCGCTCGGTCGGGCAGATCTACCAGGCGGCCGCGGCCTGCCGCGCGGGTGGCGTGGGACGCTACAGCCGGTCGAACTTCGTGCACATGGATTGCGGCCCGGTCCGGACCTGGGGCAGCTGATCCGTCCCTGCCTGCCGCAGATGCGCAGACGCCCTTCGCAGCCGCGAACGGCGTTTTCCGCAATTTGGGGCTTGCCCCGCGTCGCGCGGCTTGCGACGCTGTACCGATACAATCCAGCGATCGGACCCCATGAGCCCTTTTGACACCCGCAGGTTTCGGACCGCCAAGAAGATCCAGGCCGCCGCCGTGGAACTGGCCCTTCGGGACGGTCTGGCCAACGTGACGACCGAGGCCATCGCTCGGCATGCCGAGATCAGCACGCGGACCTTCTTCAACTACTACCCCTACAAGGAGGCCGCCCTGATGGGGCCGCCGCCGAACTATCCGCCCGACGCGTCCGAGGTATTCATGGCGGGCAAGGGGCGGCTGATCGACGATCTGGCCCGCCTGGTCGAGGCGCATCTGACGCGCTTCCTGCACGAACGCGAGATGATCGGCGCGATCCTGTCGCTCGCCGAGAGCGACCCCAAGCTGGAGGCGCTGCGCAACAGCTACATGCTGGCGCGCCGCGCGCAGATGCGCAGCCTGCTGCACCGCCGCCTGCCCGGATCGGACGAGCGCGTGGTCGAGATCCTGGCCGCCGCGGTGATCGCCGCGACCAATGCCGCGACGAAGGACTGGGTGTCGGGTGCGCGCCAGGACTTCATCGCCGCGGCGCATGAGAACCTGTCGCTGATTCTGGTCGCGGCCGAGATGCTGGACAAGCCCGCCTGAGGGCCGGTCAGGGCGTCAGCAGCTTGCGATAAAGGTCGTCCAGGAACGCCCCGCCCTCGGCCACCGGGTCGCGGCCCTCGCCCAGGACGGCGCGGACCTGGGTCTCGAAATCGGCATAGTGCTGGGTCATCGCCCAGATCGAGAAGATCAGGTGGCGCGGCTCGACCCGTGCCAGCCGCCCCTCCGCCATCCAGCCCTCCAGGACCCCCACGGTGCGGTCCACGATCTCGCGCAGGCCGCCGCCCAGGATCTCGGTCAGATGCGGCGCGCCCTGCAGGATCTCATGCGCGAACAGCCGGCTTTCACGTGGAAAGTCGCGTGACATCAGCATCTTGGCCCGCACATAAGCCAGCACCTCCTCCAACGGCTCGCCCGCGGGGTCGATCTGCTGCATGGGGGCCAGCCACATGTCCAGAAGCGCGGTCAGCAACGCCTTGTGGATGTCGTCCTTGGACGGGAAGTAATAGAGGACGTTCGGCTTGGACAGACCCGCGGCCTTGGCGATCTGGTCGATCGTCGCGCCCCGCAGCCCGTTGGCCGAGAACGCCTCCAGCGCCCCCGCCAGGATCAGGTCGCGGTTCTTTTGCTGAATCCGGGTCATCGGGGAAGCGGTGGCGTCTGTCATCGGGCCTCGGTCTCTGGCATGATCCGTTTTTGGGCAGATCGGCCGGATTTGCGTTCCGGCCCGTCAGGACGCTTGACTGCCTCCTGCCCCGTGCTAGCCTGTTCCTGACCGTTTGGTCAATAATACGTGAGGACGACCCCCATGCCGCTTGACCGCAAGCCCGCCCCGAACGACCTGCGTGCCTTCTGGATGCCGTTCACCGCCAACCGGCAGTTCAAGTCGGCCCCGCGGATGCTGGTCGCCTCGCAGGACATGCACTACACCGCCGCCGACGGCCGCCAGATCCTGGACGGGACCGCGGGCCTGTGGTGCTGCAACGCGGGCCACTGCCGTCCGAAGATCACCGAGGCCGTGCAGCAGCAGGTGGGTGAGCTGGACTATGCGCCCGCCTTCCAGATGGGCCATCCGCTGGCCTTCGAGCTGGCCAACCGCATCGTGGACATCGCGCCCGACGGGATGGAGCACGTCTTCTACTGCAATTCCGGGTCGGAGGCGGTCGACACGGCGCTGAAGATCGCCCTCGCCTATCACCGCGCGCGGGGCGATGCGGCACGGACGCGGCTGATCGGACGCGAGCGGGGCTATCACGGCGTGGGCTTCGGCGGCATCTCGGTCGGCGGCATCGTCAACAACCGCCGCCATTTCGGCACGCTGCTGGCGGGCGTCGACCACATGCCCCACACCCACCTGCCGCAGAACCTGTTCACCAAGGGTCAGCCCGAACACGGCGCCCATCTGGCCGACGAGCTGGAGCGCATGGTCGCCCTGCACGGCGCCGAGACCATCGCCGCCGTCATCGTCGAGCCGATGGCCGGGTCGACCGGCGTGCTGATGCCGCCCAAGGGCTATCTGGAAAAGCTGCGCGCGATCACGAAAAAGCACGGCATCCTGCTGATCTTCGACGAGGTCATCACCGGCTTCGGTCGCCTTGGCAGCCCCTTCGCCGCCCAGCATTTCGGCGTGATCCCCGACATGATCACCTGCGCCAAGGGCCTGACCAACGGTGTCATCCCGATGGGCGCCGTCCTGGCCACGGCTGAGATCCACGACGCCTTCATGCAGGGCCCCGAGCACATCATCGAGCTGTTCCACGGCTATACCTATTCCGGCAACCCGATCAGCTGCGCCGCGGCCATCGCCACGCTGGACACCTATGCCGAGGAGGGTCTGCTGACCCGCGCCGCCAGCCTGGAGACCTATTGGCAGGAGGCCCTGCACGGGCTGCGCGACCATCCCCATGTCGTCGACATCCGCAACATGGGGCTGATCGGCGCCGTGGAACTGGCCTCGATCGACGGCCAGCCCGGCAAGCGCGCCTTCGACGTGTTCCTGCGCGCCTTCGAGGCGGGCATCCTGATCCGCGTCACCGGCGATATCATCGCCATGTCGCCCCCCCTGATCATCAGCGAGGCCCAGATCGATCATCTGATCGGCACCCTGGGCGAGGTGCTGAAGACCGCCGCCTGAAGGCGGCACACCCATCCAGCCGACCCCGCGACAGAACGGGGCGGCCCGACAGGAAGGACCGAGAATGAGCGACGCAAGTGGCGTGATGGCGGCTGCCAACATCACGGTGGACGGCGACCGGCTGTGGGACAGTCTGGACCGGATGGCCCAGATCGGGCCGGGCATCGCCGGGGGCTGCAACCGCCAGACACTGACCGATGCCGATGCCGAGGGGCGCGCCCTGTTCCGCCGCTGGTGCGAGGAAGCGGGGATGAGCATGGGCCTCGACCGCATGGGCAACATGTTCATGCGCCACGAGGGGACTGAGCCGGACCTCGACCCGGTCTATATCGGCAGCCACCTTGACACGCAGCCCACCGGCGGACGCTATGACGGCGTGCTGGGGGTGCTGGCGGGGCTGGAGGTGATCCGCTCGATCCGCGATCTGGGCATCCGGACGCGGCGGCCCATCGTGGTGACCAACTGGACTAACGAGGAAGGGGCGCGCTTTGCGCCCGCCATGCTGGCCTCGGGCGTCTTCGCGGGCGTGCTGACCGAGGATTATGCCAACAGGCGTCAGGATGCCGAGGGCAAGCGGTTCGGAGATGAGCTGGACCGGATCGGCTGGCGCGGCGACGAGGCTCCCGGCGACCGGCGCATCCACGCGATGTTCGAGTATCACATCGAGCAGGGACCGATCCTGGAGGCCGAGGGCAAGCAGATCGGCGTCGTGACCCATGGGCAGGGTCTGTGGTGGCTGCAGGTCACCTTGACCGGCAAGGATGCGCATACCGGATCGACGCCCATGCATCTGCGCGTCAATGCCGGACTGGGCATGGCGCGGATCATTGAGGCCGTGCACCGCATCGCCATGGACCACCAGCCGAATGCCGTGGGCGCCGTGGGTCAGGCGAACCTGTTTCCCAACAGCCGCAACGTGATCCCGGGCAAGGCGGTCTTCTGCATCGACTTCCGCTCGCCCGATCTGGGCAAGCTCACCTCGATGCGGTCGAGGTTGGAGGCGGAAGCCGCTGACATCGCATCAGAACTGGGCCTGGGCATCGAGATCGAGCCGGTCGGCCATTTCGATCCGGTGACCTTTGACGCAGGCCTGGTCGGCAAGGTCCGCGATGCGGCCGAGCGGTTGGGGTACAGCCACATGGACATCGTGTCGGGCGCCGGTCACGACGCCTGCTGGATCGCCAAGGTCGCGCCCACGGTGATGATCATGTGCCCCTGCGAGGGGGGCCTGAGCCATAACGAGGCCGAGGCGATCACGCCGGACTGGGCGCGCGCGGGCTGCGACGTGCTGCTGCATGCGGTGCTGGACGCGGCCGAGATCGTCCGCTGACGCGAACCCGACCGGGGGTTTCACCCCCGGACCCCCAGGATATTTGGATGAAGAAGAGGGATGCGATGGGCACGGTCATCAGGGGCGGCACGATCGTCACGGCGGATCTGAGCTATGCGGCGGATGTGCTGATCGAGGGGGGCCGGATCGCCGCCATCGGTCAGGGGCTGGTGGGAGACACGGTCCTGGACGCCAGCGGCTGCCTGATCATGCCGGGCGGCATCGACCCGCACACGCATCTGGAGATGCCCTTCATGGGCACCTACTCGGCAGATGACTTCGAGAGCGGCACCCGCGCCGCGCTGGCGGGGGGCACCACGATGGTGGTGGACTTCGCCCTGCCCTCGCCCGGCCAAGGCCTGCTGGACGCGCTGCAGATGTGGGACAACAAGGCGGGTCGGGCGCATTGCGACTACAGCTACCACATGGCGGTGACCTGGTGGGGAGAGCAGGTCCATGACGAGATGCAGGCGATCGTCGATCGCGGCATCACCAGCTTCAAGCATTTCATGGCCTACAAGGGCGCGCTGATGGTGAATGACGACGAGCTGTTCGCGTCCTTCCGGCGCGTGGGCGATCTGGGCGGCGTCGCGATGGTGCATGCCGAGAACGGCGATGTCGTGGCCGAACTCTCCGCGCGCCTGCTGGCCGAGGGCAATACCGGCCCCGAGGCGCATGCCTATTCCCGCCCGCCGCAGGTCGAGGGCGAGGCCACGAACCGCGCGATCATGGTGGCCGACATGGCGGGCGTGCCGCTCTATGTCGTGCATGTCAGCTGCGAGGACAGCCACGAGGCGATCCGCCGCGCCCGCGCTGCCGGCAAGCGGGTCTGGGGCGAGCCGCTGATCCAGCACCTGACGCTGGACGAGACCGAGTATTTCAACGCCGATTGGGACCATGCCGCGCGGCGGGTCATGTCGCCCCCGTTCCGCAACAAGCAGCATCAGGACAGCCTCTGGGCAGGGCTGCAATCCGGGAGCCTGTCGGTGGTCGCCACCGACCACTGCGCCTTCACGACCGAGCAGAAGCGCACCGGCCGCGGCGATTTCACCAAGATCCCGAACGGCACCGGGGGCCTCGAGGACCGGATGCCGATGCTGTGGACGCAGGGGGTCGGCACGGGACGCCTGACGCCGAACGAATTCGTGGCCGTGACCTCGACCAACATCGCCAAGATCCTGGGCATGTATCCCCGCAAGGGCGCGGTGCTGGTGGGCAGCGACGCCGATCTGGTGGTCTGGGACCCCGAGGCGGAGAAGACCATCACCGCCGGCGCGCAGCAGTCGGCCATCGACTACAACGTCTTCGAGGGGCAGCGGGTGAAGGGCCTGCCGCGCTTCACCCTGACCCGCGGCGTCGTCGCCGTGACCGAGGGCAAGGTGGACAGCCGTGAGGGCCATGGTGAATTCGTCGCGCGCGAGCCGCGCGGCACGGTCAACCGCGCGCTGAGCGCGTGGAAGGAGCTGACCGCCCCCCGCCCGATCGCGCGCGGCGGCATTCCGGTCAGCGGGGTCTGATCGTGGAAGCCGTCATCCGGGCCCGCGACGTCGGCCTGACCTTTCACACCGCCGACGGGCCGGTCCATGCGCTGAAGGACGTGACCCTGGACATCGCGCCCGGCGAGTTCGTCAGCTTCATCGGGCCGTCGGGCTGCGGCAAGACGACCTTCCTGCGCAGCATCGCCGCGCTGGAGACGCCGACCGGCGGCACGCTGAGCGTCAACGGCATGGCGCCGGATGCGGCCCGGCGGGCGCGGGCCTATGGCTATGTCTTTCAGGCGCCGGGCCTCTATCCGTGGCGGACGATTTCGGGGAACATCTCCCTGCCCCTTGAGATCATGGGGTTTTCCAAGGCAGACCGCGCAGAACGCATCGCTCGCGTCCTGGATCTGGTCGAGCTGTCGGGCTTTGGCGGCAAGTTCCCTTGGCAGCTGTCGGGCGGCATGCAGCAGCGTGCCAGCATCGCCCGCGCGCTGGCCTTCGACGCCGACATCCTGCTGATGGACGAGCCCTTCGGCGCGCTGGACGAGATCGTGCGCGACCGCCTGAACGAGGCGCTGCTGGCGCTGTGGCGCAAGACCGGCAAGACCATCGGCTTCGTCACCCATTCGATCCCGGAGGCGGTCTATCTCTCGACCAAGATCGTCGTCATGTCGCCGCGTCCGGGGCGGATCACCCGCGTGATCGACAGCACCCTGCCCCCGGACCGGCCGCTGGACATCCGCGACACGCCCGAATTCATCGCCCTGGCCCATGAGGTCCGCGAGGGCCTGCGCGACGGGCATGCCCATGACTAGGACGCTTCCCGTCCTGACGGTGCTGCTGGCCATCGTCGCGGTCTGGTATCTCGCCGCGATCCGCATGAACGCAACCTGGGAGCGCGACCAGGCCGCCCGCGCCGGGATCGAGCTGACCCTGCCCGACCTCGTCGCGCGCACGCTGAACCAGGACCGCCCCGTCCTGCCCGCCCCCCATCAGGTCGCGGTCGGGCTGTGGGAGGGGATCGCCGGTCAGGCCATCACCTCGCGCCGCAGCCTGGTCTGGCATGCCTGGGTGACGCTGTCGGCGACGCTGGCGGGCTTTGCCATCGGCACGGCGGCGGGCATCCTGCTGGCTGTGGGCATCGTGCACAGCCGCAGCATGGACCAGTCGGTCATGCCTTGGGCCGTGGCCAGCCAGACGGTGCCGATCCTCGCCATCGCGCCGATGGTGATCGTGGTCCTGTCCAGCATGGGTGTCACGGGCCTTCTGCCCAAGGCCATCATCGCGGCCTGGCTGTCGTTCTTTCCGGTGCTGGTCGGCATGGTCAAGGGCCTGCGCAACCCCGACGGAATGCAGCTGGACCAGATGCGCAGCTGGAGCGCGGGGCGCGCGCAGGTCCTGTGGCATCTGCGCCTGCCCGCATCCCTGCCCTACCTGTTCGCCAGCCTGAAGGTCGCGATCGCCGCCGCCCTGGTCGGCACCATCGTAGGCGAACTGCCCGCGGGTGCCACGGCGGGCCTGGGCGCGCGCCTGCTGTCTGGCAGCTATTACGGCCAGACGGTGCAGATCTGGTCGGCGCTGTTCACCGCCGCGATCCTGGCCGCGGCCTTGGTCGCCATCGTCGGAGTGATCGAACGCGCGACGCTGATCCGCATGGGGCTGGCCCGATGAGCGCGCTTCCCATCATCGGCGTCTGGCTGGGCGGTTGGGCACTGAACATCTGGCTGTCGCGCATCGACACCCGCGCGTCCCGCGCTCTGGTCGCCATCATCTTCGGCGCGACCGTCATCCTGCTGTGGGAGATGGTGGTGCAGACCTATGACGTGCCGACCGTCATCCTGCCCGCGCCCAGCCAGATCGCGGCCAGCTTCGCGGCCAATACCGGAATCCTCTGGACCGACTTCGCCCAGACCATCGCGAAGGGCGCGCTGACCGGCTGGTTGATCGGGGCGGCGGCGGCGGTGCTGACCGCGATCGCCATCGACCGCAGCCCCTTCCTGCAGCGCGGGCTGCTGCCCATCGGGAACTTCGTCGCGGCCTTGCCCATCGTCGGCATCGCGCCGATCCTGGTCATGTGGTTCGGCTTCGACTGGCAGTCGAAGGCGGCCGTGGTCGTGGTGATGGTCTTCTTTCCGATCCTGGTGAACATGGTCGCGGGGCTTAAGGCTACCGACGCGATGCAGCGTGACCTGATGGCCAGCTGGGCCGCGCCCTACGGGGCCAGCCTGTGGAAGCTGCGCCTGCCCGCGGCGATGCCGTTCCTCTTCAACGGGTTGAAGATCACCACCACGCTGGCCCTGATCGGTGCGATCGTTGCCGAATTCTTCGGCAGCCCGACGCGCGGCATGGGGTTTCGCATCTCGACCGCCGTGGGGCGGCTGGACCTGCCGCTGGTCTGGGCCGAGATTGTCGTGGCGGCGCTGGCGGGAACGCTGTTCTATGGACTTGTCGCGCTGATCGAGAAGAAGGTGACGTTCTGGCACCCGTCGCAGCGCAACTAACCGGGGCCAACCGCCCCACCAACAGGAGAGACGGGAAATGACACGACTGATGACCGGGGCCGCGTCCCTTGCGCTGATGGCCGGGGGCGCGCAGGCGGGCGATCTGACGCTGCAGCTGAAATGGGTCACGCAGGCCCAGTTCGCGGGCTATTACGTCGCGCAGGAGAAGGGCTTCTATGAGGAGGAGGGCGTCAACCTGACGATCCTGCCCGGTGGCCCGGACATCGCGCCGACCCAGGTCCTGGCGGGCGGCGGCGCGGACGTGATCGTCGAGTGGATGCCCGCAGCGCTTGCCGCGCGCGAGAAGGGCCTGCCCTTGGTCAACATCGCCCAGCCCTTCAAGTCGTCCGGCATGATGCTGACCTGCCTGAGGGAGAGCGGCATCACCGACCCGGCCACCGACTTCGCGGGCAAGACCCTGGGCGTCTGGTTCGCGGGCAACGAGTACCCGTTCCTGTCCTGGATGAGCACCTTGGGCCTGTCGACCGAGGGCGGTGCGGAGGGCGTGACCGTGCTGAAGCAGGGCTTCAACGTCGATCCGCTGCTGCAGAAGCAGGCGGCCTGCATCAGCACCATGACCTATAACGAGTACTGGCAGGTGATCGACGCGGGCCTGACGCCAGAGGATCTGGTGACCTTCAAGTATGAGGACCAGGGCGTGGCGACGCTGGAGGACGGGCTCTACGTCCTGGAGGAGACCCTGGCGGACGAGGCCAAGGTGACCGATCTGGTGGCCTTCGTCCGCGCCAGCATGCGCGGCTGGCAATATGCGGCCGAGAACCCCGAGGAGGCAGCCCAGATCGTTCTGGACAACGATGAGACCGGCGCGCAGACCCTGGAGCATCAGACCCGCATGATGACCGAGATCGCCAAGCTGCTGGAGGGGTCGAACGGTTCGCTGGACGAGGCCGATTATCAGCGCACCGTGGACATCCTGCTGGCCGGCGGGTCCGAGCCGGTGATCGCCGCAGCACCCGAGGGGGCCTGGGTCTCGACCATCACCGACCGCGCCTTCGACTGACCAAGGCGCATCGCCGCGAAGGGCCGCCCCGACCGGGCGGCCCTTTTGCGTCGCACGGCCCTATGCCGCCGACCGGCGCGCGGCGCGGACCAAGCGACGCCGCCCGTCCCAGGCCAGCAGCGTCGGCGTCAGCACCAGCGTCACAGCCGTCGCCACGACAAGCCCGCCCGCGATGCCGGTCGACAGCTGGATCCAGAACTGCCCCGACGGCGCGCCGAAGAACAGGTCGCGCCCGGTGAAGTCCACCGTCATGCCCAGGACCATCGGGATCAGCCCGATCACCGTCGTCCCCGCCGTCAGCAGGACCGGCCGCACACGTTCGGCGGCC